>NZ_JBWPWJ010000001.1:0-311268 GCF_056590575.1 Porphyromonas sp. C0041D3
GAGCCGATCCGACCGCGGTACAGCGATCGGAAGTACAAGATAAAGGAGGCAGATCTTATGCTCATCACCAAGGAAGGAATGGAAAGTGAGGTGGAGGAGGTACGCAACATCGCAACTTTCCTCCGGTCAAACTCCACCCCCATCCTGAGATACTTCTACCGCAGGGAGAGCAATGCCAAGGCGGAGGCTCTCAATCAAAACCTCCAGCGCTTCGTCAGCGTCAACTACGGAGCCAGAAACACCGACTTCTTTCTCTACCAAGTCGCCCTCCACTTCTCCTGACGCCCTCCCCTCAACAAAGGTAATCTCTCACCCCTCCCCGTCACGGCACATCAAAATGCGAATTAGCCAAAAGAAGCCACTCAACTCATTGTAAAGAGTGGGAAACGAAGCACCCGCAAGGGCGCATTGCACCATCATGCCTACCCTGCGAGGCAAGAGGTAATCACTAATATCGGTATTAGTGATCACTAATACCGATATTAGAGAAGACTGATACCGATATTAGATTTCACTAATATCGGTATTAGATCGAGCACCTATCCATCGGGTATGAGACACCACACCCTTATGGGCTCCACAGCAAAGGCAATAGATCGTAGAGGAGGAAGTAGCTATAGCTTCTGCATAGCGACGAGGCGAGCGTAGTATCTCCCCTGAGCCAGCAGCTCCTCGTGCGTACCTCGCTCGACGATACTTCCCTTGTGCAGGACAATGATCTGATCGGCACTGACAATCGTGGAGAGACGATGAGCGATAACGATAGTGGTGCGTCCTCTCATAAGGTGCTCCAGCGCCTCCTGCACCAGTCGCTCGGACTCGGTATCGAGAGCAGACGTTGCCTCGTCGAGTATCAGGATGTCCGGGTCTTTGAGCACGGCGCGCGCGATGCTCAGTCGCTGCCGCTGCCCACCGGAGAGCTTGCTGCCTCGATCACCGATATTGGTCTCGTATCCCTCGGAGAGCTCTCTGATAAAGTCGTCCGCATTGGCCACCTTGCAAGCTGCCACGATCTCCTCATCTGATGCATCCTCGTTGCCAAAAGCGACATTGGCCCGGACGGTGTCATTGAAGAGGATCGCTTCTTGATTGACATTACCCATCAGCATCCTCAGGTCGTGCATCCTCAGCTCCTTGATGTCCGTGTCGTCGATCCGTATGGAGCCCTCGTCCACGTCATAGAAGCGAGGCAGGAGGTCCACTAAAGTGCTCTTGCCGGAGCCACTCTCCCCCACGATCGCCAGCGTCTTTCCCTTGGGGATGGTGAGGTCAACGTCCCTCAGGATCCAGTGGTCGTCGTAGTTATTGTAGCGAAAAGACACATGATCATATCTGATCTCTCTCTCGAAGCGGATCGCCCGGGGATGCTCAGGGTCTTGGATCGGATTGAGTGCCGAGAGCACTTCGTCAATGCGGGCGAGGGATGCCATCCCCTTACGTATGTCGTAGGAGGCGCGGGAAAACTCCTTCGCAGGATTGATGATGCTGTAGAAGATCACTAAGTAGTAGATGAAGGTGGAGGCATCGAAGCCAACGCTATTATGGAAAATGAGCGTACCACCAAACCACAGCACCACGGCGATGGTGACCGTCCCAAGGAATTCGCTCACGGGATGAGCCAATGCCTGTCTAGAGGCGACGTGCCTGGAGATGGTCCTAAACTCCTCGTTTTGGTTCTCAAACCGATCTTGTATGGGCTTCTCAGCATGAAAAGCCTTAATCACCCTAAGTCCGCCCAGCGTCTCCTCAAAGAGGCTGATCAGATAGCCCCACTTCGTCTGCCCCTCAAGGGAGTCACGCTTAAGTCTCTTGCCGATCCGCCCCATAACAAGCCCAGCCACAGGCAACAGAAGCATCACAAAAAGGGTCAGCGTGGGGCTGATGATCAGCATAGCGATCAGAGAGACGAGGATGATAAGGGGATTCTTGATCATCATATCAAGCGAACTGATCAAGGAGTGCTGCAGCTCATTGACATCTCCTGATATACGCGCCAGCAGGTCGCCCTTGCGCTCCCCGGAAAAGAAGGCCAGGTTGAGCCCCAGCACTTTCTCATTGAGCTGATTTCGTATATCCCTCACCACACCGGTCTGGACCGGTATCATGAAGAATGAGGCAGCATACTGCACTGACACCTTCAGCAATGTGATCGCCACAAGATAAAGCGCCAAGACCAGTAGAGACTTAGAGACACCATAGGCACCTATCATCTGTGTCACCGCATAATTGAAGTTATTCTGGATCCCACTCATCAGCGTGCTGAGCGACAGCTCGTCCCATGGCACAAAGTGGTATGCGGTGGTGTCTATCCCGAAAAGAACCCTCAGGATAGGTATCAGGAGAGAGAATGCCAATAGGTTTAGCAGCGGTGCTATAGCATTGCAGGCTATGTTACCTAAGATATACCACTTGTACTTGGGGAGAAACCTTCTAAATGCTCGAAAAAAGTCCTTCATCAGGGTAAGTCGTTAGTAAGTCGCAGCTCGATCAGATCTTGCGAAGCTTGGCAAACTTAAGGATCATCTGCTTCCTAGATCCATCGTCAAAGGTGACAAGGACCTTGGTCCCGGAGACACTCTGTGAGAAGCCCTCCACCTGCCCTACCCCAAAGGTGGGATGCTCTACGCGGTCGCCCTTGCAGAGATCCGCCTCGCTCACTCGGTCGGTCAGCGGCTCGTTGTCCTCCTCTTTCGTCCGTATCACTCGGCGAACACGCCTGGGCTTGGGATCAATATGGGACGAGGACTTCTCCAGTGATGAGGGTGCCACTGAGGGGCTTACCTTCCTCGGAGACTCCTCTCGAGCTATCGAGCGAGGCAAGTAGTCGGTCAGTCCGGTATGATCCTCAAGGTATCGGGGATCCAAGTCAAGGAGGAACCTGCTCGGTCTCTGGTAATCCAGCTGACCATGAGTCATACGGCTCTGAGCGTAGGAGAGGATGCACTTCTCCTTAGCTCGCGTGATAGCCACGTAGAGGAGACGACGCTCCTCCTCAATGTCTTTCTCCTCGCTATATCGGTCGCTGGGGATCAGCTGATCCTCTAGCCCCACACAGTAGACCTCCTCATACTCCAGTCCCTTGGAGGCGTGCATCGTCATCAGGGTAACTCTGGGGGTGCCGTCCTCCTTCTGATCAGCATCAGTGTAGAGAGACATATCACGGACAAAGTCCTCAATGGTCACCGGATCATCAGAGAGCTCGTAGTGAGCATCCTCATACTCCTGCACCGCTGAGACCAGCTCATTGAGGTTGTCCAGCTTAGACAGCGACTCCACACTATCGTCGCTATACATATCAGTCAGCCGTGTGGCGAGGATGAGATGGCTCATATACTCTGCCAAAGTCATCCCGGTGTTAGCCGCCTCGCGTAGCTGATTGATCAGCTCCACAAAGTCGGAGATCCGCTTGATCGGTCCCGCCTTAAGAGCCTCTGCCATCAGATCAGGGTCTGCAGCCACCTCCATCAGGGGCTTATGCTGACTATTAGCCAGATCAGAGAGGGTGGAAAAGGTCATATCGCCGATCCCTCTCTTAGGAGTATTGTAGACCCTCCGGAATGCCTCATCATCACTGGCATTGATAACCAGGCGTAGGTATGCGAGAGCATCCTTGATCTCAGCCCGGTCGTAGAAGGAGAGCCCACCATAGATCCTGTAAGGGATAGAGTAATTGCGCAACTGCTCCTCGAGTAGACGGCTCTGAGCATTGGTACGGTAGAGAATGGCTACCTCCTCAGGGGATCTCCCACGCCGGAGGGAGGAGGAGATCATCTCCGCGACCCGCTCAGCCTCGGACTTACCACTAAAGGCATCGAAGAGGGTAAGCTTCTCTCCCTGACCAGCTATCGCCTCCACAGTCTTGGGGATGCGGAAGTGATTTTTCTCGATCAGACTATTGGCGATGTCGACGATATTGGAGGTCGAGCGATAGTTTTTCCGGAGCTTATAGACCACGGCTCCGGGGAATGTATTGCTGAAACTGAGGATATTCTCGATCACAGCGCCACGGAAGGAGTAAATGCTCTGTGCATCGTCGCCTACCACCGTGAGGACCGTATCTGGTCCCTTCAGTTGCTTGACGATCTCATTTTGTACCCAATTGGTATCCTGATACTCATCAACAAGGATATATCGAAATCTCCTATGAAGCTCGTCCCTCACCTCTGGATGCTGCCTCAACAACCGGAGCATATTGATGAGAAGGTCATCGAAGTCCATCGCATTGGCTCTGAAGCAGCGGCTCAGATAGCCCTTGTAGACATCCTCAAAGCGGGGCATCCGACGTAGTCTTGGGTCACTATCCGAGAGGCTACCGGGAGTAAGTCCATCATTTTTACAAGCTGATATGAGTCCGTAGACCTTCTTGGGGGGATAGTCTTTCTCATCCAGCTTCATATCTCGGATGATGACCTTGACCAAAGTCCGTGAGTCACCTGAGTCGTAAATGGTATAATCGCTATCATATCCGAGATACTTCCCGTAACCACGGAGCCAGCGAGCAAAAATGGAGTGGAAGGTCCCCATAGGGATCATACGCGAGAGATCCTCTCCCACGATGGTGGCGATACGGGAGCGCATCTCTCTCGCAGCCTTATTCGTAAAGGTAAGCGCCAACACCTCTGAGGGACCCGCCTTACCCTCAGCCAAGATATAGGCTATCTTCGTCGTCAGGACGCGTGTCTTGCCCGAGCCTGCCCCGGCAATCACCAGACTGTCGTGAGTGAGATCCTCTACAGCCTGACGTTGTTCTTCATTGAGCGTCGCTAAGAGCTCCTCGCTTGTCGTCATCATACGTCTCTACCAGCTGCCTTAAATTCCTCTCTCAGATACTTTGCCGTGTGGCTGTCACAGCGCTGCACCATTTCCTCAGGTGTCCCTTGGAAGATGATGTGTCCACCATCCTTACCTCCATCGGGACCTATATCTATGATATGGTCAGCGGTCTTGATCACGTCAAGATTGTGCTCAATGATCACGATGGTATTGCCTCGATCCACCAGCCTATTGACGATAGTCATCAGCATACTGATGTCCTCGAAGTGAAGCCCCGTCGTCGGCTCATCGAGGAAGTAGATCGTATTGCCGGTATCTCGTCTATTCAGTTCGCTCGCCAGCTTGATCCGCTGACACTCACCCCCGGAGAGAGTCGATGAGGACTGACCAAGCTTTATATAGCCGAGACCCACGTCCTGCAGCACCTTGATCTTACTCTGGATGCGGCTTTGACCATCGAAGAAGTCCACCGCCTGATTCACGGTCATCTCCAGTACATCGGAGATAGACTGCCCCTTGTACCTTACCTCCAGCGTCTCCCGATTGTACCGCTTTCCACGACACACCTCACACGGCACATAGACATCGGGGAGGAAGTGCATCTCGATCCGGCGATAGCCATTTCCATTGCACGCCTCACAGCGTCCCCATTTGACATTAAAGGAGAAGCGGCCCGGCTTGTACCCTCTGATCTTTGCCTCCGGCATCTCCGTGAAGAGATTTCGGATGTCGGTAAAGACTCCCGTATAGGTCGCGGGATTGCTCCTTGGTGTGCGACCGATGGGCGACTGATCCACCTGGACCACTTTGTCTACCAGGTCAATGCCCTCGATCTTATCATACGCCAGTGGCTCCGTGAGAGACTTGTAGAGATGCTTTGAGAGAGCCGGGTAAAGGGTGTCATTGACATAGGTACTCTTCCCGGAGCCACTCACTCCGGTCACCAGAGTCAGCGTCCCCAGAGGTATGGAGAGTGGCTCCCCATGCAGGTTGTTTCCCTTAGCGCCCAGCAACGTAAGGCACTTACCTGAGCCGCACCGCCTTACCTTGGGGATCTCTATGTCCTTTTCCCTCCTTAGGTACTGCGCTGTCAGGGTATCAGTCTTCATCAGCTCCTCAGGTGTACCACTAAAGACGATATGTCCCCCCTTGCGTCCCGCTCCGGGACCAATATCGATGATATAGTCGGCCTGCTCCATAATCTCTCGGTCGTGCTCCACGACTAAGATCGTATTGCCCTGGTCCCGTAGCGACTTAAGAGATCGTATCAGCCGGTCGTTATCCCTCTGATGAAGCCCTATCGAGGGCTCATCGAGGATGTACAGGACATTCACCAAGCGGCTTCCCAGCTGAGTCGCCAGCCGTATACGCTGCATCTCCCCCCCGGAGAGGGTGGAAGTGGTCCTATCCAAGGAAATGTAGGTCAGCCCCACCTCTACTAAGAATGAGAGACGGCTCTCGATCTCCTTGCAGATCTCCGTAGCGACGACACGTCTCTGCCGGTCTATCTTTGCCGGGACCGCTTTGATCTCCTCAAGTAGCTCAGGGATCGGCATCGACGACATCTCTGTGATGTCCTTGCCATCAATCTTAAATGCCAAAGCCTCCTTGCGAAGCCGCTTGCCTTGACAGCGCGGACAGGGGACATAGGTGCTAAATTGCTCCGCCCACTTCTTCGTCTTAGCATTATAGTCCCCCTCCGTCATTTTCTCCAGCAAGGAGACAATACCATTATACTCGGTCAGCCGCTGACGGACACCGGTCTCAGTGTGATAGTAGAGAGGATAGTCGACACCATTCAGCACGTCATCGATCAACTCCTCCGGATACTCCTCTATAGGCGTATCAAGATCGAGGTCATGGTGCTTAAGGATCGCATCCATCTGGGCAAAGAGCAGCCCCCGCTTATACTTCCCGATCGGGACCAGCCCCCCTTCTCTCAAGCTGAGCTTCGGGTCCGGGATCACCTTGGAGAGATCCGGAGCGGTGACCACCCCGAGACCCTTACACTTAGGACAGCTACCCTGAGGAGAATTAAAAGAAAACGTATTGGGATCCGGGTCCGGGAGCGACTCTCCCGCTTCCTCGTCCATCAGATTACGGCTGTAGTAGGAGGGCTTGAGCCCATCCTCCTGCATATCCTGCACAAGGATGATCCCCTTACCTATCCTAAGAGCCGTCCTGACGCTCTCCTTGATTCGCTCAGACTGATTTGGCACCACCTTCAGCTTATCGATCAGGATCTCTATCGAGTGGTTTTTGTATCTCGACAAGGCGAGACCAGGCTTCAGGTTAGTCAGCTCGCCATCGATCCGTGCAGATACGTACCCCTTCCTGCGATAGCTCTCGAGTAGCTCGCGGTAGTGCCCCTTACGTGTCCGTACGACCGGAGCATAGAGATAGACCTTACGATCGGCATAGGTCTCAAGGAGCCGCTCTATGATCTGATCCTCAGAGTAGTGGACTAGCTCTTTACCGGTCTTGAGCGAGTAGGCGGTCGCACAGCGGGCGTAAAGCAGACGGAGGAAGTCGTAGATCTCCGTGGTCGTGCCTACGGTACTGCGTGGATTCTTGTTAGTAGTCTTCTGCTCAATGGAGATAACAGGCGACAGACCGGTAATCTCATCTACGTCAGGTCGCTCCAGGTCACCGATATAGCCTCTGGCATACGAGGAGAAGGTCTCCAGATATCGTCGATTACCCTCTGAGTAGATCGTATCGAAGGCGAGCGACGACTTGCCACTACCACTCAGCCCCGTGACCACGGTTAGGGAATTGCGCGGGATGGACACAGAGATGTTGCGTAGGTTATGCTCCCTCGCTCCCTGTACCGCGATCCACCCTTTCTCTACAGCCTTGCTCTCTATCTTGCTCTTATCTTTCATAGATATAATGGGCAAAGGTACTCAATTATCAGCGTCGGTGGGAGGATTATTCTCCAGCCAAAGCCGGCAGTTGCGCGTCATCCACTTATAGTTAGCTCTGCGGGCAGGGCTTTGCTGAAATATTCTGTGGTACTCCTCCAGCGACATCTCTGTGATATCCTCGCGACTTAGGTCGAGGATCGTATCGTAGGAGGGGAAGAGCTTAGTCGGCTGTGGTCGGTGATTAAAAGGGCAGGCATCCTGGCAGCTGTCGCAGCCGAAGAGCCTATTCCCCATCCGTCGACTCAGCTCCGGCGACACCTCATCGTGGTGCTCCACAGTCAGGTAACTGACACAGCGTCGAGCATCCATCCCCTCCGGTGAGAGCGCACCTGTCGGACAGGCGTCCAGGCAACGATGACAGGAGCCACAGAGCGGTCTACGGACCGGATGCTCCGACTCCAGATCAAGAGTCGTCAGCATCTCTGCAAGGAAGAAGAAACTGCCCATCCCTGGGATGATCATACAGCGATTCTTCCCTATGAAGCCTATACCCGCCTCGCTCGCCCAATACCGCTCGAGGAAAGGTACACTGCCTGAGATGCAGCGAAATGAGTGTTGCGCCACACGATCATTTATCCCTTCGCCAAGGCGCACTAGTGCCTTTGTCAGCACATCGTGGTAGTCCGGTCCGTAGGCATACTTAGCCACCTGTGGAGCCTCCTTGGGCTGCTGTCTCAAGGGATAATACGAAGCTGCCACCACGATCACCGAGCGAGCACCCGGAAGGATCTTGTCAATGGGATTCTTCCTCACCTCGACATTCTTGGACATGTAGCTCATACCCGCCTCCTTGCCCTCCTCGAGCCAGTGGTCGAGGTAGGACTGGTGCTCATCCGACACCTCGCCGAGCCGAGCAAAGCCTACTGCATCAAAGCCATACTCCCTACCAGCCTCACGGATGAGCGGTCGCAGGTCTTGAGTCATTGCTTCGATGCCCCGGAGAGCTGGTTGTATATCTGCAGGTAAGCCTTGCTGTAGTAGTCACAGTCCTTGCCATACTTCGCCTCCAGACCGCCACCATGAGTGCGATTGAGCCGCATCAGCTCCTCAGCAACAATGATCTCGCGCTCGATCTCAGGCATAGAGGTGATGAAGTCCCTGTCGCTGAGGCGGAAGAACCAGTCTAGGTCTCTCAGGCTACGATCAAGCATCAGCGAGGTGATCTCCTCAGCGTCAGCAGTCATCCCTGCATCGTAGAAGGCTCCCACGAGGGGAAGTGAGGAGGCTCCATGAGGCACCACCTCATCGAGGATGGCAGTCCTGGATCGCTTCAGCACCTCCCGTGCTCGGATCGAGTCACCACGGGCTATAAGTCCCTTAGCCAGCGGAGCAAAGATCATGCTCCGGTACGTTTCCAGCATTCGCCGGGCATTCTCATCCATATAGGTCCCTGCGCGATCAGCTCCCGCCCAGCGGAAGCGCTCCATCACGTTGGTGTACATCCGATCCACATCGACCTCACTCGAGGTTCCCTTAGTCCGGATCGGGAGCACCTGATAGGCCATACCGGTCTGGCGGAAGTAAGGGGTAAGTCCCATGCGATTGGACTCACCTACTGTGATGCAGAAGTAGATCGGTCTCTCCCATCGATTAGCCTCGATCATATCGTAGGAGACCAGCTCCTCCTTGCCGAGATAGCTCTTGCCCGCAAAGTCATACAGCGTCACCGGACCCTTCACAAGCGCTGTATCGCTTGGGTAAAGGATACCTCGCCGTATCAGCTCCTCAGGGTCGTAGCGAAGAGCCACCTTGGTGCTGGGCAGGTAGTCCACCTTCTGCACAATGCCGGGGATATCCTTAGTGGAGGGGTCATCGGAGCCGATGAAGTCGAGTGCGTGCCTCAGTTCCAGCGTATCCTTCATCACCGGCACCACATAAGCGATGCCACGCTTGTCACCCCCATACTCCTTCAGCCCCCAGGTGATGGGCATTGGAGCCGCCTCGTAGGTCTGCTTCTTCATCTGCTCGATGTACCAGTCCGCCTGCAGGTAGGAGGAGTTGCAGACCTTCAGATCAGTCCGCACTCCCTCCACCTCCTGCGCATACCAGAGGGGGAAGGTATCGTTGTCTCCATTGCAGTAGATGATCCCATTTGGCTCGCAACTATTGAGGTAGTTATTCCCCGTATCGGCTGCGAGACGACGCCCTGAGCGGTCGTGATCGTCCCAGTTTTGCCACGCCACTAAGGTCGGCACGAGGAGGCAGAGGGCTGTCAGACCGAGAGCCAGAGCACTCTTCTTCCGGCTTCTCTCCCCGGTGATGAGGTCATAGAGACCGAAGACACCACACCCGATCCAGATACTAAAGGCGTAGAAAGACCCCGCGTAGGAGTAGTCTCGCTCGCGCACCTGATAAGGCGTCTGATTGACATACAGCACGATGGCTATACCGGTCATAAAGAAGAGCGAGAGGATGATCCAGAAATTTTGCCTACTCCGCTCACGTCGGCTCAGCAGCTGAGCAATCAGTCCGAGGAGACCGAGGATGAGGGGTAGCATGAAGTAACGATTGTGTCCGGGATTGTCGGTCACAAAGGAGGGCAGGTCTGTCTGTGGGCCGAGAAAGAGCCCATCGATGAAGGGGATACCTGTGATCCAATTACCCTTCGTCAGCTCTCCCTGCCCCTGTATATCATTTTGCCGACCGGAGAAGTTCCAGAGGAAGTACCTCCAGTACATATAGTTGAGCTGGTAGGAGAAGAAGTAACGGAGGTTCTCCCCGAAGGTCGGTAGCGTCACTGTCTCCGCCTTGCCTGCTTGATTGACCGTCTTCGTCTCTCCCTTCACCTCACCCCAGATCTCATACCCCTCCTTGAAGTGGGGCATCATATTGCTGTAGACGCGCGGGAAGAGCATCTTCATATCGCTCCGGTAGACCAGCGAACTACTCTCCTGACGCTCATAGTGATCGGGATCATCGGGAGAGAGCTTATTCGCCCGGGCATAGGTGACCTTAGTAGTGGTCACCGGACGCCCTTGGGCGTCGTACTCCGGCAGTGAGGCGTAGGTTTGACCATAGATGAGGGGGGTACTACCATACTGCTCACGCGAGAGGTAGTATCGGAGGGCAAAGACATCAGCAGGAGTATTCTGATTCATCGGAATATCCGAATTGGCTCGCACAAGGATCACGCCATAAGTGCTGATACCGGCAAAGAGAAGCCCCATCGCCATCGTCAGGTGAGCTAGCCGGTGAGCATCTGTCCGCTTGGAGTACCACAGGTACCAGACGATGGCAGCGATCACGATGATAGGGACGATCCACCCACTGCCCATAAATGGGATCCCGAGCAGGATGCAGGTGGAGAGGAAGCCCACCCGGAGGAGTGTCATCGGCACGGGTCGTCTCATCGATGCATAGATGGTGAGCCCCATCACAAGAGCCAGCACGAGGACGTAGCAGATCAGACCGCTATTATAGCTGAGACCAAGTGTATTGACGAAGAAGAGGTCAAAGTATCCCGCCACCTCCGGCACACCCGGGATGATCCCAAAGAGGATCACTGCGATGAGGACAAAGGACAGCAGCGTAGCTACCAGTCCACCCCTCCACGTTGCCTTTTCCGTCCGCTTGAAATAGTACACCAGTGCCATCGCAGGGATAGCCAGCAGATTGAGCAGGTGCACACCCACACTCAGTCCCATAAGGTACGCTGTCAGCAGGAGCCAGCGATCCTCCTTGATCGGATTGCGCGTCTCCTCCCACTTCAGTATGAGGTAGAAGACGAGAGCTGTGAAGAAACTCGAGAAGGCATACACCTCACTCTCCACCGCACTATACCAAAATGTGTCAGTGAAGGCGTAGGTGAGCGAACCCACCAGGGCACTACCCAGAGCGATCCACGCATAGTCGGCAGGTATCTCAGCCTCCTCACGCCACGAGGCAGTGCGGAGGATAAAGGACCGCCGAATCAGGTGGCTGATCGTCCGGAAGAGAAGTAGGATCGTCAGGCCGGAGAGTAGTCCACTCAGGGCATTGCCCGCAATGGCGATCCAATCGCCATGAGCAGGGAAAAGCTCAGCAAAGGCATTGTACGCCAGCATATAGAATGGCGCACCCGGCGGGTGTCCCACCTCTAACTTATGGAAGGTGGTGATAAACTCCGGACAGTCCCATACCGAGGCACTCTTCTCCATGGTCACCCAGTAGACGATGGCAGAGATGGCAAAGACGAGCCAGCTCATACCACGCTCCAGGCGCTTATAGTTACTTCGTTGCATGCTTATCTTCTCAACCGATCGTGACATCACGATCAGTTGCAAAAATACCAATTTTTAGCCCAATGCCCCCTATGGAATGCCAACGCTCGTGCAACTAAGGAATGACCACAAAAGGGTACTCAAGGGCAGGGACTCCCCCTAAAACCAATATTGATCTGAGAGAAATCTAATACCGATATTAGTGAAATCTTTTACCGGTATTAGAGAAAACTAATACCGGTAAAAGAATTGCCCTTGAGGAGGTGGTCGCTATCAGACCATTGCAAAATGGCATCGGGCCAATGTATGTGACTCTTAACTGAGGAACTTGGTTTTTCAGTCAGGCGAATAAGACGCTTACAGCCAGTGTGACATAAAGTCACTCATTACCTTGGCCTTATCCTCTAAGCGAGTCAGGTAGACAAACTGAGCCCACGCGCGATCCCAATTGTGGTCCTTGTAGTCCGTCTTATAGTAGGTATCCCCATTGATGTAGTCGGTCAGGAATCGGACCGCCTGCATATAGGTCATCATACGACCGCCGTAGGGGATAAGTCGTATCTCCGTCTCGGTGAGGAAGCTACTGGCAGAGGCCATGTAGCCCTCCACATACGACTTGAATATCTCCATATCCACATCGATCCTGGACTCGTCGGTCTCATCCTCGGCACCTGTATTCACAGCAGTGCGGATGAAGTCTCCGACATCGGAGAGGATGAAGCCGGGCATCACGGTATCGAGGTCGATGACTGTCAGCACCTCTCCGGACTCCTTGTCGAAGAGGATGTTATCCACCTTTGTATCTAAGTGATTGATATGCTTAGGTAGCTTTCCCTCTTCGTACAGTCTCTCCTGGATCAGCATATCATCGGAGCGATCATCCAGCTCCTTGACGAGCTTCCGTACACGGTCCTCAGCAGCTCTCCCTACACGATCTTCTCGGATGGCATCAGAGAGCTCTCTGAGCCTAAATGCCATATCGTGGAAGCGGGGGATCGTCTCGCCCAGTGTGCCCTCAGGCACATCCGCAAGACGGCTCTGAAACTGTCCAAAGGCCCTCCCGGCAGATCGTGCTGACTCCGGCGTGACTGTATCTACGGTAACAGATCCCGGGATATAGAGCATCACGCGCCAGTAGGCTCCCTCGTAAGAGGTATAGCGTTCACCGCTTTTAGTCCGGAGGAACGTGCAGACGTGTCGGTCAACATCCTGATCCCCCTCAGCCTCCAGCTTTTTCCTAATATGCTCAGTGACAGTAAATATATTGTGCTGAAGGGTGTCTACATCCCGGAAGACTTGATGATTAATCCGCTGGAGGACATACTTGATACGCTCCACGCCATCAAGGTCCTTGACTGTAACGCGTAGAGTATCATTGATATGACCATTTCCAAAAGGCTCTACGCCAACCACTTCTCCCTCGATAGGGAAAGCATCCAGTATCGTCTGATAGTTTTTTGTCATAATTAAGTTTAGAGATATAAGATGGGGTATACGATAGGCCCTAAGATCCAAAAGGCGAGGTATAGGATCACAAGAGAGAATGCAATCTTATCGATCCTATTGCGAGGAGTTATATAGCAGACCGACTTCTGCCGATCCGGGATCTTGAAAAAGCTGTAGCGCGTCTCACGATAGAGGTAGTACATCATAATACCGACGAGGGTACCACAGAGACACCCCGCGATGACGTCTGAGAGAAAGTGGACACCTAAGTAGACGCGTGAGTACATCGTAGTCAGCACAACGATCGTCATAATTATGGAATAGCCCCTATGCCTCATCAGCAACATCGTGAAGGCCCCAAGGGCAGCAAAGTTGGTGCTGTGACCGGAGATAAAGCCGTAAAGACCTCCTCCTGAGTGTCCCATGACCGTCTTGACGACATCCTCAGTAAAGGGGTGAAGGGTCGGACGGAAGCGCTGGAAATAAGGCTTAAAGACTGCCGATGAGAGCTGGTCAGAGATCACCATCATCAGAGCAACAAAGAGGATAAGCAACAGGCACTCCTTGACCTTTTGCCGATAAAAAAGCAACGTGAAGAAAAAGATCAGGAAGAAGTACCAGATCCGCTTGTCGGAGAAGGTGAACATCACCGAGTCCAAATAGGCACTGTGAGGGCTATTGAGCCAGAGAAAAAAGTCTCGCTCCAGCAGGGCTAAATTCTCTACCATTCTATCAGTCGCTAAAGTCGTTGATTAAGTCAAAGGTCTCCTCGGGGACCCAGCCGACTGTCCCGTCAGCAAGTCGTATCTCAGCGTAGCCCCCTACTCTATCCAGCACCCTAACCTTATGCCCCTCGTGCACTACCGCAATATCCTGCGACGAGGAGTCGGGAGAGCTCTGCAGAGTGATCACAGGGGCCGTCAGGATCGCCTCAGAGCGATCAGTGATAAACCGATAAGATCGGTACACAAAGAGATTGAGGATCAGGCATAGTACGAAAGCGACTAACCCGGCATAGAAGCCTATACGCCTCTTCGTATCGCTACGTCCGTAGGCAAAGAGGAAAATGAGTAGGACAAAGATCACGAAGGAGCCTAAGGCAAGGCTCATCCATACCGGCAGAGAGAACCAGTGAGTCATCCCGTCCATCATCCTCGAGAGCATCTGTGATCGGGGCTGCTCTACCTTCTCGGCGGTATGGTCAGCGAGGAAGGCAAGGTTGTAGCGGGTGTCAGCGTCAGAGGGATCCAGCCTATAGGCGCGCTCGAGACTGAGAATGGCGCTGGAGAGCTGACCATCCTTATAGTATGCACAGCCGAGGTTGTAGTACAGCTCGGCAGAGGGCTCAGGCGAGAGGCTGAGGCACTTCTCGTAGATCGATATGGCGAGGCTGTACTTTTGCTCACCATACGCAGTCGCTGCCTCATCCATCAGTCTCTTGATGTCGGTAGAGGAGACTGCACCATCAGAGGGTACCACGACGTCAGTGCTGTCTGCAGGAGCCGTCTGCTGAGCAGAAACTCCACTAAGGGCAATAGAGAGGAGAAGGATGGGAAGTATCAGTAGTCGTTTCATCAGTCTATGATCTTGATTTTAGAGGCCTCGATGCCATCAATGACCTCCGATGCGGTCTTGTAGAGCTCATCCCTTAGCCCTCCCTCCTCAGAGGGTGCAAAGCGGGCCAGCTCAAGGTCTGACTGTACGGAGAGGGTCCGGCTCACCAGCTCATCGGATAAGCCATTAGCTCGCATGACCTCCGCAATGCGCTCCTTAGAGAGATTAGATGGCGGGATATAGAGCTTGGCACAGAGGTAGCTATTGAGACCATTGAGGAGTGCCTCGTAGTAAGCCATATTGTCACCCTTGGCACGCTCCTTCTCCGCCAGCTTGAGATACTTTCGCGCCATCTTGCCGGCACGGCGGGCGCGGTTGTGGGAGTTCTCGACCGATCCGGCCCTACGGGAGCGAATGAGGAAGAAGGCAATCACACCTATAAGGAGTACCACGCCATAGAGCAGCCAGTATGTCCTGAGGCTGACTCGTGAAAGATGGGTAAGCCTGCCGGTCGGCTTGAGGTAACGAATGTCGTTGCCCAAGCGCTTGAGGGCATCGCGGCTACCGAAGGCAGAGCCATCCGACACAGCCGATCCGCTGCCTTTCTCTACCTGGATTTTCTGTGCAGGGATCACTTCACGCTTGTAGGACCCGGTGCTGGGGTCAAAGTAGGAGTAGGTAACCTCGGGAATGGTATAAGTACCCTCGTACCTCGGGATGGCGAAGTACTCAATGGACTTCCAGCCGGATGCTCCTCCCGCCGTGACTTGGATGTCGTCCTCCTCTTGAGGATCATAGACCTCAAAGCCCTCGGGCCACTGCACTTCAGGGAGGGTAGACAGCTTGAGATTTCCCTCTCCACTGAGAGTCAGTTTCATCTGTACACTCTCACCGGTCTTCATTGGCTGGTGAAGCCCATCGGAGGTGAGCCTGAAGTTGCCGACAGCTCCTGTAAAGTCGTCAGGCTTAGGCGTGGGGAGGGGCTTTACATTGACCGTAAAGGGCTTAGTGGTCACCTTTTTCCGAACTCTCTGATAGGAGTCAAAGAAGCCGGAGAAGAAGTCATCGGGATCATTATTCTGCGAGGGAACCGTCACAAGAAGGCCGAAGGAACCTGATGGGACGCTGAGCTTACCGGGCTTTTGAGGAAAGAGAAGCTGACGGAGGAGCGTCACTGTGTAGTAATTTTTGCCCCGATACTGCTCTATGTCGAGCTGTAGCGGACCACTCTGTGGGATCTCCTGCTTGACAAAACCATCATACTCGGGGAAGTTGGCACTCTCGATCTGGATCCCTTGGTATCTCGAGTAGAGCTTGTAGGTGACGAGGAGGGCCTCCTGCTCATAGACGGTCGTCTTACTCACATTAGCCACCACCTGCAGAGCATCATTGCTCAGGTGGACCGCCTCAGCGTCGGAGAGCTTACCCTCACCCTCATCGCCGGATGCACTTGATCCGGAGGCTCCTGGAGAGGCGGCAGATGGCTCATAGACCTTGAAGGTCGTAGCCCCCGATCGATAGGTGGCGCCTCCGACCTTGACAGTAGCGGAGGGGAGGCTGTAGGAGCCGGCATGATCAGCTATCAGAGTGTAGGTGAATGAGGTCGAGGAGGAGCGGGACATCTTACCATTGATGATGCTGGTACTCGAGGATCGACTCACCGCAGGTCCATATAGGACCTCTAATCCTGATGGGAACGCCCACTGAGGATCGGATGCCTTGTCACTCACGATCAGCTGGATCCTGAAGGGCTCCCCGACGACCGCTTCCTGGGGCGGTGAGACCCGTACAGTTACCTTATCCGTCGCCTGAGCAGTCAGGGAGAGGATGAGGAGGCTTGCGATTATATAAAATACTCTACGAGACATAGTGGATTACCAATTCTTGCGACGACTGCGCCCTCTCTGCTGCTGAGCCTGCTCGAGCTTCTGCCGGGTATTTTTCTCATCCTTCTGGAGGGCTTGGAGGATCCTATTGGCGGTCTCTTGGGACATCTGATCCTGACTGGGCTGCTGAGGTTGCTGCTGCTGATCTTTCTGCTGATCCTTTTGCTGATCTTGCTGCTGGTCTTTTTTCTGATCCTTATCCTGATCTTGCTTCTGATCCTGACCACCACCGCCATTCTTTTTCTGATTCTCCAGTAGCTTCTGAGCGAGAGCGAGGTTGTAGCGCGTGTCCTCATCATAGGGACGGCGACGAAGTGACTCCTTGTAGTACTCGATCGCCTGCTCCAGCTGCTTGGCTCGGAAAGCGGTGTTGCCGGCGTTGTGCGTCAGATCGGCCGCCTCAGTAGGAGTGAGCAGAGACAGGTGCGGAGCGAGAGACTGGTAGAGCTTGCCGGCCTCCTCTCCTCGATCGGTCCGGTAGAGGACATTGGCAAGATTGAAGATCGTGGTGCGGTCGCTCTTATTGACCTCAAGAGCCTTGCGGTAGTCTATCTCAGCCTTGGAGTACTCCTTGGAGCGATAGAGCTTATTGCCGCTGCGGGTCAGGTCCCGGACCTGCTTCTGCCCCCAGAGAGGGAGACAAAAGAGAGTGGCAAAGAGGATCGACAGCAAGTACTTACTTCTCATCATCACGCTTTATGTCAAAGATATTAAACCGCCTGAGGAACCTATTCTTATGATCCAGCATCAGCAGGTCTATTATGAGCAGGAGCAACGCCGGTATAAGGAAGTAATAATAGACATCCGCATAGGATCGGTAGACGGTGGTACTCATATCCGACTTCTGCAGTCTGTCGAGGCTCTTCTTGAGCAGTCGGACCGCTCCGGAGACGTCCTGAGCATGGATGTAGACTCCATCTGCAGTCTCAGCAATCTGCTTGGCGAGCTGCTGATTAAGGCGTGTAACGACCACCTTACCCTCTTCGTCCGTCAGATACTCACCATTCCCCATCGGTATCGGTGCACCCTCCTCTGTCCCAACACCGAGGACGGAGATGAGGATCCCTTTCTCCTTAGCTGCCTGGAGCGCCTCCTCCACATCTCCATCGAGATTCTCCGCATCGGTGATCAGCACCAGCGCTTTCTTCACCTCCTTGTCCGATGAAAAGCCTCTGGTAGCTAGCTTGATTGCTTCACCGATAACGGTCCCCTGAGCAGCTATGAGGCTTGGATCAGCAGACTGGAGAAACATCTTGGCGGAGACGAAGTCCGACGTGATCGGTAGCTGGATGTAGGCTTCCCCGGCGAAGTAGATCAGACCGATCTTGTTATTAGCCAACTCGTCCGTCATACGAGACACAATGTTCTTGGCTAACGTGAGACGGCTCGGAGTAACGTCCTTGGCAAGCATCGAATTGGAGAGGTCGAGAGCGACGATCATCTCGATGCCCTCCAGCTTTACCTTCTCCGGCTTTGATCCCACTTGTGGGCGGGCAAGCGCCACCACGATAAGCATACCGGAGGCGATGAGTAGGATGTCCTTCGTCAGTTTTCGTCTCAGAGAGAGATCGGGCATCAGCTGGCGAACCAGCTCTGTCTCCCCGAAGTTCTTAAGCTTCTTCTTGTCCCTCCTGATCCTCAAGAATGCCCACACCAAGAGGAGCGCGAGAGGCACAAGCAAGAGCAGTATGTAGGGGTATAAAAATCGCATATCCTCAGTATATCACGGCATCGTACGGAAGGCGGTCGTCCTCAAGAGGATCGCCCCAAATAGGCAGAGCAGGGCGGCACAGAGCCAGGGCATAAAGTGCTCAGACTTCTCCGTGTAATTATGTACTTCCAGCTTGATCTTCTCCATCTGATCGATCTGGTCGTAGATCTCCTCAAGGCTGGAGTTGTCCGTGGCCCTGAAGAAACTACCACCGGTGGTCTCAGCAATGGTCCGGAGGGAGCTCTCATCGATCTCCACCGGCATCATCTGATACTCGATACCGAAGTCCGTCATCACGGGATAGGGAGCCTGCCCCATAGTACCGACAGCGATAGTGTAAACTCTTATTCCAAAGCTCTTCGCAATCTCAGCCGCCGTCATGGGGTCAATGGTTCCGGCGTTATTGGTTCCATCCGTAAGGAGGATCACCACCTTACTGTCCCCCTTTTGGTCCTTAAGTCGGCTCACTGCGGTGGCTAGGCCATCACCGATGGCTGTTCCGTCCTCCAGCAGTCCTATGTCCACCTGACTGAGGAGGCTGAGTAGGATGGCGTGGTCTGTAGTGAGGGGACACTGGGTAAAGCTCTCTCCGGCAAAGATCACCAAGCCGATGTTGTCATGCTCGCGAGAGGAGATAAATTCGCCAGCCACCGTCTTTGCCGCTTCGACACGATTGGGCTGTAGGTCTCGGGCAAGCATACTCCCGGAGATATCTAGGGCCATCATAATATTGATGCCCTCCGTCTCACTTGACGACTTGCTACTAAAGCTCTGCGGGCGGGCAAGTGCCACCACCATACACGAGTAAGCGCTGAGCAGCAGGGCAAAAGGGATCCACGTCAGGCATGAGCGCAAGCTACGACGCATACCGCGGAAGGCATTGGCGGTGCTCAGCGTAAAGGTTGCTGGACGCTTCCGCCTACGTAGATACAGGTAGACGAAAAGCGGCAAGAGTAGCAGGAGGAGAAAAAACCAAGGATGTGCAAATGTCATAGTTTGTCCTCTTTCTTATCCTTATCGTCCTCCTTAACCTCCACCTTTGGTCTATGCTCCTCGACAAAAGCTCGAGAGGCACTCAAGAGACCCACATTCTCCCCCATCTCCGGACGATACTTGGCAAATTTCGCCAGATCGGCAGTAGTCAGGATACGACTTAGGTCATCATACATACGCTCACGCCCGATGTGAGACCGGAAGAGCTCCAATATCTCCGACGAGGTCTTCTCACCCGTCTCAAAGCCATAGACCCGCTTGAGGTAGCGACGCAGAATATCTGACATCTCGGTGTAGTACTCCTTCACCTGATCGCTCTCCCAAAGTTTCTCATCCTTAAGCTTCGTCAGCTCCTCCACCGCTTCCTCGTAGGGATCTCGGAGTGGCTCCTTGGCTATGGTAGACACCGCCACGGCTCCCTTCTTTCTGCAACTTACAAAGTAAGCGACCGAGACGAAGAGCAAGGCGATGAGACTCAGAAGAGCGTAGAAGAGTGCCACATAGTAGAGATAGTCCCAGAGGACAAAGTCCGCCAGCCACTGGGGCTTTATGTCCTTGATCTCATCCGGGTGCTCAAGGTCTACAGGTACGGTACCGACCATAAGGATCGGCTGATCCTGTGCCTCCACGGGCTTGTCCGCAACTATCGCTGCAATGTGCTCAAGCGTGTAAGAGGCGGAGTCAAAGGAGGTGAGCGTCACCTCGTAGACGATCTGACGCAGTCGGTCACTGATCATCGTTGTATCGCCGGTGGCAACACCCAAGATCTCCACCCCTGAGACCAAAGTGTCTGCAGGCAGAGCGAGCTGGACCTCCCTATCCGCCGGGGCGACGACACTCACACTGAGAGTGGTCTGCTCACCGATTAAGATCTTCGTCGGCTCTAATTTCGGGATCACACGCACCTCGTCCTGTGCGAAAGCGCTTCCGCACACAGACGCGAGCAGAAGGAGGGCAATCAGCCGACAATGCCGGAGACGATGGGTCATATCTATATCTGTCATCAGATCCGAGGGTGAGTAAAGAGTCGCTGCAGTCTCGGGACATAGTCCTCCGACGTCGACACGCTCGCATATCCGATATTGTACTTACTGAAGGTCTCCCTCAGCTTGACGGAGAGCTCCTGCCAGTAGTCACGATACTGCTTCCGGACGGACTTAGAGGAGCTGTCGATCATACGCACCTCACCTGTCTCAGCATCCTTGACGCGGAGCAGTCCGACCATCGGCAACTCTGCCTCGTGGGGATCGTAGACCTGCATAGCGAGCAGGTCATGCTTATTACGCACCACTGCCAGAGTCTTAGCATAGTCACTCCCGTCAATAAAGTCGGAGAGGAGAAAGAGGGTGCAGCTCTTACGCTGTACATTGTGTGCAAAGCGCAGAGCCACGGATATATCAGTCCCCGACCCCTCAGGTTCGATAGAGAGGATCTCGGAGAGGATTGTCAGCACGTGCTTGTGACCCTTAGATGGTGGGATATACTTCTCCACCCTATCGGAGTAGAAGATCACACCGACATTATCATTATTCTTAATGGTACTGAAGGCGAGCGTGCCGGCGATCTCCGCCACTCTTTGCCGCTTCGTCATACCCACGGTACCGAAGTGCTCACTCCTTGAGATATCTACGAGGAGGATCATGGTCAGCTCGCGCTCCTCCTCGTAGACCTTGACGTAAGGGCGAGCATATCGAGCGGTGACATTCCAGTCGATATCCCGCACATCATCCCCGGGCTGGTACTCTCTCACCTCACTAAAGGACATACCTCGCCCCTTGAAGGCAGAGCGATATGCGCCGGAGAAGATATCCTCCGACAGACGACTCGACTTGATCTCGATCCTTCGGAGTCTCTTTAGCAACTCCTGTGTATCCATCACCTCTCCGCTTAGGGCACCTGTACCTTATTGAGTATCTCTGTGATCACCTCATCTGTCTTGAGATTTTCTGCCTCAGCCTCGTAGCTAAGCCCGATACGATGACGCATCACATCGTGACAGACAGCACGCACGTCCTCCGGGATGACGAAGCCGCGATGCTTGATGAAGGCGTAGGCTCTCGCAGCGAGGGCAAGGTTGATCGAGGCACGCGGTGATGCGCCATAGCTTATCATCCCCCTAAGGCTATCCAGCCCGGCATCGCCCGGGAAGCGGGAAGCAAAGACGATATCAATGATGTATTTATTGATCTTCTCATCGAGGTAGACCTGATGCACGATCTCCCGAGCCTTTAGGATCTGATCACCGGAGACCACGGGACGTACCTCGGCCGGCGTAGCCTTGATCTGCTCCGTCACGATACGGCTCTCCTCCTCCTTGGTAGGATAGCCTACCAGCACCTTGAGCATAAAGCGGTCACTCTGTGCCTCCGGTAGGGAGTAGGTTCCCTCCTGGTCGATCGGGTTTTGAGTGGCCATGACGAGGAATGGGCGTGGCAGCTCAAAGGTCTGAACAGCGATCGTCACCTGACGCTCCTGCATCGCTTCAAGCAGTGCACTCTGCACCTTGGCAGGAGCACGATTGATCTCATCGGCGAGCACAAAGTTGGCAAATATCGGCCCCTTCTTCACGCTGAAGGTCTCAGACCGCTGACTATAGATCTGAGTGCCGATGACATCTGCCGGGAGAAGGTCGGGAGTGAACTGGATCCGGCTAAAGTCAGAGTCAATAAGCTCCGCCAGAGTCTTGATCGCAAGGGTCTTCGCCAATCCGGGGACACCCTCCAGGAGGATGTGCCCGTCTGCAAGTAACCCTATGAGAAGCGATTCCCGAAGATGCTTTTGCCCAACGATGACACGATTCATCCCCTCATCAATGAGGGTGAGAAAACCGCTCTCACGCTCAATCATCTCCGTCAGTGCCCTGATATCTACGCTTGGTTGTTCCATATCTAATCTTACTATATTATCTACCTAAGCCTCCCTCTCAAACAGCCACAAATATACCGATTTCGCCCCAACCCCTGCCGAAACAACTGATAATCTTACTTAACGCTGCAGTCACGTGAAAAGGAGTATGGGGTCGCTGAAAGCGAAATTCCCCTCTTCATATTAGGCTGATTGCTCATCTGAAACCTTAGCACGCCACCCCTTCGGATTTCATCCATCGTCAGATAATTTCGATCCAAGACCTTGTCACCGAGCTGCATGGCATCTACGTATCGGCAACCGGGACCATTACCTATCGCCTCGATAGAGAGTTCCTTTCCCTCAGGGAGACTTATCGTCACCCTATCAAAAAGCGGTGAGCCGATCACATACTGGAGCGAGCCGGGACAGACGGGGTAAAACCCGAGTGCCGAGAAGACATACCAGGCAGAGGTCTGCCCATTGTCCTCATCCCCGCAGTAGCCATCCGGTCGTGCTGCATAGAAGCGATCCATCACCTCACGAACTAGATACTGAGTCTTCCAAGGCTTACCGGCGTAGTTGTAGAGATAGATCATATGCTGGATCGGCTGATTGCCGTGGGCGTAATTGCCCATCCCCATCACCTGCATCTCGCGGATCTCGTGTATGACAAAGCCATAGTAGCTCTCGTCAAAGATCGGGGGGAGAGAAAAGACGGAGTCAAGCATCTGTACGAATGGTTCTCTGCCACCCATCAGGTCGATCAGCCCCTGTGGATCGTGAAAGACAGACCAAGTGTAGTGCCAAGAGTTACCCTCGGTAAAGTCCCCTCCCCACTTAAGCGGATTGAAGTCAGGGGCGGGCGTGCCATCCTTCAGACGACCACGCATCAGCTTGTGCGTGGGGTCATAGAGGTGGTGATAGTTCGTAGCAGCCCTTGCGTAGGGTCTGAGCTCCCTCTCACTCTTCCCCAGTGCCTTGCCGAGTCTCCAGATGCACCAGTCATCGTAGGCATACTCGAGCGTACGTGCAGCACTCTCATTGATCCCCACATCGGAGGGGACATAGCCGAGACGGTCGTACCACTCCCACCCAAGGCGACCGGTCGCGGATACCTTAGGGTGGACTGCGTGAGCGCCATGGGTGACGGCATCCCACAGTGCCTCCACGTCGTAGCCTCTCAGACCGGTGAGATAGCCATCAGCGACGACCGAGGCGGAGTTATTTCCCACCATGATGTCTCGATGTCCCGGGCTGGACCACTCCGGCAGGAAACCGCTCTCGCGGTAAGCACTCACGAGACCCGCCTGCATATGAGCTGCCTCCTCAGGGTAGAGCAGATTGAGGAGCGGGAATAGTGCCCTGAAGGTGTCCCAAAATCCAGTATCTCCATAGAGATACCCCTCATGGACCTGACCATCGTAAGGACTGTAGTGGATTCTCGTCCCGGACTCATCGTACTCATAGAGGCGACGTGGGAAGAGTAGACACCTGTAGAGCGTGGAGTAGAAGGTCCTCATATCGTCGACGCTCTTTCCCTCCACTCGGATGCGCCCGAGGAGACTATTCCACAGCTCTCGCCCCTCCTGCTCCAGTTCGTCAATACCCTTTGACACCGCCTCTCGCTGGTTGAGCTCTGCCTGCATCGGGCTGACAAAAGAGGAGGAGACGACCAGCTCGACCGTTGCACCCTTCTCAAAAGCGACCACAGCTGAGGTATGATCTCCCTCCGCCTGAGGAGAGTCTACCTCCTGACCCTCCTTATATATATGGTGTAGTCGGAAGGGGCGGTCCGTCTTCACCACAAAGTGGCACCTGAAGTTGTCCGCCACCCCGCCACTATTCTTGCTGCTGTACCCGGTAATGGTCTGCGCCCTTTCGTCCACAGTGATCGCTGACCCTCCATCGAGAGCATCGAGGACAAGATAAGGCGTCCGCCCCTCAGGGTAGTCGATCCGAAACCTTACCGCTCGCTCAGTCGGCACCATAGTCACCCGGGTATCGTAGTCTGCCAGATAGACACGATAGCTGTAGGGAGTAGCCACCTCAGAGAAGTGTGAGAACCACGATGCCCTCTCGTCCTGATCAGGAGAGGGATTGTCCGTCGTAGGCATCAGGACCAGCTGACCATAGTCATTCATCCATGGACTGGGCTGGTGGGTCTGCTTGAAGCCCCTGATCTTCTGCGCGTCATAGGTGTATTGCCACCCATCGCTCATCTTACCCGTGAGGGGTGTCCAAGCGTTCATTCCCCATGGTCGGGCAATCACCGGGTAGGTATTACCGGCGGAGAGATCATGACTGCTGTCGGTACCCATCAGCACTTGGACATAGTCCACCGGCTCTTGGGCAAAGAGACCGACAGAGAGGAGGACGAAAAGGGATGCAAAAGAGAGCGTGCGTCTAATCATTTGGACTCTAAGCTTAGCACCTCACCGACAAGGTCATAGTCGGCGGTGCCGGTGATACATACCTGACAAAACTCCCCCACTCTTGTCTCTCCCGAAAGGATCACCTCGGGATCCACATCAGGCGAGTCGTACTCCGTCCGACCGACATAGTGTCCCTCCTCAGCTCGGTCTACCAGCACCCTGAACGTCTTACCCACCATTGATTCCGCCGTCTCTATGGCAATCTCCTGCTGCAGGGTCATCAGGCGGTCGTAGCGCTCCTCCTTGACCTCCTGCGGGACATTGTCGCTGTAGTGAAGGTAGTCGTAGGTCCCCTCCTCATGGGAGTACATAAAGGCACCCATGCGCTCAAATCGCTGCTCTCTGACAAAGTCCATAAGCTCCTCAAAGTCCGCGTCCGTCTCCTCCGGATGGCCTACCATCAGGGTGGTCCGGATCGCTATGCCTGGGACCTCCTCGCGCATACGGCGTAGGAGCTCCTCCGTCTCCCGACGGGTCACTCCCCGTCGCATCACTCTGAGCATATGGTCAGAGGCGTGCTGGAGGGCAATATCGAGATACTTACAGACCTTGGGTTGCTCGCGCATCACCCTCAGGAGATCCATCGGGAATTGTGCTGGATAGCCATAGTGGAGTCTCACCCACTCGATCCCACCGACTTGACAGATCTTCTCGATCAACCCTGGCAGTCGTGGCTCCCCATAGAGATCCCGCCCGTAGTAGGTGAGATCCTGTGCTATGACGAGCAGCTCCTTCACCCCCGAGGCAGCCAATCCTCTCACCTCCTCGAGGATCTCCTCCTCCGGTCGGGAAATGTGCTTGCCGGTAATGATCGGGATGGCACAGTAGGCGCAGTGCCGACTGCAGCCCTCCGCAATCTTCAGGAAAGCATAGTGATCCGGCGTGGTCGTCAGGCGGGAGTCAGCGACAATAGTGTGGTATGCCTTCCCAAGGTGACTGATCAGATCCTTCCAGTCAAATTTCCCATATATCCCATCCAGCTCCGGGATAGCCTCCCTCAGCTCCTCCCGGTATCGCTCACTGAGACAGCCCATGACATAGACCTGCCCCACCTGCCCCGAGGACTTACCCGAGACCACCTCAAGGATCATATCAATGCTCTCTTTCTTGGCACTCTCAATGAAGCCGCAGGTATTGACCACCACGATCTCGCCCTCCACCCTCTCGGGGTTATGGCAGACCGTGTAGCCACTCTCCGCAAATTGTCTCATAAGCCGCTCCGAGTCAATCAGATTCTTGGAGCAGCCCATGGTGATGACGTCTACCCTATTCTTCCGCATAAGCCGAGCTGTCAGAGCGAACCCTCAAAGAGGGAGTCCACGAACTCCTCCTTATTGAAGAGCTGCAGGTCGGTCATCTGCTCTCCGAGACCGATATACTTGACCGGGATCTTGAATTGGTCCGAAATACCAATCACCACCCCACCCTTGGCAGTACCATCCAGCTTGGTGATGGCGAGGGTATTGACGTCGGTCGCCTCAGTAAATTGCTTGGCCTGCTCAAAGGCATTCTGCCCGGTGGAGCCGTCCAGCACCAGCAGGATCTCCTGCGGTGCCTCCGGATGAACCTTCTGCACCACTTTGCGGATCTTCGAGAGCTCATTCATCAACCCCACCCTATTGTGAAGCCTCCCGGCGGTGTCGATGATGATCACGTCTGCACCATTGGCCTTGCCGTGCTCGACGGTATCGTAGGCAACGGAGGCCGGGTCGGAGCCCATCTTCTGCTTGATGACCGGGACACCGACGCGCTCTCCCCAGATCTCCAGCTGCTCAATGGCCGCAGCGCGGAAGGTGTCTGCAGCCCCCAGCACCACATTAAGCCCTTCACTCTTATACTGATAGGCGAGCTTGCCGACGGTGGTGGTCTTACCCACGCCATTGACCCCCACGACAAGGATCACGTAGGGCTTGACCTGCTTGGAGAGGTCAAAGGAGGTGCCATCCTCCGTCTCATTCTCAGCCAAGAGCGCTGCGATCTCCTCCTTAAGCAGTCGATTGAGCTCCCCGGTGCCCACATACTTATCCTGAGCGACACGCTTCTCGATCCGGTCAATGATCTTCAGCGTCGTCTCCACGCCCACGTCACTGGTGATGAGTGTCTCCTCGAGCTTGTCAAGTACTTCGTCATCCACCTTGGACTTCCCCGCTACGGAGTGGGAGAGCTTGTCGAAGAAGCTCTGCTTCGTCTTCTCCAGACCGGTGTCCAGTGTCTCTTTCTTTTTCTTAGAGAATAATCCAAAAAATCCCATCGCTCAATATCTTTAATCCATTCTTGTCTTGTAATCCTCATAGCCATAAGCTCGCAGCAGCTCCGGCGTACCATCACTGTGGAGTAGGTAAATAGAGGGGTGAGAGATGCCATTGAACATAGTCGTCTTCACCGTCGTGTAGTGTATCATATCCTCGAATATCAGCCGCTCCCCCACCATCGGCTCATGGTCGAGGTACCAGTCGCCCATCACATCCCCGCTGAGGCAGCTGTTGCCACCCACACGGTAAGGGCCATAGGCATACTCCTCGTCTTGCACCATGGAGGCTCCCCGGATGACAGGTTGATATGGCATCTCGAGGCAGTCGGGCATATGGCAGGAGAAGGAGGCATCAATCATCAGGGTGGTGACTCCACCATGGGTCACCCTGTCGAGGATCGTCGTGATGAGTGGTCCGGTCTGCCAAGCAAAGGCGCTCCCCGGCTCCAGGATCACCTGCAGGTGAGGATAGCACCGGTGGAAGTCCGTGAGGAGCTTGATCAGCAGCTCCACGTCGTAGTCCTTCCGCGTCATCAGGTGACCGCCCCCAAAATTGACCCACTTAGCTCGCTCAAGATAGCGACCAAACTTCTCCTCGATCACGCTCAGCGAACGCGCAAAGGTGTGCGAGTCGTCCTCGCAGTGCGAGTGGATGTGGATCCCCTCGATCCCGGCCGGCAGTTCGTCAGGCAGGTCAGCAAGCGGCACGCCCAGTCTCGAGTCCGGTGAGGCGGGATTGTAGAGGTCGGTCTCGATCTCGCTGTACTCAGGATTGAGCCTAAGACCACAACTGATCGGATGCCCAACATAGTCACGGACCGTGGGATACCAGCGGTCAAATTGGGAGAGAGAATTGAAGGTGATATGACTGCTGCATCGCAGGATCTCCTCCATCTCATCCGGTCGATAGACCGGAGCATAGGTATGGGTCAGAGAGCCCATCTCCTCGTAGCCCAGTCTCGCCTCAGAGAGGGAGCTGGCAGTAGTGCCACTGATGTATTCCCTAAATATCGGGAAGGTCTTCCAGAGGGCAAAAGCCTTAAAGGCAAGTATGATCTCCACGTCCGCCTCGACCGACACGCGACGTATCAGCTCCAGATTACGCCTCAGGAGCGTCTCCTCCATCACATACGATGGAGATGGTATATTGTGATAGCATTCCTTCATTACTCAAAGGTACCAATTTATTGAGGTCGCCCCATAAGAGGTCACCCCACGTGCTGAAAAAGCCTGCAGGACACACCTATATAAAGTCAATCAGCGGTGTGCTTTTTTCAGGAGAAGACACCATCAATCTAATACCGATATTAGTCTTCTCTAATACCGATATTAGTGATCTCTAATATCGGTAAAAGAATTGAGCCTGACGTTGGGGGATTTTCCGTCGTCTGCCAACAGACTCTCGATGGGCTAATAGACATCTCCTCTGCAGCAGAGGTATAAGAATTCGGTCAGTGAGAAAGAATTGCTTATTTTTGTCTCAGTAAAGAACAATTACCCTTTGCCATCATCTAAATCAACCATCTTTTTATGAGTCACACATTAGATAATATCGACATCAAGATCCTTAAGGAGCTTCAGCAAAATGGGAAGATGACCACTAAGGAGCTTGCCAACCGCGTCGGGCTATCTCAGTCACCGGTCTTTGAGCGACAGCGCAAGCTGGAGCAGGAGGGATACATCGTGAGGTACGCTGCCATCTTGAGCCCTCAGAAGACGGGAAATAACATCCAGGTGTGGTGCAACATCAAGCTTAAGAAGCACGCACAGGAGATGGGACAGGACTTCATGAGCAAGATCGTCGACTTCGACGAGGTGGTTGAGTGCTACAATACTTCGGGGGACTACGACTTTATGGTGAAGATCCTTGTACACGATATGTCAGAGTACCAAAATTTTGTACTCAACAAGCTCGGCACAATCGACAGCATCGGCAGTCTCGACAGTGTCTTCGTGCTGGGAGTAGTCAAGCAGACACCGGCTCTCCCGCTGAAGAATATTGATGAGTGAGAGTCCCCGACTCAGGGGTGGAGGGTCAGCAGTAGCATAGCACCGTAGGAAGACTTGCGGTAGGGGTACTGCCTACCCGTGACGAGGGGGATACGTATATCCTCTCTCCAAAACCCTCTGATGGAGAGGTTCCGAGAGCAGTGATAGTCCAGCGTCAGTCTTAGGCTGTGGGTGTCAAGTCCCCGCAGCCTGTTTTGAGTGGAGCGTCTGAGGTCTGCCTCCTCCAGCGATGTGTGCGTAAAGGAGTACCCAAGGCTACTCTCGAGGCTGGTAGAGGTGGAGGACAGCAAGGGGAGGCTCGACCGAATGAGGGGAGGAAGCTTGAGCTGATATCGGAGTGAGACGTCACACCTCCGATCGGTTTGGGAGAGGAGTCTGAGACTCTCCGTGAGGATGGAGTGCGACTTACTGAGGACATACGCTGCTGAGAGCGTGAGGCTCTTGCCGACGGAGGTGTCAAGCCCCAGCAGAGGGCTGAAGAGATCGGTGGTGGTGATCGTCTGAAGATCGTATGGTGTGCTGCTCCAGGTGTCGCTCCTCAGGCGGTAATCGGGCAGCTCGAGGAGCCCTCTGTACTGATGCTTGATCAGGAGTCGGGGTGTAAGCGATCGCACGGCGTCAGAGAGCGAAGCGAGGTCGATCGTAAGGAGCCAATTGGGGAGAAGATTGATCGATGAGGGTAAGCCCCGCTGCATTTTGGGACTGACGAGATATCCGGATGCGAAGCGGTCAATGGCCTGCTCGGTGGTTGGGTTTTCCGCCAACTCTCTTAACAGTCGCTCTGTCCGATCACCTCGAAGCCCAATGGTGGACATCGTGAGCCGTCCGCTCATATCGACTACATCACCGGTGATGCTGCTACATATATAGGAGTTGCTCTTCGTCTGAGTGAGGAAGAGCTCTACAGAAAGTCCTCGGACCGGTTGCAGGCTCAGAGCGCAGGAGAGATCGTCCTTGACAAAGTAGGAAGGAAGGCGACTGAGAGAGCTATCGTCCATTATCCAGCGAGACCTTACCGCATGACCTATCTCACCTGCGTAGTCGCTGATGCTAAGCATGTAGCCGATCGTGGGAGACAGGACTTCTCCCTGATGACCAAAGCCAAAGATCTTGCCTACCTCTGGCAGGAAGCCGGGGATCATACTCCCGGCATCATGACTGTATCTCAGCCGCAGCTCCCCCACCCGCTTGGATACCTTACTAAGGTCGTACCGGGCTTGGAGATCAAGACGTCCATTATTCTTGATGGTGTGCCCACTCGACCTGTTGCCCACTACCACACCCCGTCTCCAGCTGTAGTCTCCGCTATAGGATAGACTGGCGTACAGCGGGGTCAGAAGGGAGTGTCGCATACTCGGGGTATGGAGAGTGATGCTATAGCGCCCCTGATACCTATCAGTGGTGCCGAGTGAGGCAATGGAGCGGAGGATCCGGTCCGTGAATAGCCGAAAAGAGAGGTCACTCTCCCCTCGGGCGACCACCTCAGGAGGGATATTGTCGATGAGGGCGAAAGTATTGCTTTGGATGGTGAGTGAGCCAAAGTCGACAGGCGACCACTTGATGGCCAGAGATCGGTCCCAGAGCCAATTCCGATAGACCTGAGCAGACTGCTCCTTCTCCTCACCGGGTGTGGGCATAAGGGACGTATTATCCACCCGACTCCAGCCACTATGGAGCCTGAGGTAATCCCCATCCCCCCCCTCCGCGCGGTAGTCTATGGTGGTGTGCATCCGTCTATTCTTCTCCTCTATCACCTGGGGATCCTTACGCTGATGATGGGTGAGGTCGTAGGAGAAAGTGAGATCGGACCTTGACTTCCCGCCCGAGGTGAGTGGTTCTCCATCGGGACTGACTCTCCAATTGGTGAGGCTGAGATGATCCGCTCGCTCGAGGTAAATGGGCTCCCTCCCCCGATAGGGCAGATCGGTGTCGTAGGGGTCATAGTGCGGTGTCTTTTTATTCTCAAGCAACGTGTAACGGACAGGCGCTTGGACGCCCCACTCCCGGGGTAGGAGCTTGCCCAGCTCCAGCATAGTCTCCAGGTCAATATAGGTTTGTGTGAGTTGCTGCCGGAGGCGGGCATCATTGCGTATGTCGCCATAGCCACCGGACTGACCACCGACCTTAATACTAGCTGAACCTAGATCGGAGAGTGTCGCCTGTACATCAGCGAGCCAAGCGCTGCCACCCATTTGGCCAGCTCCTGAGACGGTGAGATCATTGATCCACACCTCTGCACTGATGCGCCCACTGCTCCGGTTTCGAACGCCGATCAAGATAGCTGAGAGGTTGCCGAGGGAGGGATAGCCCTTGATCGAGACTCTGCCTCTTGTGTAGAGCTCCTTCTTATCAAGAGCCCCCTGAGAGGCACGCTCCTGCTTCAGTCCGGTCAATTCGCTAAGATCGATCTGTAGGACATTGGAGAGGGGCCAGATTAAGTCCTGCTTCTCCGAGGTGCTCATCCCACTGTAGTCTCTCCTTGGGGTCACCATCAGGGGGAGACGATACTCGTAGTAATTGGCAGAGTAGTCCGATCCCAGCCGGATAAAGAGCTCGAGATCCCGATCCCTCACTTCTCCCTCGGCATGGGTATGGAGGGTGAGATACCGGTAGTGGCGCAGGTCAAGATCGGTAGACCGATAGACCGCTGCCACCTCGTCCTTCTCCATAGTGGGGATCGAGAGGGCAAGCGCCTTCTCATCATAGCGAGCTAAGGAAAGGGTGCCACGCCTTTGGCCACGGACTACCCCCTTAGGGGAGACGTAGGGAATGGGTGATCTGCCCGAGTCCTCCTCGAGGCTGTGGGTCTGCAGGGTCAGCTCAGCATTGGACCGGTCGGGATCGATGACCGAGGTGTAGCGTTGCCAGGGTGAGGAGATGAGCCGGAGGGAGGCGCACCTGAGGTGTATCGGCTTATCGAAGTGCTGTAGAGTGAGCCGAATCGCCTCGATATCCTGCATCGTGGGGTGAGCACCGGAGGTAGCATCGTACTTGGAGAGCGGGATGGTAAGCTTGACCCACCTCGAGGAGCGCCCATCCTCCTCCCGGATCTCCACCTCACCGGAGTACCACTTCCCTCCGGGACGGAGCGCCTCCTTAGTCACCGACAGATGATAGCGAAAGTAGCCATCAGTAGTGGATAGTACGCCATCTCCATTGAGGTCCTCGCTATCCGGTAGATCGGTGCGTGCCGACTGGTGCCCTTGGATGAGCCGAGGCAACGAATTTCCCTCCGTACCATTGATATACTTATACCTGCTCGGAATGTCCGCCTCCACCCTGTCCCAGTGGTCCCCGAGGTAGAAGTGGTAGTCATCACCGGAGGGGTCCCCAAGTGGCGAACCGGGAAGCTGTACTCCTTCCACACTCCAAGCCTGCGGATCAATGTGGGTAGTGACAGACTTGAGATACGAGGCAAAGAGGACCTGCTCATCCGACGAGGAAATACCGTCCAAGCCGACATCCTGCTCCTCGATGCCCTGAGAGGAGAAAGAGCGAGACGAAGGGAGCGTCTCCGAGCGCCGACCATGGGGGGTAGTCACCTTGGGGAGGTCACTCTCAAAGTCGAGAGCGCCATCCGGGATGATCTCCTCAGAAAATCTACCAAGATCGACCATCAAATCCCCCTCCGGGGCATCAGGACGAATGGAGAAAGGATCCAAAACCCAGAGCTCAATGGAGGTGATACGCTCCTTCTCCAAGTCCCTTATCTCCAGAGTGGATACGATGGAAGCCCAGTTGTCGTGAGGTCGAGCAAGCTTGCCATCCGACGTCCAGCCATCTGTGCGGTAGTTGTAGGGGCCCCGCTCATCCGGATAGTACGAGAGGTTTAGCATCTCGATAATCTGAGTGGTCAGCTGATCGAGGTCTCTGCCGGGGAAGAGCTCCTCGACTCGATACTCGCGCACGAGGGGACTTTGTCTCAGGTCAGGGCGTCTGCTGAGCCCGGTCGGCTGACCGGGTGCCCCCTCTCGGACCAAGAGAGGGTCGACATTGAACCACGCCAAGTGGGCTCTGTAATCGGGACTGCTCTCTCTCAGTGTCGACAGTTGCCACCGCAGAGAGGAAGTCAGGTCGACAGCCGTGCCACCGTCCTCAAAGTCGTCCACGACAATTGCCTCTCTGCCACCGGAGGTGTTGTAGTCCGAGATCAAGTGGGTGTAAGCCATCTTTGCTCTGAGCGAAACGGGGATCTCCTCCGAGACGGTTGCAAAGCGGGAGAGCCATCGGGACAGCTTTCGAGAGGAGAAGTCGTACGTGAGGTGGGTACCCAGGATCGTATTTCGCAAGTCTTCCTGACCGATCCGCATCTTTTCTCCCCCGCTATCCTCCACGTAACCATATAGGCTGGCTCCGAGGGTCAGGCGGTAAGCAAGTGCAAGCTCAGCCTCAAGTCCGAAGAGGGACTTCCGCTTGACCTCTGTCTGCGACTCCTGAGGGATGGTGATCTCTATCGGCTCGTCTGAGGTGCTTAGGACTCTCAACTCGCCCTGGTCGTAGTCGACTGTAAAGTCCGCCCCCTCAATCAGCGCTCGTCCGCCCTGCGTCGCAGTAATACTTCCCCTCGGGATGCGGTGACCGATCTTGACCGTCTCTTGCGACCTCGCCGAGACCGATCCTGTGATCCTAAATCGATCCAGATCCTGACGCTCCTTGGCCCTCGTCGGGCTCTCAGTATATAGATCCTCATAGGGCTCATACCCATCGGGGAGGGATCGAAACGGCTCTCTCCTCGGGATGAAAAGTGTGCCCATCTCCTCGCTCACCGTCACGCCCGGAGTGTAGTCCAGACTCCCATCACTCACCCCACCTATGCCCCTACTGTCCCGCACATCCAAGCCCATCCACTTCATCCAAGTCTCTCCGGATGGTGTCATCTCTGTAGCCACACCGGTGCTGGGCTCCAAGTAGCTCAGCTTCACGTCTAAGTCCTCAGCACCATCGAGTCGACCGGTTGCTCCGATGGAGTAGCCATTCTTCATCATCAGCACCCAAAGGTCGGATGAGGGGGACTTGTCCCGATCTGCCAGAAGTGCTGCGGTGATCGTACCCGAACTATCTGCATCGAAGGAGCCGACACGGATCCTCTTCCCCTGATACTGGTACTCGTAGGAGACAGCGAGCCGCTTGCTGTCCGAGAGGGGAAACCTGAGCGAGATGAAGCCGAGGATCGGATTGACCTCGTAGCTCTCCTCATCCAGTCGCACGGCATAGGGAATCTCGGACACCTCTCCCTGGCCCTGACCCTCCGGTGGGGTCTCCTTCTCCATACTCAGAGACCGATAAGCAGCCACTCTGTGTGCTCTGCCACCATTATCCGTAGTGCCGGCTGACTCGATCCAGACGGAGACGCGCAAGATCTTGATGTCGCTCTCCACCAACGGCAACTCCCGCAGCGCCTTATCGTATTTCTTTGCAAAAAACTCCGACAGGAAGAAATGCTTATTGACCTCATAGTCGGAGCTTTTCAGCTCAAAGGGGTACACCTGCTTACCCCGTCTGATGGTCATCCGCCTGACATTATCCCTCTGTATCGAGGTGAGGAAGCGTAGCTGCAGAGGCCCCGCCCAGAGGTCACCCGAGACGCCGAAGAGGTTGGACGGGGTGGAGATGAGTGGGTTGTGGCTTCGATAAGAAATGTTGCCCGCTTGGAGGGACTGAAGCATCTCGTACTTCCCTCCCTTATACCCGAGGCGCAGTCTATTCTTGGATGAGCTGAGACTCCTATCGGTATTGTAGTCAAGGTCGAGCCACAGGCGGTCACCATACCTCACATTGGCGTGCAGATTGCTCTGCTGCTCCAGTATCGGCATTGTCCTCTTGCGATAGCTCTGAGGCAGGAGAGGATTATCCTCCCATATCGTTGACCTGCCGGCCGAGAGGGTGATCGAGCCATTCGTCACAACTCTGAGCCGGGGAGGGGCGTTTCTCACGCTATCGCTCGGTAGCTGCTGTGCGAGTGCTGATGCCGAGAGCAGCAGTCCGGCCACGCAGAGCATGAGGTTCAGGCAGCCCTTCATCGGAAGTCGATAGGATGATTAGAGCATCTGCAGACCTCGACGGATGATGTCATTGACGCTCATATCAGGATCCTCCTTGACAAGCATGGCGATCACCTTATGAGCCATAGCCTTGGTGTATCCCAGCGTGACAAAAGCCTGCTCCGCCTCCTCGTAGAGCTCCCTCCTCGCCAGTGGTACCGCCTTGTCATCCCGCGTAAGATCCTTCGCATCGATGAAGTCAGCCATCTCAGCGACCACCTTGTCCTTAAGATCAAGTATCGCCCGCTTAGCAGTCTTGGCCCCAATCCCCTTGACCCCCTGCAGGGACCTGTCGTCTCCGGCCGCGATAATAGAGACCAGCTCCTTAGGGGTAAAAGTGCTGAGGATAAGTCGCCCTGTGGCAGGTCCTATGCCGGAAACCCCGATCAGGAGACGAAAGATCTGTCTCTCACTCTGGTCAAGAAAGCCATAGAGCTCGAACGCATCCTCACGGATGACCTCATGGACAAAGAGCCGAACCTCTCCAGCCCCAATACGGTCCAGAGCGTTGTAGGTATTGAGGGTGATATTGAGCAGGTACCCTATGCCACCTGCCTCCACGACAACAGATGCCGGATTCTTGGAGAAAAGTTTTCCGTAGATGTACTCAATCATGGTGGAAAGGTACAAAAAAAAGGAAGCCTAGCCAGCCCAGAAAGTGAAGCCCCTCGAATGAGACCTAAGTCAACATCCAAGGGGCTTCGGGGGAGGGAGTGGCGCGACTTGGAATTGAACCAAGGACACATGGATTTTCAGTCCATTGCTCTACCACTGAGCTACCGCGCCATTTGTGCTATACGAGAGGTGTACTCCTCGTTTTTGCACTGCAAAGGTAAGATAAAAATTTGGATTAGCAAGCACCTTTTCGTCCTCACCACCTCTCACCGACCTGAGGAAAGTGCCGACCCAGCCTGTACAAGCCTCGACCGACCGGACCATAAAATGTTATAACTACCTAAAGATGACGCCTCTTCCCGGATCCAAAGGAAATCGAGACCCTTGAAAGCAATAAAAAAGGTATATTTGCCAGCGTATTTGATCACCTAAGGAAACGACTACCAAGTCATGACGACAACTCTCATACTTACACTTGCCCTCGTAGGAATAGCCGTGCTACTCTTGGGGGTGCGGGTGTTTTTCGTGAAAGGTGGAGAGTTCCCTAAGACCGAGATAGAGGATCAGCCTGCACTTCGTGCTAAGGGCCTCGTCTGCGGCAATAAGATCACCGCTCTTGAGATGAAGCATCGGAACCTATACGATCGCATCAGCGAGGGTCAGGAGCTCCCGGACGACTAAGACCTCCATCCACTTTGATTGATCACACCTACATCTCTTATCATACAGTCATTCTCCAAAACCAATAATTCTCAAAGGAGTTATCTCGGGCATCTCTGCCCAACAGCTCCCAGTATTTCATCAATGAAGAACTCTACAAATACCATCATCACCGTCATCTTGGCGGTAGCAGTAGTTGCACTTTTTGTGCTTCACTTCGCAGACAAGCCCAAAACTCCCAAGATGGCACCTATGCCTACCGGCGACTCTACCGTCGTCATGCCGATAGCTTACGTCACCATTGACAGCCTGATGACCCAGTACAACTATGCCAAGGACGTCAATGACAAGCTTATGGCATCCGCTGAGACCAAGCAGGCAAACCTCAACGCTCAGGGTCGTCAGCTCGAGAAGGAGATGCAGGACTTTCAGTACAAGATGAATAACAACGCCTTCTTCAGCCAAGAGCGTGCCGAGCGAGAGTATCAGAGACTTGCAAAGAAGCAGCAGGACTTCCAGCAGCTCCAGCAGAAGCTCTCAGGTGAACTGATGGAGGAGCAGGCGAAGACGATGAAGTCGCTCTCCGACACCATCTGGTCTCAGATACGCACCTACAATGAGCTCCACGGGCACTATCAGATGATCCTCACCAACCAAGGTGGCTCGATCATCTACTCGGTACCTATGTACGACATCACTGAGGAGGTGGTCAAGTATCTCAACGATCAGTACGACCCCTCTAAGAGCACCGCAGAGAAGGAGGATACTGACAAGAAGTAAGCCCCCTTTACGTTGCCCCCTACCCTTATCAAGGATGGGCTGACTATCTAAAAGCAAGTCCCACAGTGCTCCTCTTGACGGATCTCTGTGGGACTTTTTTCCGAGCAAAAGAAGAAGGGTATGAGATACTTCCTCTACATAGCATACGACGGCACCGATTTCCTCGGCTGGCAATCACAGCCCGAGGGACGCACCGTGCAGGGGGAGCTGGAGCAGAGGCTCAGCACGATGCTTCGCCACCCCATATCCATCACGGGGGCGGGGAGGACCGACACTGGGGTGCACGCGAGCCGGATGGTTTGTCATCTGGACCTCGACCTGTCGGGCAGAGAGATGGAGGAGATGACCTATCGTCTGCGACGCTTCCTCCCCCCCGACATTGCCTTACTGGAGGTCAGGCGTGTGACCGCAGATGCCCATGCCCGATTTGATGCGATCAGTCGCCGGTACGGATACCACGTAAGGACCACAGCCTCACCCTTTACCCGGAAATACTGTACCCTTGTGCCCGAGTCGCTGGACTTTGAGGCTATGAACCAAGCGGCCACTTATCTCATCGGAGAGCACGACTTTACGACTTTCTCCAAGAAGCACTCTCAGGTCAGGACGCACAACTGTATCGTCACAGAGGCGAAGTGGGAGCGTGACCCCTCTTTTGGTGAGTGTTGCTACACCTTTCACATCACGGCCAACCGCTTTCTGAGAAATATGGTTCGCGGCATAGTGGGGACACTATTTGAGGTTGGGCGTGGAAAGATGGATCCATCGGACTTCGGAGATCTCTTAGCAGCACGTGACAGATCCCTCTGCGGGTCATCTGCGCCGAGTGAGGGACTCTTCTTAGAGGAGGTGACTTACCCGGAGTCCATTTTCCTCTCAGATGCCGGGCCAGAGGCGCCACTCCAGGATACTCCCAAGGAGTGAAAAATGAGTACCTTTGTACTGATAGGTAAGAAGTATCACACTAATCCATATTTACTATGCCTCCAGGACCAAGGTTTTTTCGTGGCTTCAGAGCAGTTGCATTAGCAGGAGCCGCCATCTCAATCATCGGCGCGATCGTTTGTCTGATTTTCTTAGCAGGCTGGATGAAGACCTACTTCGCACTGCTGTGCCTGATACTGGCACTCAACTTCGGTCTGATGCTCTACTTCATCAGTCACAACGACCCGTCCAAGAGGGGTAAGAAAGAGGAATAAACATCACACATTCATACACATCTTATGAGAGTAAGCGAATTACAGAGAGAGAGAAAGTCCTACCAGCCCAAGATGCCTGACGTGTTGAAGGGGAAGCTACACGCCGTCAAGGGCAACGCCACAGAGTCGGTAGCTGACAAAGAGAGAGTCAAGGAACTCTTCCCCCACACCTACGGTATGCCGAGCATCACCTTTGAGAAGGGGGAAGATGCCGACGCCAAGCACGACCCGATCAATGTAGGTGTCCTCTTGTCCGGTGGTCAAGCCCCCGGTGGACACAATGTGATCGCGGGGATCTTTGATGGTATTAAGGCGCTTAATCCCGAGAGCAAGCTCTACGGATTCCTGATGGGACCCTCCGGGCTGATCGAGCACAAGTATATCGAGCTCACCGCGGAGATCATCGATGAGTATCGCAATACGGGAGGCTTTGATATGATCGGCTCCGGACGCACGAAGCTGGAGACCAAGGATCAATTCGACAGCGGACTCCGGATCCTGCGTGAGCTCCATATCTCTGCACTCGTGATCATCGGTGGTGATGACTCCAATACCAATGCCTGTGTACTCGCCGAGTACTACAAGTCGATCGATGCCGGTGTACAGGTGATCGGCTGTCCTAAGACGATCGATGGGGACCTCAAGAATGAGCAGATAGAGACCTCCTTTGGCTTTGATACAGCCACAAAGGTCTACTCCGAGATCATCGGAAACATCGAGCGCGACTGCAACTCTGCACGCAAGTACTGGCACTTCATCAAGGTAATGGGACGCTCAGCCTCTCACATCGCCCTTGAGTGCGCTCTACAGACGCAGCCTAATATCTGTCTCATCTCGGAGGAGGTAGAGGAGAAGAAGCAGTCACTAAGTCAGATCGTAGAGTATATCGCATCAATAGTGGCTAAGCGTGCTGCTGAGGGCAAAAACTTTGGCGTAGCCTTGATCCCTGAGGGGCTGATCGAGTTTATCCCCTCTATGCGAGATCTCATCAGCGAGCTGAATGACCTGCTTGCCAAGGTAGGAGATGACTTTGCTCACACCCCGAAGGAGGAGCAACTCGAGTTTATAGCCTCACGACTCTCAGCAGAGAATGCAGAGGCCTTCCGCTCCCTCCCCGACACTGTCGCCTATCAGATCGCAGGAGAGAGAGACCCTCACGGCAACGTACAGGTGTCACTCATCGAGACGGAGAAGCTCCTCTCAGGTATGGTGGCGAAGAAACTCGCAGAGTGGAAGAAGGAGGGGAAGTACGAGGGATCCTTTAAGACTCAGCACCACTTCCTCGGCTATGAGGGAAGATGTGCTGCTCCATCCAATTTTGATGCCGACTACTGCTATACTCTCGGCTTTACAGCAAGTAAGCTGATTGAGGCCGGTCTGACTGGGTATATGAGCTCTGTACAAAATCTCACGAGAGAGGTTCCGCAGTGGATTGCTGGTGGTACACCGATCACGATGATGTTCAATATCGAGCGTCGCGGAGGAAAGGACAAGCCGGTGATCCGCAAGGCCCTTGTTGACCTGGAGGGTGCTCCATTCAGAGAGTTTAAGAGCCATCGCGAGGAGTGGGCTAAGGAGACTGCTTTCGTCTATCCGGGACCGATTCAGTACTGGGGTCCGAGCTCCGTCTGCGATCGTCCGACAAAGACCATCCTTCTGGAGCACAAGTAAGGCCTGAGTACCCTATATCGCCTAAGGGGCGGGATCGGAGCATTCCGATCCCGCCCCTTTTGCTATATTTGTCCACGGGGATTTCCAATGACCTTTAGCATAAATATATGAGGATACACATCATAGGCTCGACCCATCAGACCGCTTCACTCGATACCCTGCGAGGGATCCTGGACCTGCTGACTGTCGACAGTACCGATGAGGTAACCATCGATAGTCGTTTTTTTAGCTACCTGATCCAGCACGAAATAGCTCCATTGGGCGTGAAGACCTACCCCCTCAGCGGGACTATCGACACAGACCTAATGGTCTGCATCGGAGGGGACGGCACATTCCTGCGGGGTGCAAAATTGGTCGCTGGCACGGAAGCCGGGATCATCGGTCTTAACTCCGGACATCTGGGATTTCTATCCAGTATGCAGCCCGATGTCCTCTCCTCCTACTGGGAGGAGATACGATCTGGGCGTGCTCAGGTGGACGAGCGAGCCACGCTGGAGGCAGTCGTCACCGGTCCGGATGGGAAGATCCTCCATAAAGGGATTGCGCTCAACGAGGTCTCCGTCATCAGGCGAGACATACTGAGTATGATCAGAGTCACCACCAAGGTCTGTGGACAATGGATGGTCGACTACCAAGCGGATGGGGTGCTTGTCTCAACGCCCACAGGCTCCTCCGCCTACGCGCTGAGTGTAGGCGGACCACTGGTTCACCCCAATTGCACCTCACTCCTCATCGTCCCGATAGCCCCCCACTCTCTCACGATGAGACCCATCCTAATACCTGATAGCATGACGATCGACTTCACGATCAGCAGCCGATCAGGGACATTTGCTATCGCTCTGGACGGGAGAGGAAAGGATTTTCTGGACAATTGTCGGGTGACCGTCCGGAAGTCGGATCGCGTGGTCAAGGTACTCCATACCAGCGGTTATCAATACTTTGAAAACCTTCGTAAGAAGCTGATGTGGGGTGCCGACTCGCGATCTGTCGGTAATGATGAAGACGAAGCCTCTCAGCCCGACTAAAGACTAAAGCTGCAGCTGCTTCACGACCGAGTCATATAGACTCTGCTTCCGCTCCATATGCTCCCGGACACACTGGACATACACATCCTGCTCCAGCTCATCCGCTGCGTCCAGCTGGGTAGTAGCTGAGGAAGATATTCTCCGATCGATCGCATGCTCCTTGGCAGCATCCTGGATGAGACTGCGATCTATCGTCAGCACCGCATCGATCCACCGATCCAGTATCTCATGGACCACCTCTGCCGTCAGAGACTCGGACTTATCAAGCCCGTACCACCGGCAGATCAGGTCGTAGCTCCAGTCCCACTCCAGCTCGTAATACCTCTCATGCAGTGATCGGACCTGGCTGCTGAAGTCATCGAGCGTCGCGTACGCAGTCTCCCTCAAGCCATCAGTGAGTCGTCTCACCCCACGCTCGGGAGCAATCATACCACACAGGTCCGTCCAGAGACCTACTCCCTCATCGTGATCCGGTCGGAGCAGTCTCTGGAGATCCTCAATAGTGGCAATCTCTTGGCTCTCCACCTTGTCCCGGATACGAGTGATGAGGGAGTTGCCGATAAACTTGTCGATACCCAGCCTATAGATCCTAAGCCCATGGTGCAGGGATGAGGACTTAAGGTGGAGATTGTGATAAATGTAGGTCTCATCGTGCTGCCCGACAAAGTCAAGCAGCTCCTGCAGCTTGCGATATCCTTGCTCCATTTTTCCCACCGTGTAGGGACTGAGCAGGTTATAATTAACGCAATCGAGCTTACAGTCTCCCGGTCGGTGATCACGAGAGGGCCATTTCTTGGCATCACGCATCGTCCCAATAGTCAGTAGTGCTCGACCGGGCACGAGATAAGTCTCATTGTGATTCTCGATCACGTAGCTGAAGGGGAAGGCGGAGGTATCCACATGGTCCGTATGCCGGCCCATAATCAAGCTGAATGGACCGATCCTTGAGGGCCAAAGGATATACGAGTCACTTGAGGTCTTACTTCCCCGCTCCACGACACCATGATGGATGGGACCAGTCTTGTAGAGGTGATTACTCTGGTTGGATCCCGAGCCCGCATTCAGGAAGGAGAAAAGGCCTGCGATCAGTAAGGAGCTCTTATGCATAGATACCGTGAAGGGACCTGCGACAATGGCAGCCGCCTCCCCATTCTCTAAGGTACAATTACTGAATATCAGAGACTCATTGGCAGAGAAAAGATTTCCCACCTTGGCAGACTGACCGACAAAGACCATATGTAGCGTACAATTATCCACCATCGAAGCACCGGCAGCCGCGATGAAGTGCTTACCGATCACTCCATTACCGACCACAGCCGGGTATCCGGGGCGACTGCAGAGGGAGAAGTCGCTGAGGATTGATGCACCATCGATGATGCTCCCATCGCCTATGTACCCATCGATGATGGTACCAGTATTGACGATCCTCACGTTGTCTCCTATCGTCCCTCGCTCCGAGCGACACTCCTCCACGTCCTCGCTAATCAGCCGTATCAGCTCCTTATGGACGGGATCCGAGTCAGGGGTAGTCACCAGCAGGTAGGCAATCTGAGCGGTCAACTTGCGCGAGAGAGGCACCTCTATGCCACCGGTCTCATTGAGTACCGGCACAGAAACGCCATTGCCAAAGGTCGACGAGCCGGACATATAGATGGCATTGACATTACTTACCGTGACGTCAGCTCCTATATCGTAGTCCGATATGCAGTCGCGGACATTGGCAATATACGCTCCATCCCCTATGGTTGTGTCCTTCAGGAGAGCGTGACAGATACCATTACTCCGCATGATCCCATACCTATCTATGTGGGTGCCGGATAGGTCTCCGAGGGTACAGTGACCCACAAACGTCACCTCGGTCAGCTGTGAGGGGGCAAAGGTATCACTCACCTCGATGTGGCTCCAGTCATCTGCCTGACACCGCCTATTATCCTCCAAAAGCCTGATCTCCTCCTCTGTCAAGTGTCTCATAATAATCTATTTCTTTAGAAAGTAAATCTCCATTAATGACGAGTGCGACCAACAAACCTGTCAGCCGCACTCGCTTAAAATCTAATAATCCTCCTCCTGCAGACGGACGTACATACTATGCATCTACAGTGGCAAAGGTGGCATTCTCCTTGATGAAGTCTCTACGAGGCTCCACATCCTCACCCATCAGCATCGAGAAGACTCGATCAGCCTCCACGGCATTCTCCAGAGTGACCTGCTTGAGATAGCGTCCCTGAGGATCCATTGTCGTTTCCCAGAGCTGACTGGCGTCCATCTCTCCAAGACCCTTGTAGCGCTGGGTGATGATCTTAGACTCGTCACCGGCGCCATACTGGGCGATAAAGTCCGCCCTGTCTTCATCATTAAAGCAGTAGTCGATCTTGTCCCCACTCTTGGTCCGGCACTGATAGAGTGGCGGATTGGCAATATAGATGTATCCCTCCTCCACAAGGGCACGCATATGGCGGAAGAAGAAGGTGAGCAGCAGGGTGGCGATATGCGCACCATCCACATCGGCATCGGTCATGATGATCACCTTGTGGTATCTCAGCTTGGAGTAATTAAGCGCCTTGGGATCATCCTCTGTACCGACGGAGACACCGAGGGCGGTGTACATCGACTGGATCTCCTTATTCTCAAATACTCTGTGGGGCATCGCCTTCTCCACATTCAGGATCTTTCCTCTTAGAGGCAGGATAGCCTGATACTTGGAGTCTCGGCCCAGCTTGGCAGTACCACCTGCCGAGTCTCCCTCGACTAAGAATAGCTCACACTCCTCAGGGTCTCGACTGCGGCAGTCTGCCAGCTTGCCGGGTAGACCACCGGAGAACATCGGTCCCTTGCGCTGAACCATCTCTCGCGCTCTCTTGGCTGCAGTACGTGCCTTAGCCGCCAGGACTACCTTATCGACGATGGCACGAGCCTCCTTGGGATGCTCCTCGAGGTACTCCGTCAGTGCATCGCTGACGGCAGAGTCGACGATGCCGGTGATCTCAGAATTGCCGAGCTTCGTCTTCGTCTGACCCTCAAACTGCGGCTCAGCCACCTTGATAGAGATCACGGCCGTAAGTCCCTCACGGAAGTCATCACCGGTGATCTCGACCTTCTCCTTCTCGAGGATGCCGGAGTCATCGGCATACTTCTTCAGAGTACGTGTCAGCGCGCGACGGAAGCCGGTCAGGTGAGTACCACCCTCTCCGGTATGGATATTATTGACGTAGGTAAAGATATTCTCGTTGAAGTCCGTATTGTACGTCATCGCCACCTCCACCGGGACATCATCACGCACGGTATCGATATCTATGACATCGCTGATGAGCGGCTCCTTATTGGCATCCAGATACCTCACGAAGTCGACCAGACCATGAGCCGAGTGGAATGACTCACGCCTAGGGTTACCATCCTCGTCCCTATCTCTGTAGTCGGTCAGCTGGATCTCAAGCCCTCCATTGAGGAAAGCGAGCTCTCTCATACGCTCCTCCAGGACTGAGAACTGGTATTGGGTGGTAGTAAAAATGGTGTCATCGGGGAGAAAGCTGACTACCGTACCGGTGTGATCACTCGTACCGATCACCTCCAGCTGGCTCACAGGCTTGCCCTTCTCATAGTCCTGAGCATAGATCTTACCATCGCGATAGACCTCCACACGAAGTTTATTGGAGAGGGCATTTACACAGGAGACACCCACACCATGGAGTCCTCCGGAGACCTTGTAGGAGTCTTTATTGAACTTACCACCGGCATGCAACACAGTAAGCACTACCTCGACGGCAGGCTTATGAAGCTTGGGATGCATATCGACCGGAATGCCTCGCCCGTTATCGCGGACTGTGATCGAGTTGTCCTCATTGATATCCACCTCGATCCTATCGCAATACCCGGCCATTGCCTCATCGATAGAGTTGTCGACCACCTCGTTGACCAAGTGGTGCAACCCTCTCGAGCTGACGTCTCCGATGTACATAGCCGGCCGCTTACGGACCGCCTCCAGTCCCTCAAGTACTTGGATGTCGGACGCGTCATACACCTGTGGCTTAGGTGTCTCTATTTCGGTATTCATGGATTGATAATTCTCTTCTTTGTTACTATACAAAGATAGCGAAATAATGCGGATCAGGGAAGAAAAATACACCCGTCTCAAGGGCTATCCGACGACGGACGATCCTGTCCCATTTACCTCGTCAGCCAAGGGATAATTCTAATACCGATATTAGAGTTTTCTAATATCGATATTAGTGAAATCTTATACCAGTATTAGTCCGAGTGCTTGTGCAGGTTGCCTTGTCAGGGGGCTTTACCGGGATGGTCCGCAGAGCGCTGTATCATCCTCCCAAGCGAGCCCCTGCAGGGGATAGTCGTGAGGGTCCGTAGGCACTGTGTCAAAGATCTGAAACTCGAGACCCAGTCCGACGACAAGCCTCAGCTCCGAGGCGTGCTTCGCGAGGTAACGGTCGTAGTACCCTACGCCATGCCCCACTCTACTCCCGTCTTGGCGACCGAATGCCACGCCGGGGACGACGAGTAACTCAGGTACCTCCTCGTCCTCTATCGGGCAGGTCGGCTCAGGGATCCCATAGCCGGAGAGCTCGTAGCCGGAGATGTCACCCATGGGATAAAAGCGAATGGTCTCACCATCATCGCATCTCGGGACAAGTAGGCGACGTGAGTCCTCCTCACGGAGAATGCTAATGAGGGCAGCCGTCTGCACCTCATTTTTCATACTCATAAAGAGCCCCACACTCTGCCCCTGACGCCCCCTCAAGAATTTCTCGTAGAGGGAGCGGCAAGCTCTTGCCGACCGCTCGTCACGCTCCTCAGAAGAGAGCACCCTGAAGTGGTCCCGGACAAGGGCCCTAATCTCTTTTTTGGTGACCGGAGAGCTAAATATTGGTGTCATAATTTGGGAGAAAGAAAGTCCATGATTACCTCTCCGATGAAAGTCTCAACGGTGAGTAGATCTGCCGGCTGAAGAGGTCCACCGCGCGACTGATCATCGGATCACTCTGCGCAGCCACCCTAGCCATCGCATCGTCCCCATAGATATACATAATGACAGACTGAGCCATCAGGTCACTGAGGTACTCCTCATCGTGAGAGAGGAGGTAACCCCGCAGCGGGATATTATACTCGCGGGCAGCATAGTTGCCCATCATCCACGGCAGTCCCTGTAGTCTCAGAAAGTCATAGCACTGCAGTTCGTCCCCCATACTTGTCAGGTAAGCCCTGTGGCTATCAGCGTAGAGGAAGGCGTACTTCTGCGGGATCCCCCTACGCAGGACGTCCATTGTGTAGCCTGTAAGCTTGGAGCTATCCTGAGGGACAAAGATGTCCGGGATAATGCCGCCACCACCGTAGACGAGTCGTCCGTGCCCGGTCTTATAGACCTTGGAGGAGTCCGTCGGGATCGAGTCGGAGCTGTAGAGCTCACCGCTGCTAAATCGCTTTGCCCAGTCGCTAAAGTACTCACCGCTGTCGCCTGTGTGGTACTCCCTCTGGATGCAGCGACCTGAGGGCGTGTAGTAGCGGGCGATAGTGAGGTGAACTGAGGAGCCGTCTGGGTACTCAAAGACTTTCTGCACCAGTCCCTTACCGAAGGAGCGCCGTCCGATGACGATCGCCGCGTCGTTGTCCTGCATTGCTCCGCTGACGATCTCGGCTGCTGAAGCGGAGGACTCATTGATCAAGATATACAGGGGGAAGTCAATCAGACTGCCACCCCCACTGCTGAGGTATTGCTCTCTTGGATAGTGAGCGCCCTCGATGTATATCACCGGCTTATCCTTGGGGAGCATCTCATTGATCATCCTCAGGGCCGACTCGAGGATACCGCCGGGGTTGTCTCTCAAGTCAAGTACAAGACCCTTCATCCCTCCCTGCTGCAACTGAGCAAAAGCCTGCATGAAGTCATTGTAGGTGCTGAGGGAGAATCCATCTAGGCGGATCACACCCAGCGAGTCACTCATCATATACTTCGCGCCGACCTTACTGGTCGAGACGGGACCACGCTTTACCCGGACTGTCCTCTGGTCATTGGTGGAGGGATCACGGAGGGTGAGGGTCACCATACTCTCATTGGCTCCCTTGAGCAGACTCATAATCGTATCGGTAGGGATCTTGCCCTCGATGGATCGTCCATCGACACTTATGATGCGATCACCCGCTCTGACTCCGACGAGGTCAGAGGGACCATTGGGGATCGTACGGATCACGATGGCTGTGTCCTTGAGGGAATTGAAGACCACACCAATGCCGTAGAAGTAGCCCTCCAGCTCCTCTCTCTCCTTCTTCCTCTGCTCTGCCGTCAGGTAGCTTGAGTGAGGATCGAGGTGAGACATAAGGCTCGGGATCAGGGTCTCCACCAGGCTGTCACTCGAGACCTCATCCACATACTGAGTGTTGATCAGATCGAGAGAGGCTTGGAGCTTACTCAGGGCAGAGTTTTTCCCTAGTCCTGCCCTGTAACGACCGAGGTAGTACCCGCCCCCCGCCAGGAGGAGTGTCGCAAGCCCCACAAGGAGAGTAGCAAGTATATTACGGATAGCTTCCTTAGTCATAGCTCAGTGGTGTGATTAGAGATCCTCCGAGGAATCAATGTCAATATGATCCACAGTGATGCCCGCCTGACGAAGGAGGTCGATGCCCTCAGTGATGCGGTACTGCGTGGCATACACCACTCTGCGGATGCCGGCTTGGATAATGAGCTTTGCGCACTCCATACAGGGGGAGTTTGTCACGTAGATGGTGGCGCCTGTGCTATTATTATTAGAGGCAGCGACCTTGGTAATGGCATTTGCCTCGGCATGGAGCACATAAGCCTTCGTCTTACCCTCATCGTCCTCGCACTTGTTCTCAAATCCGGACGGAGTGCCATTGTACCCGTCGGAGATGATCATCTTGTCCTTGACGATGAGCGCTCCCACGTTGAGACGCGTGCAGTAGGAGTTTTCCGCCCATATACGAGCCATCCGGAGGTACTTCTTGTCGACCTCCAGCTGCTTCTTTTCCTCGTGAGATAGAGCCATTGCCTTATCGAGCTATAGAGAGTTACATCCTCTGAGGTACGCGAATGCCGAGGAGCCCCATAGCGGTCTTGATCACCTTGCCGGTCTCTTCACTCAGGCTGACGCGGAAGGAGCGGAGCTGCGCATTGTCCTCCCGAAGGACAGGGCAGTCGTGATAGAACTGGTTGTAGAGCTTTACTAAGTCAAATGTGTAATTGCAGATCGCGGCGGGATTGAGATCATCAGCAGCGGCAGACACCACGCTCGGGAAGCGGTCGATCGCCTGCACAAGGGACTTCTCCTTCTCCTCCAGCTCGAGTGCGGCACCTCTCCAGTCGACTCGATCACCAGCCTTGCTGACCAGACTGCAGATACGCGCATAGGTGTACTGGATGAATGGACCGGTATTACCATTGAAGTCAATGGACTCCTCGGGGTCAAACATCATATTCTTCCGCGGATCAACCTTCAGGAGGAAGTACTTCAGAGCGCCCATCCCGACGATCTCATCGACCTCGTTGCGCTCATCCTCGGGAAGCTCCTTGATCTGCCCCTGAGTCTCGCTCACATTATGCGCCTCCTCATGCATTGCCTGCATCAGATCATCAGCATCGACGACCGTACCCTCGCGGCTCTTCATCTTGCCGTTGGGCAGCTCCACCATACCATAGGAGAAGTGGACAAGCTCCTTGCCGAAGGGGAAGCCAAGCTTATCGAGCAGAATGGAGAGGACCTGGAAGTGGTACTCCTGCTCATTACCCACCACGTAGATCATACGATCGATGGGGTAGTCAGCGAAGCGCATCTTCGCCGTGCCTATGTCCTGAGTCATGTAGACCGATGTGCCGTCGGAGCGAAGCAGGATCTTGCGGTCCAGACCATCCTCGCGGAGATCAGCCCATACGGAGCGGTCCTCGTCCCTGACAAAGAGTCCCTCGTTCAGTCCGCGAAGCACCTCCTTCTTTCCCTCCAGATAGGTGTCGCTCTCGTAGTAGATCTTATCGAAGTCGACCCCCAGCCGCTTGTAGGTCTCATCGAATCCGGTATAGACCCAGTCATTCATCTTCTTCCAAAGCGAGCGGACCTGCTCATCACCGGCCTCCCACTTCTCCAGCATCTGCCGAGCTTCCTTCATCAGCGGACTGGCTGCCTCAGCCTCTTCCTTAGAGAGTCCCTGAGAGTCCATCAGCTCCTTTACCTCGGCACGGTAGTGCTTGTCGAAGAGGACATAGAAGTCTCCCACCAAGTGGTCCCCCTTTTTGCCCGAGCTCTCCGGCGTAACGCCATCACCCCACTTGAGCCAAGCCAGCATCGACTTACAGATGTGTATGCCGCGGTCATTGACAATATTAGTCTTGATCACCCGACAGCCGTTTGCCTTAAGTATCTGTGCAAGGCTGTACCCGAGGAGGTTATTCCGCACGTGCCCAAGGTGAAGTGGCTTATTCGTATTAGGAGAGGAGTACTCGATCATGTAGAGCGGCGCATCCTCACCAGCGGACCGAGTCCCGAATCGCTGCTGATCAGCCACCTCACCGAGCTGATCCACATAGAGGGCAGAAGTAAGCGAGAGATTGAGAAATCCCTTGACCACATTATAGCTCTGGATCATCCGAGAGAAGTGGGCTGTCAGGTAGTCACCAATGGCATTACCCAGCTCCTCGGGCTTCATATGAGCCTGCTTGAGAAAAGGAAAAACGACAAGGGTAAAGTCCCCCTCCTGATCCTTTCTAGTGGGATCAAGCCGCACCTCTTCAGGTGATAGGTCTATGTCAAAAAGGGCCTTCAGAGCATCCGATACCGCTCTCTGGAGATGATTCTCAAGGGTATGATATGATCTATTAGTCATAAGGATTAGTCGACAAGTTTATTAGTAGTTGTATCCGGGAAAATCACTGTCGGCTCAAAGTGAAGAGCCTCCTCCGGTGTCATCTGTGCATAGGATATGATGAGGACAATGTCACCGGGCAGGAAGTGTCGGGCAGCAGCTCCATTGAGACAGATCGTCCCGCTACCTCTCTCACCAGGGATCACATAGGTCTCCAGCCGTGCACCATTATTGTTATTAACCACCTGCACCTTCTCACCCCGGATTAGGTGAGCGGCATCCATCAGCTCCTCATCGATGGTGATACTACCCACGTAATTAAGGTTTGCCTCAGTGACGTGGACTCGATGAATTTTGGACTTCAATACTCCTATATACATAGACTTGATAGCTGTACCCAATTGCGGGACAAAATTAGCGTTTTTTCAGATCATCACTATCCCCGCACTCCGTCCCATAGATAAGTGCGATGGCATAAGCGGTCATCCCCTCCTCTCTCCCGACCGAGTCCATCCGCTCATTGGTGGTTGCCTTGATCGAAATATCCTCTGGAGAGACCTCCAGGAGCTCTGCGATCCGCTCTTGCATCTGTGGCACAAAGGGATTTAGCTTCGGGGACTCCGCCACGATGGTCGCATCGACATTCCCCACCCTGTAGTTTTTCTCACGGAGCAGACTATAGACCTCAGCCAGCAGGAGCGTAGAGTCAGCTCCGGCATACTTGGGGTCCGTGTCTGGGAAGTGGAAGCCTATGTCTCTCAGAGCAGCAGCTCCGAGGAGAGCATCAGCGATCGCATGGAGCAGCACATCTGCATCAGAGTGCCCCAAGAGGCCTCTGGAAGAGGGGATCCGGACCCCACCGAGTGTCAGTGGCCGTCCCTCTACGAGACGATGAACATCATAGCCGTAGCCGACCCTTATCTTTTGCATCATCAGAAGTCTGCACTCAGGGTGACTCTCAGGGTATTATTGAGTGGCGACTTACTATCGCTTGCCACAAAGTAGGCGAGGTCAAGCCTTGCCATCAGGTAGCGAAAGCCTCCACCGAGGGTCAAGCCAGCGCCAAGCCCGGCATCAGGATGGACATACCTATAGCCTGCTCGAGCGAAGAGCCGTCCCTTATACCCATACTCCACACCGACGGAGGCAGCAAGATCGCGCCATGCATCGGTATCCCGCCACGACTGTCCCATAGCCTGCCATATAGAGTACCGGTAGTAGGCCTTTCGTGCCTCATCTAGACTACCGGTCTTAGCCGACGTGGGATACTCGGGAACCATCAGCTTGTCTCCTGAGACCTGCAGGAAAAGCTCATCCGACTCGGTGAGCTGAAGTCTCGCTCCCACTCCGAGGTCAAGCGTGGCAGGCGAGTAGAGATAGGAGAGCCCGCCATCGTGCGTCATCTTCCCCCCCACATTGCGTAGAGCCAGGGCTGCAGTAAGCTCGGTCGGCAGACTCTTGATAGAGAAAGACTGGCGATAGGTCACACTGAGATCACCCATTACGGTCTGAGCAAGGCTACTTACTCCATTTTGCGAAATATTGTAGTCGGAGGCAACGTATCGGAGCCCGATCCCGACACTGAGCGTAGGGAGGACCCTCAGTCCATAGCCAAGATCGACAGAGAGTTCGTAGGGACGCGTCTCCATAACGCCTCGCTTACTCTTTAGGAATGCGAGGGTGTGACCGATATTGAAATACCTCATCCCAAGTGCCACAGAGTGACGCAGATCCGATGCCCCATCGAAGGTGTAGTACCCGGTGACAGTCGAGAGGTTTGTGTCCCGCGTAAGATCCGGCATCCATGGTGTAAAGGAGAGCGACACTCCCCATGTCTGCCCTTCGGAGATCGGTAGCAGCGACATATTATGCATCAGGGCAAAGGCTCCGTGGGCATAGAGGAGACCACTCTCACCCATAGCTGCAGACCCCGCATCAGGAGTGATCAGGAGGGAGGGCGCACCGGTCACTCTCGGAGACCAGGAGTGATCCGAGGGCTCCGTGGCTGGCTCCTGAGCCGACAACCTCGCGAAGGGCGTGAGGATCAGCAGCGTCAGAGCGATCCATTTCTTTTCGATATTCATTCTATACCTATTCTTAGTAGTTCCTGATCCCCCTCTGCAATAAAGAGGTAATGTCCGCCCTCAATGGTCTTGTACTCATCTCCGAGGGGAAAACAAATACAGTCACCCGTCTTGAGGAGATAGAGCTGAGCTGTCGCCGAGACCACTTCATTGATCCTATCGTCCGAGGGCAGGGGAAGCGGATCCGAAGACTCACGAAGCGGGGTAGCTCCCTCAGTCTCAAGGAGTGTCACCCGACTAGACCTTAGCTCCTCGATAGGGCAAAAGTCCCCCACTGCAAGCGACCCATCAAAGGAGTAAGCCACACCGGGATCCATACGCTGAGAGAGACGATCAAGCACCAGTTGTCGATCAGCCAAAGCGACCCCCCACGCAGCCCTCCGGTAGTACCGGTCGGCAAAGCGTGGCTCGAAGCCCTTACCCGCACGGTCAATCCTCACGACCAGCTGGGGCATATAGCTCAGCCCCTTCATCCAAGAGGTGATCATGACACGCTTACCACTATTAAGGAGCGTATGATCCCCCCTCAGATAAAGACTTGTCATCAGGGAGTCCCCTGCAGAAGAGTTATCCACAAGGAGGTCAAAGTCAGTGCAGAAGACCTTCATATCTCCCCCTGATCCATTGCGTGGACGCGATTGAACATCACCGCCAGACTGGCATACATCGAGAGATTCTCTACCACCACATCGTCAGGCACAGCGATCCGAAAGGGGGTAAAATTCCATATCGCCCTCAGTCCACTCTCCACAAGTCGATCCGTAACCTCCTGAGCATACTCGACCGGGACGGTCAGCACACCGATCTGTACCCCCTCGTCGAGATGCTGATCCAGCTCAGCCATATCGTAGATAGGCACACCCAGAGAGTCATCACCAATCACGGAAGGACTGGTATCGAAGCCCGCCACGATGTCCAGACCATACTGATAGAGTCCCTTATCCCTGATGAGAGCGGCTCCCAGATTACCGCATCCAAAGACATAGGCCTTATGCTGAGCCACAAAGCCGAGAAACTTTCCCAGCACCTCTACCATCTCATCGGTCGAGTAGCCGACGCGAGTCTTACCGACGATATTGACATACGACAGATCCTTGGCAACGAGAGACGGATCGATCCCAATGCTGCGAGCGATGTAGGTACTGGAGACCACCTCCTTACCTCGCGCCTGTAGCAGCTTGATGTACGCCAGATACCACGGCAGACGACGGAGGACAGGCTCCGGCACTTGATTCTTTGGCTTCTTTCTACTCATTAATTGACTCGTACAGCGAAGTTTTTACTCGTCAGAGAAAACCACTCCTCGGGCTCACTGTGCACCCGAAGAGCTACTCCTTAGCTTACTGCGCTCAAATTTACCATTTTCCCCCTAATTCCTCCATTCCTCCTTTTGGGCTCCATCCCGTCAGTCTGAGGATCAAAAGAGTGGATCAAAAAATTGCGTTTTATTGCGGGGTCGAAAGGTCGTAATGGAGCAAAACAACACAATCTGAAGCAATTCCGCGGCACAGATCGCATTAAGCAGCCGGAAAGAAAAAGCAAAAAAAGAGACTGTAAGTGCTTAATATCAGCGACTTACAGTCTCTCTTTCCTCTGCGGTGCGAACGGGACTCGAACCCGTGACCTCCTGCGTGACAGGCAGGCATTCTAACCAGCTGAACTACCGCACCTAACTTCCAAAACTCTTACAGGTCTCTCTGACACTGTTTCTTTCGGTTTTGCTCTGCAAAGGTAAGAATTTTATTGGACACTGCAAGGGGATAGCCCTCCACTATCCCTCAAAATGTGAGGTGCGTCATGATCGGGAAGTGATCCGAGGGAAGCCTGCCATGGTCTTGGTCGGTGATAGTCCGATAGTTATCCACCCTAATATTGGGCGACACCCAGATGTAGTCGATCGGTTCATCAGAGAAGTTGCTCAGATCAAAGTCGTGGAAAGTGCCGGAGGGACCATAGGGCTTTGCCTGGCTGATCGTTCTCGAGTCGCGGAGCAGCGCTGCCTCCCGGAGGATCCGTATCGGCTCTTCATCGGGACCAGCATTGAAGTCACCGGTGAGGATCACCGTCTCTCCCCTCGCGAGCAAGGGACGGATACGGCTCAGCAGGAGGTACGAGGACTGCCGTCTCGCCTCCTGACCGACATGGTCGTAGTGGACATTGAAGAAATACAACGTCTTGCCGCTGATCCGATCACGGAAGTGTCCCCAGCTACATATACGGAGGCACTCCGAGGCATCCCAGCCGTGAGACGGCACCTCCGGTGTCTCCGACAGCCAGAAGTCACCCTGATCCAGCAAGTCGAAGCGGTCGGTCCTATAGAAGATAGCAGAGTGCTCACCGGCCTCCTTGCCATCATCACGCCCTACCCCGATGTAGTCATAGTTATCGAGGGTATCGATATCCCTCAGCTGCTCCAGGTAGCCCTCCTGGGTGCCGAGGAAGTCAAAGCCGTAGTAGGCTATCAGGTCGGTGACCATCTGGCAGCGGTTGGCCCAGCTATTCTCACCATCGTGGTCATTGAGGTACCTGAGGTTGAAGCTTCCCACAGTCAAGGGATGTGCTGGCTGCTGCGCGAGAGAGGTCCCCCCGACGAGTAGGAAGCCGATCAAAAGGAGCACCGGAAATAGTCGTTTCATATCAATATAGTCTTTCACGGAGACAAAGATAGCCATTATTACCGACGGAAGGGTTCAGACAAGAGGTCGGACCGAGGAGCAAAAGGTCTTTGACGACCACCTCTTCCAGATCAGCAATATCGCATTGCTCTAATACCGATATTAGGCGTCACTAATATCGGTATTAGTGACGCCTAATATCGGTAAAAGAAATGATCCAATAGGCAGAGGTTCTTTCGCTGTGATCTTCAGGCGTTTCACTGATAGGCAATTTCACCTATGGTGACAGAAACAAATCTGTATCAATATCGACACGCATATGAGACAGGGGCGTGGTAGATTTGCGGCAGGTAACAATTGATCAATCATCTATCTTATGACACAACACACTGTGGGACCCTCAAGTACAGGTCTTATCCTGAGACTACTCCTCCCATTACTCACAGCCCTACTGATCACCCCGCTAACAATGGAGGCCGAGGAGTCGGGACCATTTAAAGTAGCGTTTCTTACAGACATTCACCTCGATGTACAGGGGACGCCCCGCAAATGCTCCGGCTACAGGCGTGCTCTGGATAGTGTAAAGGGTCACGACGTGGACCTTATGATCCTGGGCGGTGACCTGGCCGATCTGGATCGACGTCTGCCGGAGGACTACGAGAGGGCTGGGCTCACTCTTGACAGGATACGCAGTATGGCCGAGGAGACCGGCATCCCGACCTATTACACCATCGGGAATCATGACCACTACTACTACCGCGAGGATGGCAGCAAGGAGCCGACGGGGGTGGAGCTCTTCGAGAAGCACCTCGGTCGCTCGACCTACTCCATAGACCACAAGGGGGTCCACTTTGTGGTGATCAACTCGGTCGTTCCGACTAAGAAGGGCAACTATGCGATCTCTCAGGAGCAGATGGAGTGGATCAAAAAGGACCTAAAGGAAATGCCGGAGGGCTGCCCTCTGATCGTGGTTACCCACGTGCCGATCCAGTCGCTGTACTATGCTGCCACGGAGGGAAAGGTGTGTGACAAGGACCTGATAAGTAACTTCAAGCCCCTCTGGGATCTCCTCGCGGAGTATCATACGGTGGCGGTGCTACAGGGACACAATCACGTCCATGAGGAGCTATTCAGTCACGGCACCTGGCTCCTGATGGGAGGGGCTGTAAGTGGCGCTTGGTGGCAGGGACCCTTAGATGGCACAGAGGAGGGCTACCTCCTGCTGACTCTCGACCCGGAGAATGATCGGTACAGCTGGGAGTATATCGACGACGGCTGGGACGAGTAGTGGAGTAGAGGATAGAGCAAAAAAAAAGAGGTCTCCCTGCCGGATAGCAAGGAGACCTCTTTTTTCTTTACCCACCTAAGGGGATATGCGGATCAGTAGTGACGCTCAGGATACATATCGTCCCACCAGGCGGGGTCGTCCTTGAGCCACTTCTGGAACCATGCCATCATCGAGCGCATCCAGATCTGCCGGCGGTGGAGCTCCATCACATGGTGATCCTCACCATAGACGCGGATCATCTCCACCGGTCGTCCGAGAATCTTGAGCGCATTGTAGAGCTGGACGCTCTCCCCGAAGGGGACATTGGTGTCAGATGTGCCATGGGTGAGGAGCAGGGGGGTGTGGATCTTGTCGGCACGGAAGAGCGGACTGTGCTTGGCATAGAGATCGGGATTATTCCATGGATAACTGTCGGTACTGGCGACCGTGCTGTATCCGATGCCCCAGGTGCCCTGCCCCCAGTAGGAGGAGAGTGCACTGATGCCGGCGTGGCTGATGGCGCAGGCAAAGAGATCCGTCTTAGTGAGGAGATACTGGGTCATAAAGCCACCGTAGCTGGCACCGAAGCAGCCGATCCGCTTACCATTGACATAGGGATGACTATTGACGAAGCCCTTAGTGGCAGCGATGATCTCATCAGCGGTCCGGTCACCCCAGGCATTGACATGCCTGGCTGCGTACTCCTGACCCCAGCCAATGGTACCGCTCGGATTGAGCACCAGCACGACGTAGTCCTGTGCGGCATACATCGGCTGAGAGTAGTACCAGTCAAACATCCGCCCAACGGGTGAGGTACCGCCGTAGTAGTACACCAGGAGCGGGTACTTCTTCTGAGGATCAAAGGTTGGTGGCAAGTAGAAGCGTCCCGGCACCTGACCACCATCCGGCATGGTGAAGCTCCAGTCCTGCACGCTTCCCACTTTCATATCCTTCATCCGCTCAGAGGCCAGATCTCTGAGGACCGAGGAGGTGCGGCGTGTAACATCTCCCAGGTAAGCATTTGCCACCCTATTGGCACTCTCACCGACGTAAGCAAAGGTCTTGCACCGGGCATCCACAGCGTACGATCCGACATAGTCGACACTCACCGGCAGGGGGCTGATCTTTCCGCTTGTCAGGTCGAGCGAGTAGAGCCGCTGGTAGTCCCGGTCCGCAGCACGGAAGACCGCCTGCATCCGGTCCTGAGCGAGGCGGACTGACTGCACGGAGGGGGCGAAGTCCTTCGTAAAGACCTTAGCCGTCTTACTCCTCCGGTCATAGAGGTAGATATCCGTCTCGTAGGTATTTGTCGTCATACCATCGGGGAGGTTGCGCCCCAGACCGTCAAAGGCATCAGGATTGCCCAGGATAAGCAACTGACCCGGCGTATGGGTATAGCCAACGTAGGAGAGATCAGAAGTGGGAGCAAAGAGGGTATCGACCGCCATCGTCTCCAGATCCATCTCGTAGTAGGCAGTGGCGTAGAAGGGAGACTCCGTGACATCCTCATCCGTCACTGAGAAAATGATCCGCCTGCTGTCCGGACTAATGTCCTCCAGCCCCACAGAGCGATAGCCATAGGTCAGAGGTCGATAGTCTCGTGTGGCGAAGTCGAAGAGGTAAAGGTCATACCGAGTTCGGGGCTCCATTAGGTCCCTATGATCATCTCGACCCAGCACCCGGTCCACATAGGTGGAGTGCTTGTCACCTGTTGTCTCTCTATAGAAGATCAAGCGATCCTCACTCGGAGCCATCGTGAAGGATCCCTCAGGGATGGCCTCACAGAGGAGCTCCTCAGCACCAGTCGCCGGGTCGTAGGTCATCAGACTCCTGCCGAGGTCGGTCTGTACCGTATAGTAGAGCCGATCCGAGCGGGGCATCCAGCTACCATTGGCTACGCCATCGGGAAGGATCCCGATGCGATGGGTCCCCTCGTAGAGCGTGGAGGAGTAATGACGCTTGAGGTCAACAATGCAGACAGAGGAGAGAATGGTGAAGCGACCACTGGGGGACATACGTACACCTGTCAGAGTCTCCCCGGTGAGCCCGAAGTCCATACTCATATACTCTACAGGATCAGTACTGAGGGAGATGGTATGACCTGATCTCTCGGGGACGACCGACATAACCAACCTGGCCGAGTCTCTTGCCTCTATGGCAATGGACAGAGTACGCCGTGCAGAGGGATAGATGGTCAGGTCATAGTGATCCTCCTGCGGGTCAGTCAGCACTCTATTCTTCTCCCCAAGGACCTTGCCATCGAAGTAGAGCTTGTAGGGCATCGTACAGGAGACCATCAGGGAGGCCTTCTCGTACGATGTGGAGAGTATGGTGGTAGAGAGGCGGTACAGCCTGCCCCCCTCGAGGCGGATAACCGTATCCACCGGTGCGATGAAGTCCGTCAGTAAGGGGCTGTCGGGCGCTACCATAGGCAGATCGGTCGAGGACGTAAAGGAGTCGCGAGACTTGCCGTAGAGATTGACACTGTCGGTCTCCATCGGAGCAGTGAGCTTTGTCACAGGGAGTGCCCGGTAGCGCAAGATGGTTAAGGTATCGTTCGGATGTGCAGCCAGTGCCTGTCCGCCCACCAGTAGAGAAAGAACTATCGGAAAGAGTACTTTCTTCATAATAGATAGGAATATGTAGTGTATTGGGTAGTAAGTCGACTTAGTGGAGCCGGGCTCAGGGCATAGAGGGAGGAGCCAGACCCGGTCATAGATGCATAGGTGGCACCGGAGGCATAGAGCTGATCCTTTACCTCAGCCAGCTCAGGATGATGGGCGAAGATGGGAACCTCAAAGTCATTGACCACATAGTCACGCCACTCAGCCACCGGTTGCTCCAGTATCTCCTCGAGAGGCTGAGCAGGCTCCGTAATCCCTATCTCACGATAAGCCTCAGCCGTGGAGACATGGATCCCCGGAAGGACTAAGGTCAGCACCCATCCGGATAAGTCGAGAGAGAAGGGATGAAGGAGCTCCCCCACCCCGCGACCGATCTGGGCACCGGAGGTGAGGAAGAAGGGACAGTCCGCCCCCAGCCTAAGTGCCATCTCAGCCAGCCGCTTATCCGAGAGGTCAGGGGCATAGAGCTGTCTCAGCATGAGAAGCATCGAGGAGGCATCGGAAGAGCCTCCCCCCAGACCGGCACCGGTGGGGATACGCTTACGGAGGATCACCTCCAGCGGGGGAATAGCGACCCCCTCCTCGCGCATAATCTCCACAGCCCGCACGACCAGATTATGTTGCGGGTCACCAAAGCCTCCATCATCGAGGGCATCCCTCTCTGCCGGCACCACCTCTAAAGCATCGCAGAGCGGGATCTTGTAGAAGAGTGTCTCCAGCTCGTGGTAGCCGTCCGGTCTCACACCGGTGACGCGGAGACCGATATTGATCTTAGCCTGAGGAAAAGCGATCATCCCTTACTTGGTCTCAAAGGTCCTCAGCAAGGCGATCTCCTCAGCCCATCGATCCGGATTGGGGGTCTCGAGGATCAGCGGGATATGATCGGTACGGGGATCGCGGATGATCCACTCAAAGGGGGCTATACCTATCTCGCCATCTCCAAGCGACTCGTGGCGGTCGACACGAGAGCCCACCCCTTTCTTGGAGTCATTGAGGTGCATGCCGCAGAGGTACTCCAGCCCGATAAGCTCCTCGTAAGACCTCATCATCGCATGGTACCCCTGCTCCGTCAGGATATCATACCCTGCTGCGGTCGCATGGCAGGTGTCGATACAGACACCGACACGACTCTTATCCTCTACCGCATCGATGATCTCAGCAATCTGCTCAAAGGTGAAGCCAAGATTGGATCCCTGACCGGCGGTATTCTCGATCACCGCCTTCACACCCTCAGTTCGCTCAAGTGAGATGTTGATGCCCTCAGCGATCTGAGCCAGACACGCTGACACGGAGGTCTCTCCGAGATTGGCACCGGGGTGGAAATTGACCATCCCCAAGCCCAACTGCTCACACCGCTGCATCTCATCCGTAAGGGCATGGCGGCTCTTCTTCATCACCTCCTCCCGAGGCGAGCCAAGGTTGATCAGGTAACTGGCATGGGGCAGGACATACTGCGGCTCAAAGCCGCACTCCGCCATATTGACTTTAAAGGCTTCGATGTCCTCTTCCTTCAGCGCCTTGGGGAACCACTGACGCTGGTTTCGTGTAAAGAGGGCAAAAGCATTGGCACCGATCTCCTTCGCATTCAGCGGAGCATTTTGCACCCCACCCGCACTGGAGACGTGCGCACCGATATATTTCGTCATTGTGATAGGGATTAATAGACTACTACTTCAGACTCCTCAAGCGGCACTCCATGACCCTCCACCGTAGTGCCGGTAAGGCGCATCGCACGAAGCGAATAGGCTCGGTCGAGCTTGATCTTCTGCGGGATCGGATTATTGACGATGTTTGAGAATTCGCCCCTTGCCAGCGTCTGCCAGCTCTTGCCATCCTCCGATCCCTCCAGAAGGTAGGTGAAGGGGAGTGTGGTGGCATCGCGACCCTTAGCAGGTGTGTAGATAAGTCCCTGTACACTCAGCTCTTTGCCAAAGAGGATCTCCAGTGGACTAACACTCGAGACGGTCCAGCCCTGCTTGGGGAGAGGCGTAATCCCGGGCATATCGTCGGCCAGCTCTGAGCTTGACAGTGGCGGCAGTACGAGGGCATTGATGTGACGGATGAAGACCGAGCTTCCACGACCCTCATCGATGACGAGACGGATCTTGCTATACTTCGCCTGTACCTCCAGCGGGAGAAGTCTCTTGTAGCCGATGGTGGTTCCCTTTGCAATCTGCGACCAAGTACCGTCGTCCATCAGACCATCTACGTGAAACTTCTCGACTCTCTGCCCACGGGAGATATCCTCCTGCAGGAGGATCACCCCCACCTGCATATCGGGATCAAGCTCCGTCACAACACTTCCTCCCACCTTGATCTCGTGAGCAAGATCCTCTGTAGCAGCACGCTGCTCATTGAGCTGGCGGATCCACTGCCCAAGCTCACCCACTCGCTTCACATCACGCTCATCGAGCAGTCCATCACGAGTCGGAGGAATATTGAGCAAGAGGACTGAGTTGCGCCCCACCGACTGAAGGTAGATATCTGACAGCTGCTTAAGAGACTTCGGCTCCTCCTCCAGATGCCAAAACCATCCCGGACGGATGGATACATCCACCTCGCTCGGATACCAGTAGAGGGACCCTGCCTTGGCGAGCATCTCCCGACTGCCGAGGTCCTCTGACATAGCATTTATATCAAGTGCCTTGTAGAGGCTGTCACTCTCAGGATAGGAGTCCGGTGCGAGGACGGTGGCACTCCACTCTGTCTCACGACCGAGGCCACTCTCGTTGCCTACCCAGCGGATATCCTCACCCATGATCGCACTGACGGCATTGGGCTGCAGCTTATGGATCGTGTCAAAGACCCGCTCCCAGTCGTACTCCTGTACTTTACCATTGGGACCCTCACCGCAGGCACCATCAAACCATACTTCATCAATATCGCCATAGTCCGAGAGCAACTCCGTGAGCTGAGCGATGTAGAGGTCATTGTAGTCCTTGCCGGTTCCATAGGATGCTGCATTGCGATCCCAGGGGGAGAGGTAGACACCCAGCTTCATATCATACTTCTTGCACGATGCCGACAGATCCCTCAGCACATCGCCTTCGCCATTGCGCCACGGGGAGGACTTCACCGAGTGGTCCGTGGTCTCTGTCTGCCAGAGGCAGAACCCATCGTGGTGCTTACAGGTAAGGATCACGAGGCGAAAGCCGGCATCCTTGAGGGTCTTCACCCACTGATCGGTGTCCAAATGCTCCGGGACGAAAATGGCAGGATCCTCCGTCCCATCGCCCCACTCCTGATTGGTGAATGTATTGACTCCAAAGTGGATAAAAGCAGTCAGCTCCAGCTCCTGCCACGCCTGTTGCTTCTCGGACGGGATCAGCTGCGAGGCCATCTCCACCTTCGTGTCAAGCGTAGCTCCCTCAGGGAAGTCCACACGCTGTGTATAGTAGGTGCTCTGCTTTGCTTCCTTGCAGGAGGTCAAGAGACTGAGCAGTGGAAGAGTTAGTACTAAGAGAGCAAATAATTTAGTTGATCGTTTCATGATATTCGGATTTCGTTCTTTGAGACATATATCGGAGAAGGACGCCAATAGCGATCAGGCAGACTATGGAGATCAGCACGGAGACGATCCCAAGGGGGAGAGGGCTCCACGGCTCGGGGTCACCACAGAGCAAGAGGAGATAGACCAGTAGATTATTCAGGGCATGCATAGGGACAGAGACCCTCAGCCCTCCATAGAGAGCGGCATAGCCCAGCAGCACTCCCATAAAGGCACGAGACAGGAGTCCGCCCCACTCCATGTGTATCAGCGAGAAGAGCAGAGCCACCACCCACACTGCGGTATGCCCGCTCCGGGTGACCGATAGGACCCACTGCTGCAGCACGCCGCGAAAGAGATACTCCTCAGCCAGCGGAGCAACCACTACGAGGGCTATCAACGCCAGCGTGATCCCTCCCACGCTGTGGTCAGAGATCATCATCTCGGTGGTCCGCTCCACCTGTGCCGACAAAGGAGCAAGTGCCTCAGGCTCCGGGATCATCCGCATGAGGTCCTCCAGCAAGGACGATGGGACGAGAGCCAAGAGAGCTACTGCAAGCCCCAATGCCACTTGAGGTAGCCTCACCGACGCAAGAGGGTGAAAGAATGGACTTAGGTGCCGAGCCTTATAGTACGTATTGAGCAGAAGGGGCGGGACCCAAAAGACCAGCAGTGACGAGCAGATCTGTGAGACAAGTAAGGACTTAGTCTCCGAGAGTGATGTCATGCGGAGAGCCGGAGTGATCAGAAAGGAGAACACTCCCGCCATAATCAGCATCACCGCAAAGAGGAAGACCAACTGGCTGAAGCGGGCTCTGCTCTGCAGGTCGTATGTGGGATGGATAGTCATGCGTAGATGGTTAAGACCACGAGCGAGGGTACAGACTTAGCAAAGCTTGACGAGAGTCCGCTCCGGTGTGGTGAGGCACTCCAGCCCATCGGGCAGCACGAGGTAAGTGTCCTCAATCCCAAGCGCCCCGACACCGGGGAGGATGATCTTGGGCTCAAAGGCGATCACCATACCCTCCTCCAGCACACCCGGCCAGCGACCGGTGAGGATCGGGAGCTCATTGATCTCCAGCCCAACGCCATGCCCCACGTAGCGGGCTCTCAGCTCATCTCCCATAAAGTGATCTGCCACTCCGAATTGCTCCGCCAGGTGAAGGCAATGATTGTAGACCTCACCTATGGGGAAGCCGGGCTCTCCCACCTCCTCAAGCCACTCGTGCATACGTAGCGAGATCTCGTGGCAGCGAAAAGCCTCATCCGGAAGAGTACCCACGTAGTAGGTCCGCGTGCAGTCCGACTGATACTGGGTGTAATCACCCGCCAAGTCCACCATCACCGACTCACCTGATCGGATGACGTGTCCAGCAGCTCCGAGTGGGAAGGAAGCCACTCCCCTACCGCCCATCGTAAAGTCGTAGGGGGAGGCGCAGGAGGCATTGTCCCCGGCGATAACACTGCCTGAGAAGCTCTCCATCTGCGTCCCAAAGGTGCGGAAGAGACCTACCCAGCCACGCTTACGCATCTCATACTCGAGGGCAAACTGCCACTCCAGGTCAGTCATACCCGGCTCGTAGAGCTGCGGGGCAATCTCATAGATCTCAGAGTGACGAGCAGCGGTCTCCCTGATCAAGCGTATCTCACCCGGAGTCTTAGTCATACGCACCTGCCGCAGCAGAGCCCCAGCGTCGACGGAGCTGACGCCTGAGGGAGAGAGCTTGCTCAGCCGCTCGTAGTCTACCTGTGTGAGGTAGCTCTTCTCGAGGGCAGTCCCCTTATCGATGCGATACCCAAAGGGCTCCAGCTCAGCAGGGATCTGCTCCGGCTTCCGCACCGGGATCACCCTTGCTGGATCATAGTCTGAGAGCCGGTTGCCGGTTCGGTCAGGGAAGAAGACGGGGTCATCCACTCCCGGCACGTAAACCCAGCCGGAGACTACGCTTCCGGTGAGATACAGCTGGGATGGGATGCTCCGCAGGAGGAGGCTCTCGCAGCCCTCTGCGGCCATAGCTTGTCTGATCTTTGCGAGCCTACAGCTCAGCTCTTCGTGAGACAGTGACATAAATCTATTTCTTGTGTAGTATTCGAATTACGGATATCCGGACCACTCCAAGTGATCCTACGACTGTACTAAGATACCAAAGTTTGCCTTAAAGGCTCTTGTCCGTTAATCAAAGGGCAAAGAAAGGAGCTGAATAACAGTTCGGTCAACAGCATCTGAAATTTGCCAGCTAATATGCAATTTAAGTGGTCCTATAGCATATCGAAACGGGGTCTAAACTTGGTGAAAACGGGCCCGTTTCGATTAGGAATTTGCCGTCAGGCTCTTGGGTGGCACCGGAGTGCCATCCATCCGGGACTCGAGTGCCATTCGTCCGGGACTCGGGTGCCACACCGCTCGTCCGGGACTCGACCCAAGGCTCTGCCTTCAATTACTAATTACTGATTTAGTCCGGTCTACTTTGACAACCCACCTTCTATCTCGAGTGTGCGTGTCCCACCACGGGTACTCGATGGGGGGGCGACGAGGGCGAGGTGCTCCTCCCTCTTCTCCACCGAGTCGGTCTCGAGGCACTTGAGACTGGGGTAGAGAGAGAAAGAAAAAGAACCGAAGCACTGCCCTGCTGTCAGGGAGTACTCCGGCTCTTTGTTTCTTTAGGTTGCTTCTCTTATCGAGAGCGAGTAAAATCAGCTTTGGTCACATACGTACCATCAGTCCTCGGTGGCCTCTTCGTCCTCGGGGTCCAGCCCCTTCACATCCTCATCGAGGAAGTGCGACAAGTCGTTGCCCTCCGCATCTGTCAGCTCGTAGTCGATCATCCCAATGGACTGGTCGGGGAGCACATCGATGCCCTTCCCGTAGGAGGTCCTCCAGGTGGAGAGGAGAGACTTGGTACCCATCAGCCCCAAGAATCCCTTGCCCTGTCGATTGCGAATGTAGGCAGCTACATAAGGATGAACGTGAAGCGTCAGTGTCCTGATGCCCTCCTCCTGAGTCAGCTGCTTGATCATCTGCTCAAGCTTGTCTGTGAAGAAGAGCGTAGGCTGCACCTTGCCGGTGCCTAAGCAGGTGGGACAGGTCTCTTGCGTCTCCACGATCATAGCCTGGCGGACCCTCTGGCGAGTGATCTGCATGAGGCCAAACTTCGTGAGCGGCAGGACTGTATGCTTGGCTCGGTCATTGGTCATGCACTGGATCATATGCTCATAGAGCTTCTGCCTATTAGCAGCCTCAGCCATATCGATGAAGTCGATGACGATGATGCCTCCCAAGTCCCTCAGTCTCATCTGACGGGCGATCTCCTCGGCGGCAGATAGATTGACGTCTACTGCGGTATCCTCTTGTTGAGAGGATCCTCGTGCGCGATTGCCACTATTGACATCAATGACATGCATCGCCTCGGTCTGCTCTATGTACAGGTATGCTCCCTGACGGTAAGTAACGATCTTACCGAAGAGGTGCTTGACCTGACGAGTGATGTCAAAGTGATCAAAGATGGGGTTCCGCCCATCATAAAAGCGCACTATCTCACCCTTACCGGGATCGATGAGGTCAACGTAGTCCGTCACCTCCCGCACCATGCTCTGATCATTGACATAGACTTCCTTCAGAGAGGAGTCGTACGTGTCTCTGAGGAGACTAATCACGCGATTGGTCTCCTCGTGGAGCATCTGCCAAGGCTTGCCGTCTGAGGAGGGCGAGGGATTATTCCTGCCATTGCCCTGCCCTTTCTTCCGAGAGTTGGAGGGCGGCACTGCAGTATTGAGGCTTGCGACAGTGGAGTCCCACTTCCTGATCAGGCTACGGAGCTCATGGTCCAGCTCAGCCACCTTGACGCCCTCGGCAGAGGTCCTGACGATGACGGTCACATTCTTGGGCTTGATACTGAGGACCAGTTGCTTGAGCCTGTTTCGCTCGGCCTTGCTCCCGATCTTCTGGGAGACAGAGACCTTGTCGGCAAAGGGGATGAGGACCAGGTAGCGACCGGCAAAGGAGAGCTCTGCCGAGAGCCGCGGGCCCTTGGTAGAGATCGCCTCCTTGGTGATCTGCACCATCACCTCATCACCGGCCTTGAGCTGATCGGCAATGTCCCCGGTCTTAGGGATCGGTTTCTCTAGTTTTACTCGCTCGGGAGAAAAGCTCTTACCATACTTACGCTGTGCGCTGAGGAAGCTCTGAGCTGTCAGGAAGCTGCTACCCAGATCACGATAGTGGAGGAAGGCTTGCCTCTGATGCCCAATGTCGACAAAAGCCGCATTGAGTCCGGGCATCACCTTCTTCACCGTGCCGAGATAGATATCTCCCACCGAGAAAGAGATGTTTTGCTTCTCTCTCCGGAGCTCCACCAGTCTACGATCCTCGAGGACCGCGATGAGGACCTCCTTAGGTCGCACATCGATGACAAGTTGACTTTTCACACGAGTAAATTTAATCATCCGGCTACGGCCGCAAAGCCGGTAGCCTATTAATAAAAAACAAGAGCGAGCCTACATGAGCATGCGACTAAAAAAACCGCTTCCCGTAGAGACTCACTCTCAAAACCATTCAAGGCGTAAAATGAGCACACTGTACTCTCAGCTGTCAGATCTCGATGCGAGATCGAAGTCAGAGATACAGGGTAGAGCGATCACTTATTCTTCTTGTGACGGTTCTTTCTCAGTCTCTTCTTACGCTTGTGAGTAGACATTTTATGTCTCTTCTTCTTTCTCCCGTTTGGCATAATATTTACGTTTAAAATTGAAAGTACTTAGTCGGCAGCCGTAGATCACGACCGCTGAGCGATATCATTACTTATTCTTGTCGACCTTCTCAGCGAAAGTCTTAGAAGGCTTAAAGGTGGGGACCCTACGAGCAGGGAGCTGGATGGTCGTATTCTTACTGATGTTACGAGCGGTCTTGGCTGCTCTCTCCTTGACGACGAAACTGCCAAAGCCACGCAAGTAGACGTTCTCCTGATTGATCATAGTCTCCTTGATCACATCCATAGCCGACTCGATCGTAGTCATGACAAGCTTGCGCTCGATACCGGTCTTCTTGGAAACCTCATTGACAAGGTCTGCTTTTATCATAATATGCTGCTATAAATTTTGGATTACTACTACGCTAATCCCACCCCGCTTCTCCAAGCCTCTACGCAAAGAGTATGCAAAGATACACCTTTTTACCCTTTCCCCCTAACTATTTCGCCTCCCATCTATGTCGTAACTTGTTAGCTATCACTATAAATTCAGACTTCCGCCCCATATCTTAACCCTTTTTGGGCACCAGGCGGGAGGGGGCAACAAGCAGGAGGGGGTGCACCCGGTCGACCGGGTGCACCCCCTCAGATGGGTAATTAATTGATTGCCTGATTACTTCGGATCACAGAAGTAAGCCTCGTCGGGAAGCGCCTTGAGTGGCTCTCCCTTATCAAAGCGACTCATAAAGGGTCTCTGGTCATAGAATCCACTGGGCCAGTTTCCGATAAAGTCCAGCACCTGAGTAAAGCGGATCTTATGCAGACCCTTACTCAGAGCAAGGGTCACATCAGAGTGCGTATTGCGCTTGCAGAGACCGCCATTGTCGATGACGAGGTCACCATCGAGCCAGAGGCGGTCGCTATTGCAGCGGATGCGGTAGACGCCATCCTCGGGGATCATCACATAGCCGGAGTAATCCTGAGCGTTCCAGTTGACGTTACTCATCAGGTGCTCCTCCATATCCTCCTTGTAGACCCTCTCTCCGCTCTCGCTGAGCTTCACACCATGGAGGTGGATGGCATCATCACCGGAGTAAGACTCAAGGTCGTCGGAGGACTTGAGCTGCTTGCGGACTGTCGTCAGGTCAAGACCCGCATCGTATCCGTCAGCAGTGGCTGAGACGGCGGGCGCATAGTCCTGATGACGTATCGTGATGACACGCACAGGGCTCATAGCGCCACTCTGGGTCAGGGTGCGGATCCTGAGCTCCGTGTCGGAGGAGAAGGTCAGCGGCTCAGTGTACTCCTGAGCACTACCCTCCACGGGATCGGTACCGTCAGTAGTGTAGATGATCTTGTGTACCGGATAGACAGTCCCAAAGGGGATCGTGACGCTCTCACCGGTAAAGGTCACACAGTCGATGCTCCGATTGTCGGGCTGCTCAGGCTGAGGGATGAAGTAATTGTAGTCGTGGAGTCCGAGACGGGCGGTAAAGTTCTCGAGACGACCGACAAAGTCGTCAAAGTTCTTCTGCTCGACTGGAGTCCAAGCTACCTCAGCAATCGCTGCCATACGGGGCTGCGCCATATACTGGGCGTGATGACCATCGGGGATATACTCCGACCAGTTATTGCCCTGCACCCCGAGGATGTGGGGTGCCATCTCAGCAGTGATGTGCTCAGAGATGGGCACGTAGGCGTACACCTGAGGCAGCGTCGAGCGGCAGCAGAGAGCAACCGGCTCCACATTGGGATCACCCTGATAGTAATCAAGGTAAAAGCCGTGAGAGGAGGGGGTCATGATCACATCATGACCGGCCTTGGCAGCATTGATACCGCCCTCTTCGCCGCGCCACGACATGATCGTGGCATTCTCCGGGATACCACCCTCGAGGATCTCATCCCAGCCGATCATCCGCTTGCCGTGCTCACTGAGGAAGGTCCCGATCTGGGAGATAAACCAGCTCTGCAGCTCATCCTCATCCTTAAGTCCCTGCTCGCGGATACGCTTCTGGCAATTGGGGCAGCGCTTCCACTCCGTCTTGGGAGCCTCATCGCCACCGATGTGGATGAAGTCGGTGTGGAAGAGGGGCATCACCTCCGTCAGTACGTCCTTGTAAAACTCGATCGAGGAGTCCTTGCCGGCACATATCACCTCATTGGAGATGCCCCAGATGTTACGCACCTCGTAGGGGAAGTCCTCCCCCTTGCATCCAAGCCAGGGGTAAGCTGAGAGTGCAGAGACGGCGTGACCGGGCAGCTCGATCTCGGGAATAATCTCCACAAATCGAGCATCAGCATAGGCGACGAGATCTTTGATCTCCTCCTGCGTGTAGAAGTAGGGACCATAGGTCGAGCCATCACCCTCAGTACGCACAGCACCCACCTCAGTGAGGCGGGGATACTTCTTAATCTCAATGCGCCATCCCTGATCCTCGGTGAGGTGGAAGTGCAGCTTATTGATCTTGAGCATAGAGAGGACATCGATGGTCTTCTTCACGTCATCTATCGTCTGGAAGTGACGACACGGATCCACGTGCTGACCACGGTAGCTGAATTGCGGATAGTCCACAATGCTGACATAGGGGATGGTCCAGCTCTTGGCATTGACCTTGGAGGAACTCTCGATCTCAGCCGGGAAGAGCTGGAGGAGAGACTGCATACCCCAGAAGACACCGCGGGTGGTGGATGCTTGGATCAGGACACCACCGTCAGAGGTGACGTCGAGAGTGTATCCCTCCTCGTGAGGGATCACCTCGTCAGTCACGATGACGAAGCGTATCTCCTTGGCGGGGTTACTGCTCGTGGGCTCCACGGACAGATCGTATCCGGTGGAGCTTGCGATCTTGTCCCTGAGGAAGTCAGTGACAATGGCAAGACTCTCGTCTGCGATAATCTTAGTCGAAGAGGTCAGTGTCCAGCGACCCTGCTCTTGGCCCATATTCACTTTTACCGGTTGAGGTATGATGTGTATCCCCTGATTGTAGGGAGCCTCGTCGAGAGACTTTTCCACACCATTACCACAACCGGAAAAGAGAAGCATGCCGGCAAAAGCCACGACTACATGCTTGATGAATCTCATTAAGTCGATATTAATGTGCTTAAGTTATAAATGGATTAGTCGCGATCCTCCCAAACGTTCAGAGGACGATCCTCCATCAGCTCATTGACCTGAGAGCGGACCTTCTTGATCACCTCCTCGCTGGTAGGATTGCTGAGGATCTCATCGATCCAGTGTACGACGGTCTTGAAGTCTCCCTCCTTCAGTCCACGGGTCGTGGCTGCAGGGCTTCCGATGCGGATACCGCTCGTCTTGGCAGGGGTACGATCATCGAAGGGGACCATATTCTTATTGGCAGTGATGTCAGCCTTTACCAGCGCATCCTCAGCCTCCTTACCGGTCAGCTCGGGGAACTTCTTGCGGAGGTCCAGCAGCACCAGGTGGTTATCGGTACCGCCAGAGACCACGTCATAGCCCAGCTCAAGGAAGGTATTTGCCATGGTTACCGCATTGGCATGCACCTGAGTCTGGTAGGTCTTGAAGGAAGGCTGCAGAGCCTCGTAGAAGGCAACCGCCTTGGCAGCAATCACGTGCTCCAGAGGTCCACCCTGTACACCGGGGAAGACGGCAGAGTTGATCAGCTCTGACATCATCTTGACGCGACCCTTCTTGGTAGCCTTGCCCCAGGGGTTCTCAAAGTCCTTACCCATCAGGATGATACCACCACGCGGACCTCTCAGGGTCTTGTGGGTCGTAGAGGTAACGATGTGGGCGTACTTCACCGGATTGGCGAGGAGGCCGGCAGCGATGAGACCTGCAGGGTGAGCCATATCGATCATGAGGATGGCACCGACGCTATCAGCGATCTCGCGCATACGCTTGTAGTCCCACTCGCGAGAGTAGGCAGAGGCACCACCGACGATCAGCTTCGGGTGGGTCTCCTTAGCCTTGCGCTCCATATCATCGTAGTCTACGCGACCATCCTCCTTGCGCACACCGTAAGCTACGGGGTGGTAGAGGATACCGGAGGCATTGACGAGCGAGCCGTGGGTCAGGTGACCACCGTGGTCGAGGTTGAGACCCATAAAGGTGTCGCCGGCATTGAGGCAAGCCTGGAAGACAGACATATTGGCCTGAGCACCGGAGTGAGGTTGCACGTTGGCATACTCAGCATCGTAGAGCTTCTTGATGCGATCGATGGCCAGCTGCTCACTCTGGTCGACGATCTGGCAGCCACCATAGTAACGCTTACCGGGATAGCCCTCAGCGTACTTGTTGGTCATGATGCTACCCATAGCGCGGAGCACCTCCTCGCTGACGAAGTTCTCTGATGCGATCAGCTCCACACCACGCTTCTGGCGCAGACGCTCTTGGTCAATCAGGTCAAAAATCTGTTGATCTCTTTTCATGATGAAAAAGGTTGAAAGTTTATTGGTTTACAGTACTTTACTTCGAGATATGGAAACGTCCACTCCCCTATGCAAATCTAAAGATAATTAGCGAGCTTAACAATGTAATACTCCTCCATTACGGGGTAACACATGAGGATCGTATGGAAATCACTCGAGTAAGGGAGTAATCCACCCGCGAGAGCGTCCGCTCCACAGGCAGTTCGGACTAATATGCTGTAGTCTCGGAGCTATCAGCGTACCAAAGTGCTCGCCACGGCCCGCTTAGCAGCTAGTCTGTGACACTCGCACCCTCGCCAAGAGTCTCGGGATAAATCAGCCTAGACTTCAGGGTCAAATCCTTTACCGATATTAGACTTCACTAATACCGATATTAGCAATCTCTAATATCGGTATTAGTGTGACGGCTGAGGGAGGGTGCATTAGATGGCCAACAGACCTGTGTATGACCGCATCCGTAGGGATACACACTCCTCAGATATCAGGCGAGCAAGAGAGTGTGGAGCCCCGGTGTGTGCCTCCTCATCAAGATCCTCCCCGATATGAGGCGCCTGGCTGCTTTCTGCAAAGCCTTAATGCGCCTCCCTACCCTCACTAAGTCATAGGCTGGGGTGCAAAAAAAAGGAGAGACTCTCGCAAGGGGAGCCTCTCCTTAGGATATTGACGATCCGGATAGCTACTATCAGTCGATCTGACCGAACTTAGCCTTAATGAATTCGCGATTGAGACGGGCGATATTGGAGATCGAGATGCTCTTCGGGCACTCCATCTCACAAGCGCGGGTGTTGGTGCAGTTACCAAAGCCCAGCTCGTCCATCTTGGCTACCATAGCGCGAGCGCGCTTCTTGGCCTCGACCTTACCCTGCGGGAGGAGAGCAAATTGGCTCACCTTGGCACTGACGAAGAGCATCGCGGAGCCATTCTTGCACGCTGCCACACACGCGCCACAGCCGATGCAGGAGGCAGCGTCGATAGCCAGCTCAGAATTAACCCTCGATACAGGGATCGCATTACCGTCGGGGGCGGAGCCGGCGTTCATCGAGATGAAGCCTCCGGCCTGCTGGATCTTGTCAAAAGAGGAGCGATCCACCATCAGGTCACGGATGACCGGGAAGCCTGCAGAGCGCCAGGGCTCTACGGTAATGGTGTCACCACTCTTCCAGTTACGCATATAGAGCTGGCAGGTGGTTGCTCCGGGGAGGAGACCATGGGGGTGACCATCCACGTACATGGAGCAAGCGCCACAGATACCCTCGCGGCAGTCATTATCATAGACGACCGGGTCCTTGCCCTCGCGGATGAGCTGATCATTGAGCATATCGATCATCTCGAGGAAGGAAGCGTTCTCATCGACATGCTTCACCTCGTAGGTCTCGAAGTGACCCTTCTCATGACGGTTCCGCTGACGCCAAACCTTAACTTTAATGTCAATAAACTTATCCATAATCTTAAGTGTGCGTCGTCTCTATTATGCCTTCTTGTAATTACGTGTCTGAGGCACTACATACTGGTAGTTAAGCTCCTCCTTATACATCACTGGGGGTGTATTCTCGCCGGTGTAAGCCCAGCAAGATACATAGCTGAAGTCCTTATCGTTGCGGAGTGCCTCATTCTCATCCGTCTGGTACTCCTCTCTGAAGTGGGCGCCACAGGACTCCTTACGGTCAAGCGCATCGTGAGCGATCAGCTTACCCATCTCGATGAAGTCAGCGAGACGCCAAGCCTTCTCCAGCTCGGTATTGAGATCCTCGATCTCACCGGGGATACGAACGCGGGTCCAGAAGGTCTTGGTCAGCTCATCGAGCTTGCGGAGTCCCTCCTTGAGGCTTGCTTCATTTCGGCTCATACCGCAGTGCTCCCAGAGGATGGCACCGAGCTTCTTATGGATGTCGTCGACGGTCAGGTCGCCCTTGATATCCATCAGCTTCTTCTCCCGCTCGTGTACCTCCTTCTCTGCAGCCTCAAACTCAGGTGCATTGGTGTCTACATGACCCAGCTCGATCTGGTCAGCGAGGTAATTCTGCATCGTGTAGGGCAGCACGAAGAAGCCGTCTGCCAATCCCTGCATGAGAGCAGAGGCACCGAGGCGGTTGGCTCCGTGGTCGGAGTAGTTACACTCACCGATGGCGAAGAGACCGGGGATGGTGGTCTGCAGCTCGTAGTCTACCCAGAGACCACCCATGGTAAAGTGGACAGCAGGGAAGATCTCCATCGGGTAGGTGTACGCATCCACATCCGTGATCAGCTTGTACATATCGAAGAGGTTGCCATACTTGGCAGTGATCGCCTCCCTTCCCAGTCGCTGGATCGGCTCGGAGAAGTCAAGGAAAACAGCCTCTCCCGTGCCGACACCATAGCCAGCATCACAGCGCTCCTTAGCAGCACGAGAGGCCACATCACGAGGTACGAGATTACCAAATGCCGGGTAGCGACGCTCGAGATAGTAATCACGATCCTCCTCAGGAATGTCGAGGGCGGTCTTCGTGCGATTTCGGATCGCCTCCGCATCCTCCTTTTTCTTAGGTACCCAGATGCGCCCGTCATTGCGGAGAGACTCTGACATAAGGGTCAGCTTGGACTGGTAGTCGCCCTGCTTGGGGATACAGGTCGGGTGAATCTGTACCATACAAGGGTTGGCGAAGTATGCGCCCTTCTTGTAGCAGAGCCATGCTGCAGAGCCATTGCAGGCGAGAGCGTTGGTGGTCAGGAAGTAGGCATTGCCATAGCCACCGGTTGCGACGACAACAGCGTGAGCACCAAAGCGCTCGAGCTTGCCGGTGACGAGATTACGGGCGATGATACCACGTGCACGACCATCAATAATGACGAGGTCGACCATCTCATAGCGAGCGTACATCTCTACGTGACCGAGCCCTACCTGGCGCATCAGTCCGGAGTAGGCTCCGAGGAGGAGCTGCTGACCGGTCTGCCCTCTGGAGTAGAAGGTCCTGGAGACGAGCGTACCGCCGAAGGAGCGATTGGCGAGCGTGCCACCATACTCACGGGCAAAGGGGACACCCATAGCCACACACTGATCGATAATATCAGCAGAGACCTCAGCGAGACGATGGACATTAGCCTCACGAGAGCGGTAGTCACCACCCTTGATGGTATCGTAGAAGAGACGATAGACAGAGTCACCATCGTTCTGATAATTCTTCGCCGCATTGATACCTCCCTGAGCGGCTACAGAGTGAGCGCGACGGGGGCTATCGGTGATGCAGAAGGACTTGACATGAAAGCCCAGCTCAGCCAGCGAAGACGCGGCGGAAGCGCCGGCGAGACCGGTTCCCACGACGATGATATCGAGCTTACGTTTATTGGCGGGGTTGACCAGCTTCTGATGACCCTTGTAATTGGTCCACTTCTCGGCAAGGGGACCCTCAGGAATCTTGGCGTCCAGCTTCTTCTCGAGATTTATATCTTGTGTAGACATAGTCATTCTTATCTATTTAGAGCGTGAAACAATCGGATCAGAAGCCATAGTACTGTGATGCAGGGATCTCCCCGGCTGCACCAAGGTGCCAGATATCACCGACCTGAGGCCAAACACCTACAGACTTGAGGTAGAAGGCGATGGCGACGAAGGCGAACATGATGAAGATAAGTGTCGCAAAGACGTAGCCGATCGTCTTCCAGATGTTGATCCACTTCTTATTATTAAGCCCCACTGTCTGAGCTGCACTCCAGATACCATGAGAGAGGTGAAACCAGATGGCGCAGAACCAGACCAGATAGATGATCACGATCCACTCCTTACTAAAGATGTACTCCATCTGAGTAGAGGCTAAGACAGAGGCATTGCCCATCCAGGTCTGGAGCTGCATCTTTGCCCAGAAATTGATCAGATGAAGCACCAGTCCACCAAGGATGATAAGTCCGAGGATCAGCATGTTCTTGGATGCCCAGTCGATCTTGGCCTTACCAGCCACCTCGTAGCGATCATTACCCCGAGCCTTGCGATTTTGGCTCCAGAGCATAATCGAGAAGATGATATGGATCAGGATGATAGCTGCCAGGATCGGCACCATAAACTGTACGACGGGATTAGTCCCCAGGAAGTGGGCTATCTCATTGTAGCCCTCAGCCGAGAAGACTGCCACCAGGTTCATTGCTCCGTGGAAAAGCAGAAAGAGGAAGAAAAAGACACCGGTGACACTCATCACCACCTTCCTTCCGATAGAAGAATTAGTCAACCACATGGGATTTGATAAAACTGTTGTTGGTATTCGAAGTAACTTTGTCGTGCGACAATCAGTCAGTGTTGCAAATTTAGCCCAATTCTACGATCTTCCCAAGAAGATTACCGACATATTTCCATAATTACAACTATCAACTCTTTAGCGGGATAGAAAGCGGGCATTAGGTATAAAAATCAAGACCTCGCAACCTGATGGTAAATTTTTTTCTTATCTTTAGCATCGAATCGGAAGGTCGCACGCCGATCTTCCTTACCATAGCATCAAACAATCTACACATATATCTATATAACCATGCGACTTAATCTCACATCACAGATTTCTCTAGAGCAGGTAGAGGAGCGGCTCTACAACCCTCAAAATGAGTATGAAGAGACTATGCTCACCAGCTACGAGCGGATCCTCACGCACATCTATCCCTCCGACGAGCAGGCAGGTGCTGAGCTCGCTCTCCGCATCGCAAAGGATATCAAGGCTCACCAAGACAAGGGGGAGACTTATGTCCTCGGCATCTCGGGAGGTACCAGCCCTCTGCCTGTCCTCCGCGAGATGATCAAGCTCCACGAGAGCGGGAAGCTCTCCTTTGAGGGCGTACACATTTTCCCTCTCTATGAGTTTTACCCTCTCCTCAATAACAACGAGGGCGTGCTTGCCCACCTGCGGGAGGAGTTCCTCGACAAGATCAGCATATCCGACTCGTGCGTTCACTCCTTTGACATCCGCATAGACAAGGATGATATCCCCTCGTCCTGGGCGGACTACGAGAGAGCGCTTAGTGACCTCGGAGGCTTTGACCTCTGCCTGATGGGTATCGGGCTTCGCGGCACCATCGCGACCAACGCTCCAGGTGACGTACTCAGCTCCTCGTACCACCTTGTGGTACTTGACGACACCTCACGCAATGAGGCGATCAGCTCCTTCAATCTCTCCGACAACGTCCCCGAGACTGCTGTCTCCATCGGGATGAATGAGATACGTGCGGCCAAGAGCGTTGTCCTGCTGGCATGGGGCGAGGCTAAGAAGGAGATCCTGAGGCAGGTCGTCGAGGAGCCTCAGGATGACAATATCCCGGCCTCTATCTTTCAGACCCACCCGAGGGCATGCGTCTACACCGACCTGGAGGCGGCTGACGAGCTGGCCCGAATCCACACCCCATGGAGAGTGACCGATCCCCGATGGACGGATAAGCTGGTTCGTCGCGCCTTAGTCTGGCTCTGCAATCAGACCGGCAAGACGATCCTCAACCTGACCAACCAGGACTACATCACCCACCAGCTGAGCGACCTGCTACGTCAGTACGGCTCAGCCTACGACTGCAATATCAAGGTCTTCAACGACATCCAAAATACGATTACAGGATGGCCCGGAGGTAAGCCCGATGCGGATGACAGCAAGCGTCCTGAGCGCGCTCTACCCTTCCCCAAGCGCGTGATCGTCTTCTCCCCCCACCCCGATGACGACGTCATCTCTATGGGAGGGACGTTCCATAGGCTCGTCAAGCACGGTCACGATGTGCACGTCGCTTACGAGACCTCAGGAAATATCGCTGTCAATGATGAGGAGGTGATCCGGTACATTGACTTTGTGCACGCCCTCTACCAGAACGAAGGGCGAGAGGACGACGAGCTATGCAAGAAGCTGCTCAAGACGCGTCGCTACCTGACTGAGATCAAAAGAGAGGGAGACAATGAGACTGACGAGACTCGGTACCTCAAGGGGACGATCCGTCGACAGGAGGCCCGCACGGCAGATCGTCATGTGGGACTTAAGGATGACCACGTCCACTTCCTCGACCTCCCCTTCTATGAGACCGGTGCGATCAAGAAGAAGCCACTCTCCGAGGAGGATGTGCTGATCGTCAAGGACTTCATCCAGAGCATCAAGCCCAATATGATCTTCGTCGCCGGAGACCTCCGTGATCCTCATGGGACGCACCGCGTCGCCACAAATGCGGTACTCGCTGCTCTGGACGAGCTGAGAGACGAAGCGTGGCTTAAGGACTGTCGCATCTGGATGTACAGAGGAGCCTGGGCGGAGTGGAATATCGACGACATTGAGATGGCTGTGCCGATGAGTCCAGAGGAGCTCCGATTCAAGAGAGACTCTATCCTTAAGCACCAGACACAGATGGACGCAGCCCCCTTCCTCGGGGATGACGAGCGTCTCTTTTGGCAACGATCGGAGGACCGCAATAGAGGGACGGCCAAGATCTATCACGACCTTGGATTTGCTCGCTACGAGGCTATTGAGGCCTTCGTGCAGTACCACCCTGTAGACTGATCACCCACCGAGGTGACATCATCCAGGCAGGTCCATGACTGACAAGTCGGTTGTGGACCTGTCTCCTATGAGGGAGATAGTCACGAGGGTATGTGCGTGTGTCAGGTAATTTGTGCACCTTTGTATTGTCGAGCGGATTATACCCCTCGCTGTTAGTTACAAGTATAGTTTTATCCATACCAACCTTTAAACAATAACTGAGCAAGACGGCAACGTCTGACAAGTGTTTGTCTTATGAAGAATGTCCTTATCATTGGCTCGACCGGACAGATCGGGTCAGAGTTTACGATGAAGCTGAGGAGCATCATCCCCAATGGTCAAATCATCGCTGGGTATATCCCCGCAGCTCCCGTCAAGGGAGAGCTCAAGGAGAGTGGTCCCTCGGAGATCGTAGACATCACCAACGCACAGCAGATCGCTGATGTGGTGGAGAAGTATGATGTCGATACCATCTACAACCTCGCTGCCCTTCTGTCGGCGGTGGCAGAGGCGAAGCCCCAGCTCGCATGGCACATCGGCATCGGTGGACTCTGCAACGTCCTCGAGGTAGCGAGGGAGAAGAAGTGCGCTGTCTTCACCCCCAGCTCCATCGGCTCATTTGGTCCCTCCACGCCTAAGGATAAGACCCCTCAGGACACCATCCAGCGTCCCACGACCATGTATGGTGTGACGAAGGTGTCCGGTGAGCTCCTGAGCGACTACTACTTCAAGAGGTTTGGTGTCGATACCAGATCGGTGCGCTTCCCCGGTCTGATCTCCAACGTCACCCTCCCCGGTGGCGGCACGACCGACTACGCCGTGGATATCTACTACAAGGCGGTACAGGACGGGAGCTTTGTCTGCCCGATCAAGGCCGGCACCTATATGGATATGATGTATATGCCGGACGCTCTCCGCGCCATGTACGAGATCTTTGAGGCTGATCCTGCCAAGCTGAAGCACCGCAACTCCTTCAATATCGCCAGCATGAGCTTCGACCCGGAGATGATCTACGCGGCCATCAAGAAGCAGATGCCAAGCTTTACCATGACCTACGATGTTGACGAGCTGCGTCAGGGCATCGCTGAGTCTTGGCCCAACTCTCTTGATGACAGCTGCGCTAGAGAGGAGTGGGGATGGAAGCCCGAGTATGACCTCGACACCATGACCACCGATATGCTCACTGTACTCAAGGAGAGATACAGCAAGTAATGTATTATAGTGGAGCATGGAGACCTCACGACAGTTTTCACTCCACTGATAGTGGAGCCGTTCCTCTGAGTGATCGGAGGTTATGACGCTCCTGTTATTTCTAATCCACAAATTATTCTTACCATGAAATTCAAGCTCATTGACCTACCCTACGCCAAGGATGCTCTGGAGCCTGTGATGAGTGAGGAGACAGTCTCTCTTCACCACGGCAAGCATCTCAATGGCTACGTCAACACTCTAAATAAGCTGATCGAGGGCACCGCCTTCGAGGACAAGTGCCTCAAGTCAATCGTGAAGGAGGCTGAGGGCAAGATGTACAATCAGGCCGGTCAGATCCTCAATCACAACCTCTTCTTCCTGCAGCTCCGCCCGAAGGACGAGGCCAAGAAGGCTCCTACCGGCAAGCTGCTGGAGGCGATCGAGAAGGAGTGGGGCTCCTTTGAGGACTTCAAACAGAAGTTCCAGGAGGAGGCTGCCGGTCTCTTCGGCTCCGGATGGGCTTTCCTCGTAGCCGACAAGGATGGGAAGCTCAGCATCGACAAGGGCTCAAACGCCTATAACCCCATCACCGAGGGTCTCTGCCCGCTGATGACTGCCGATGTCTGGGAGCATGCCTACTATGTAGACTACCGCAACGTACGCGCAGACTACCTCAAGGCTCTCTGGGAGATCATCGACTGGAAGACCATCGAAGAGTGGTACGCAGAGCCGGAGCAGGCAGTGAAGTGTGCCTGCAAGGCCAGCAAGGCTGAGTAAGCACTGACACCATAATATAAAGCAAAAGGGGCTGCACCGCTATGGCGATGCAGCCCCTTTTGCTTTTCGTACGTCAGAGTCAGTCGTCCAGCTTATCCGAGATAGCGCTCATAGAGTCGGAGACAAAGCGATCCAGCGCCTCTCCGCGCAGCAGACCGCTCGCCAGGAGTCCGAGGTCGACGAGACGCTCGATCACCGGCTGACCGGCAGCAAAGTCGGCATAGATCGTGCTGAGCTTAGCATCCAGCTCGTCAATGTGGGCATTGGTCTCCTTGAGATCCTCCTCGAGAGACTTCTTCTTAGCCTCGTCGGGCTTACTCTTATCGTCATAGAGCTGACTGTCTATCTCAGCCCGCCGAGCAACAAAGCCATTTCGGTCACCCATCAGCTGAGTGTACGTATCGATCTGATCAGATGCCCTGAACCTCTTAAGCACCGCACCGATCAGCGGGTGATCAATATTGAGGGTCATCATGTAGCTGTCCGGCATAGACCCATACATATCCATCCCCTGCTGCATATGGGCCATATCCTTCATACGCCGCATATACTCATTTTGGATCACCACGATTGGCTTAGCCTCTGCACCCTGATTAGCCGTGGCGACGTGGATCATCTGCTTTTCATCGCCCTCAGGTACCCGGCTCTGGAAGAGCTGTCTCAGGATAGACTGATCCTCCTCAGTCATATCGACCTGACCGACCGGCTTCTCATCCTTACGTACGAGATTCTCCAGTGTGTCACTGTCGACACTGACAAAGTGGCTATCCTCCGACTTCTGCTCCAGCATCCCGATCAAGTGCATATCCAAGGGACCATTGAGCAAGAGTACGCTGTAGCCTTTATCCTTCGCCGCACGGATATAGCTGTACTGACGATCAGGATCCTGAGCGTAGAGGTGGATAACCTTCTTGTCCTTATCGGTCTGGTTACCCTCGATGAGGGTCTTGTACTCCTCGAGAGTGTAGTACTTCTCATCGGTGTCCTTGAGGAGCAGGATCCCCTTAGCCTTCTCGGCAAACTTCTCATCTGTCAGCATACCATACTTCACGAAGAGATCGAGCGCAGGCCACTTCTCCTCGTAGGCAGCACGATCGGACTTGAAGAGCTCTGTCAGCTTATCTGCCACCTTACGCGTGATGTAGGTCGAGATCTTCTTTACCCTGGCATCGGACTGGAGATAGCTGCGGCTCACATTGAGCGGGATATCCGGTGAGTCGATCACGCCGTGGAGTAGATTGAGGAAGTCAGGGACGATGCCCTCGACATTGTCGGTCACGTAGACCTGATTGCAGTAGAGCGAGATATTGCTCTTCTGCATATCGAGGTTGGACTTGATCTGCGGGAAGTAGAGGATCCCGGTCAGATTAAATGGATAGTCGATATTGAGATGGATCCAGAAGAGCGGAGCATCATTGCCCGGAAAGAGCGTCCGGTAAAACTCCTTGTAATCCTCATCCGTCAGGGAAGAGGGCTGCTTGATCCACATCGGATCCGTCTCGTTGATCACCCGTGGCTTATCCGTATCGACCTGCTTGCCGTCCTTCCACTCCTTCACCTTACCGAAGACAATAGGCACGGGGAGGTAGCTGCAGTACTTCTTTAGGAGCGCCAGTATGCGATTCTCATCAAGGAACTCCTTATCCTCCTCAGAGATATGGAGGATGATATCCGTCCCCCGAGGTCTCTTCTCAGCCTCCTCCATCTGATACTCCGGATTGCCCTCGCAGGACCAGCGGATGCTGGGGGCCGTCTCATCATAGCTCTGAGTGTAGATCTCGACCTTGTCGGACACCATAAAGGCGGAGTAAAAGCCGAGGCCGAAGTGCCCTATGATGCTGTGCTGATCCTCATACTTCTTGACAAACTCCTCAGCGCCACTGATGGCGATCTCATTGATATACTTGTGGATCTCATCGGCCGTCATGCCGATGCCGTTATCCGAGATGATCAGCTTGTCGCCATCGATCTTCACCTCGACTCGGAGATCTCCGACCTCACCGGAGTACTCACCCTTTGAGACCAGAGTCTTCAGCTTCTGTACAGCATCCACACCATTGCTGACGATCTCCCGGAGGAAGATCTCATTGTCACTGTAGAGGAATTTCTTAATGATCGGGAACATATTGTCGCTTGTCACGCCAATCTTCCCAGTCGTCTGATTTTTGTCCATTATCTATCTGTTTTATGACTTAATTCTTCGTTTATATCTCAGTAGGCAAAGTCAGTGCCAAAGATTCAAGAGGTGCTAAGAAGGCTATGATTGTCACACACAATAGTGGTACATTTGTACATAACACTTGCGATCACTGACTAAAAGATGAATACCAACCTACCCCCTCTCGCGGAACGGATGAGACCCGGCACACTTGAGGGCTACTTCGGTCAGAGCGACTTAGTCCGCCCCGGAGGACCTATTCACGATATGCTTGAGACGGGGCTCCTTCGCTCCTTCATCCTGTGGGGTCCCCCGGGAGTGGGTAAGACGACCTTGGCGAGGATCGTAGCCAAGCACTTTGACCTCCCCTTCTTCACCCTCAGCGCAGTAAGCTCGGGGGTCAAGGAGGTTCGCGATGTGATCAAGCAGGCCGAGGACTACAGAAATGGTCTCTTTGCCCAGGGGGCACCGATACTCTTCATCGACGAGATTCACCGCTTCAGCAAGTCCCAGCAGGACTCTCTGCTGCACGCTGTGGAGCAAGGGAGCGTGGTGCTGATCGGTGCCACAACCGAGAACCCATCCTTTGAGGTGATCCGCCCACTCCTATCTCGCTGCCGGGTACTCGTGCTGAAACCTCTCACACAGAGCGATCTGGACGAGCTCCTTCACTACACCCTCTCCCGGGATGAGGTACTGAGGGAGTACGAGGTGCAGATCGACTCCACGGATGCTCTCTTCGCCGCCTCGGGAGGGGATGCCCGCAAGTTCCTCAATATCCTGGAGCTCATCGCGACGACACCGGAGGCTCTGGAGCGAAAGAGCTTCACCATCTCCGATGAGATCGTGGCTCAGCAGATCCAGAGAAATCCCGGCGTGTACGACAAGGGTGGCGAAATGCACTACGACATCATATCAGCCTTCATCAAGAGCATCCGTGGAAGTGACCCCGATGCTGCCATATACTGGCTCGCCAGGATGATCGATGGGGGAGAGGACCCAAAGTTTATCGCCCGCCGGCTGGTCATCTCTGCGTCAGAGGACATCGGCCTCGCCAACCCCAATGCCATGCTGATCGCCGAAGCGGCCTTCACCGCCATAGAGCGCATCGGCTGGCCTGAGGGGCGTATTCCTCTCGCTGAGGCGACCATTTACCTCGCCTCCTCGCCCAAGAGCAATAGCGCCTACACAGCTATCAACCAAGCCCTTGCATTCGTCCGTAAGAGTCCACCCCACCCTGTGCCGATGCACCTGCGAAATGCACCCACCGAGCTTATGGACGAGCTGGGGTATGGAAAGGGGTACATCTACCCCCACGACTACAAGGGCCACTATGCTCCGCAACAATACCTCCCCGACGAAGTGGTGGGCACCTCCTTCTGGAGACCGGCGGACAATGCCCAAGAGGCCCAGCTACTCCAGCGGTTGAGACAAATGAAAGGAGAGCTGGAGTGAGCGGAGTCTAATACCGATATTAGACATTTCTTTTATCGGTATTAGACTTTTCTTTTACCGATATTAGTCGGGCCTAATATCGGTAAAAGAAATATGCCATAGGAGGCAGAGTTACTTTTCGACCATATTAAATGGTCCTCAATCATTTATCGAGAGCAGAGGGAATGAACGAAGAGAGGGTCCTCTTTGAGGGACGGGAAAAAGTCTGTACCTTTGCAGTGTCAAGCCGACAATATCCGGGCAAGTCCTACACGGTCAGCTCCCCACGAATCCCCCCAGGGCTTGATCGCAGCAAGGGTAGTGGGTTGTAGCGACGCGATGTAGACAGCTTGCCCACCCGCCTTCTTAGCTCAGTTGGTAGAGCTTCTGATTTGTAATCAGATGGTCGTAGGTTCGAGTCCTATAGAAGGCTCTCATCAAGAAGCGACTGTAAGTGACGAGCCATCGTACTTACAGTCGCTTCCTTACTTACGTCAGATTGGGTAAGTTTGCTCTTGAGAGTGACCCTCGCACTCCCTTCGACAGTTTTTGCACATTCACCATTCCTCACCTGATCATCCGATGCACCGCTCAGGCACCCCTAAGCACCACACTCTACTGCTTATAGGCGTAGCTCTCTGTATAATTCTCAAGCCGAGTGCCTATGCACAGACCAGCCCCTCAGAGATCAAAGGGCGTGTCTACGACACCGATGAGGAGGAGTGGATGACCGCAGCGAGTGTGCGGCTCCTGAGTGCCACCGACTCCACTCTGGTGGAAGGGGTGATGACTGACAAGCAGGGACGCTTCAGACTCCATGTCTCCACGCCCGGGAGCTATCTCGTAGACATCTCTTTCATTGGCTACACGCCCTACCGCAAGGCGGTATCCATCGGAGCGAACTCTAAGATCGACCTCGGACGGATCAAGCTCTCCCCGTCTGCGACGGCACTGAGCGAGCTGAAGGTCGTGGGACAGGCGAGTCCGGTGACGATCAAGAAGGATACGGTGCAATTTAGCGCCGGTGCCTTCAAGGTTCGCCCCGGCGCTTCGGTGGAGGAGCTGCTGCGTCGTATCCCCGGGATCGAGGTGGACGCAGAGGGTAACATCACCTATAATGGGGAGGCCATCGAGCGTGTGGAGCTGGACGGCAGAGACTTCTTCTCCTCCGACCCAACCATGGCGACTAAGAATCTCCCCGCTGACCTGATCAAGAACGTACAGGTAGTCGACAAGAAGTCTGAGCAATCCAGGCTCACCGGTATGGACGACGGAGAGAAGACGAAAATACTCAACCTCAACGTGAAGGAAGGGCTGAAGAAAGGCTTCCTCGGTAGCCTGAAAGCCGGCTACGGGACAAAGGACCGATACAGAGTAGACCTGATGGGATCGGCATTTAGAGGAGACGAGCGGATCACCCTCCTCGCTAATCTCAATAACACCGACGGGGTAAGGCGCGGGAGAGGAGACCGGACGCAACGCTCAGTGGGAGCCAACTACGACAATAAAGTAAGTGATAAGCTCAACGTCACCACCGAGCTCTCATATCAAGAGGACGACAATACCCTATCCAGCCGAAGGACTCGGGAAAACCTCCTCGGAGAAGCCACTCATACCACCACCGACCGCACCACCTCCTCCCAGGATGACCTCTCACGTCGTGGCTCTATGGGTGGTCGTCTCGAGTGGACACCCTCTGAGAGGACTGCACTTTTCTTTATGCCCGATATCAGTATCGGTCGGAGCCGATCCCACACACTCTCTCAGTACAGTACAGAGGCAAGGACAGGCGAGACGATCAACTCTGGCTCCTCGGAGAGGGAGGAGAAGAGTCGCGACGACGGAGCGGGTGGCTACCTCCACTTCCGCCACACCTTTAACGACGATGGGCGAAATATCTACGTCAGAGTCTTTGGGCGACACGAGTCGGGCAACAGCGACGGGACACTCAAGAGCGTCACCACCTTCACCAAGGGCAACAGAAGCGAGACCCTAGATCAGCGGACCAGCTCCCGTAACGAGAGTAATCGGGGCGGTATCTCCGTCTCCTATATGGAGCCTCTCAGTAAGTACTGGGCACTCCAGGGCAGCTACAGCCTCGACGGCGAGTACAGGACGAGCAATCGCCTTGCCTATCAGGCCGACGCAGAGGGGGAGTACACCATACTGGACAAGCGCTACTCCAGAGGCTCCAGCAATAGGTACCTCAACCACCGGATCGGTGCGATGGCGAGGTACCAGCCGAGACCCAAGAGTAGCATCTCCCTCGGAGTCGATGCGCTGCCCACCCACACGCACACGATCACCACGAGTGGTGAGGAGGTCACCTACGACCACGAGCGAAGCATCGTCAACTATGCGCCCTCGCTCATCGTAGACCTGAGGAACGACCGAGGACTACAGTATATGCTGCACTATATAGGGCGCACCAGTCAGCCCTCTATGGAGCAACTGAGCCCCGTCACCATACAGACCTCGCCACTCTCCCAGACGACGGGTAACCCTGACCTGCTTCCCTCGTTTAGGCATATGATATTTATGCGTGGATCTATGGGAAATCGAGAGAAGCGCCAGAGCCTGCAGATATTTGGCTACATGGGGACGGTGAATAATGCGATCATCAACCGTCGCGAAATAGACCGAGAGACCGGTATCAGCCGATCCACGTACGAGAACGTGAATGGAGTCTACTCCTATAGCGCCGGCGGGTCGCTAAGCTTACCCTTATCCAAGAGCCTGACCTCCTTCACCAACGGCCGGATCGGTGGCAATAGAGGCAAGGGGTATGTCAATGGTGAGCTGAATACCTCCCTCAGCAGCACCATCAATCTCTCGGAGAGAGTCACTTGGTCGGGCGAGTATCTGCAGTCATCGCTGGGCTTCTCTGGGGGCTACAACCACCTAACCAATACGGTATCCCGCCAGAGTGATCGAGAGACACTCGACTACAGGCTCTTCTGCGAAGCCACCTGGACGCCACCCTTCGGTCTCAGCCTCTCTCATCGTCTCTCCTACAGAGATGCCAAGGGGTACCATGACGATGTGAAGCGAAACCTCTGGATATGGGACCTCAGCCTGGGATACTCCTTCCTTAAGGACCGGAGGGGGACACTGGAGCTGGAGGCATTGGATCTGCTGGGACAGAGGAGTACCTTCCGTCGCACCTCGACCGCTCAGTCCATCACCGATATACTGTACGAGGGAGTCACATCGTACGTTATGCTGACCTTTACTTATAAGTTCAATACCCTACCGACAGCAGACCCCTCTGCCGATCGCTCCTCACGGTCAAGATACCAGTCCCGGTACTACCATAGGATGTGACGAAGCGAGGGCCCTACTTTTATAGTGCCCTACAAAAGCGTTATCTTTGCAGATAAAGTGTACCAGGCAGATAGCCATGAAACACTTGTACTCTAATTAGTTAAGAACTCATCATCAGAAAAGACATGGAGAGACAATATAGTGAGCAGGAGTTGCTGCGTCGTGATAGCCTACAGAAGTTGCGTGACCTCGGGATCAACCCCTACCCCGCTGAGGAGTATGTGGTGGATGCCACCTCGCAGGACATCAAGGACCATTTCTCGGATGATGAGGAGCAGCCTCGACAGGTAAGGATAGCTGGGCGACTGATGTCTCGACGGATCATGGGCAAGGCCTCCTTTGCTGAGCTGCAGGACAGCGAGGGCAGGATACAGCTCTACATTACTCGCGATGACATAGCCCCCGAGGAGGATAAGACGCTCTATAATGTGGTCTTCAAGAAACTCCTCGACATTGGCGACATCATCGGGGTGGAGGGTTTTGTCTTCCGTACCAAGATGGGCGAGATCAGCGTCCATGTGCAGAGACTTACCCTGCTCTCCAAGTCTCTCCGACCACTCCCGGTCGTGAAGGTAAAGGATGGGGAGACCTATGATGCCTTTACCGACCCGGAGCAACGCTACCGTATGCGGTATGTGGATCTGATCGTAAATCCGCAGAATAGAGACATCTTCATCAATCGGACGAAGATGTATAGTGCCTTTAGGGACTTCTTCAATTCTCGCGGCTTCCTCGAGGTGGAGACACCCATCCTGCAGACGATCCCCGGCGGAGCGTCGGCTCGTCCTTTCGTCACCCACCACAATGCTCTGGATATCCCTCTCTACCTGAGGATAGCGGACGAGCTCTTCCTCAAGAGACTGATCGTCGGAGGGTACGATGCTGTGTACGAGTTTGGGAAAAACTTCCGCAACGAGGGGATGGATCGTACGCACAATCCCGAGTTTACCGGGATGGAGGTATATGTCGCCTACAAGGACTACAACTGGATGATGGAGATGACCGAGCAGCTGCTCGAGTACACCGCACTTCAGGTCAATGGCAAGACGACCGTGGAGCTGGATGGCAAGACCATCGACCTCAAGGCTCCCTACCGGCGACTCACCATGACCGATGCCATCAAGGAGTATGGGGACTACGACATCACCGACAAGACCGAGGATGAGCTGAGGGCCAAGTGCAAGGAGCTCGGGATCGAGGTGGACGACTCCTTCGGTAAGGGCAAGCTAATCGATGAGCTCTTTGGCGAGATCTGCGAGGAGCACCTGATCCAGCCCACCTTCATCACCGACTACCCTGTGGAGATGTCTCCGCTGACGAAGATGCACCGCACCAAGCCCGGATTGACGGAGCGCTTTGAGCTAATGATCAATGGCAGCGAGCTTGCCAATGCCTACACCGAGCTCAATGACCCGATCGACCAGCTGGAGCGCTTTGAGGATCAGCTGAGACTGTCGGAGAAGGGAGACGATGAGGCCATGTTTATCGACCAAGACTTTGTCCGAGCCTTGGAGTATGGTATGCCGCCGACGAGTGGTCTCGGGATAGGGATGGATCGCTTGGCGATGCTCCTGACTGAGCAAGATACTATCCAGGAGGTGCTGCTCTTCCCCACGATGAAGCCCATCTCTCAGCCTAAGGACGAGGCGGATGGAGCGGACTCTGATAGCGAGTGAGTATGAAGCAGACAGCCTCCAAGAGTGTGACCGACCCTAAGTCTTCCGCCACACCGGCGACCAAAATCGGACTCATCGGTAGCGGGAGCTGGGCTACGGCGTTAGCCAAGATCCTGCACGAGACGGGTCAGGAGTTCAATTGGTACTTCAGGTTCCGCAGCCAGATCCGGGCTTTCAAGAAGCAGGGGCATAACCCCAATTACCTCACCTCAGTCAGCTTTGACACCTCCAAGGTCCACTTCTACAGCGACCTCACAGAGCTGCTAGAGGAGAGCGACACCCTGCTCCTCTGCACCCCTTCTCCATACCTCAAGGGCATACTGCAGAAGGTTGATCCCGAGAAGTATAAGGGGAAGGTCTTCCTCAATGCTGTCAAGGGAATTATCCCCGACAGCTATCAGCTGGTATCAGACTTCCTGTCCAGCGAATTTGGCATACCGATGTCTCAGATCGCTGTCATCTCCGGTCCCACGCACGCTGAGGAGGTGGCGATAGATCGGACCAGCTACCTTACGATCGGCTGCGAGGACGAGGAGACGGCACTACGGCTCGCCCCGCTATTTCATGCGCCCTATGTCCATACTGTGATCAGTACCGACGTGAGGGGCATTGAGTATAGCAGCGTGCTGAAGAATATCTACGCCATCGCCTCTGGTATCACTCAGGGGATGAAGCTGGGAGACAACTTTATGGCGGTGCTTATCTGCAACGCCACCGGGGAAATCAAGCGCTTTATCCGCACCGCCACCGAGAGTCGACCGCAGGTCTACGACTCTGCCTACTTAGGGGATCTCTTGGTGACCGCCTACTCCCGCTACAGCCGTAATAGGACCTTCGGAAACTTCTTAGGCAAGGGCTACGGAGTCTATGAGGCGCAGCTAGAGATGGAGATGATCGCAGAGGGTTTTTATGGAGCAAAGTGCATCCATGAGGTGAATAAGAGATATGGCGTAGAGATACCGATTGCGGACGCGGTCTACGACATACTCTATGAGCACGTCAAGCCGGAGCAGGCATTTGAGGACCTTAAGCCACTCCTGAAGTGAGTCAAGCGCCGAGACAGGAGAAATATGTCGCATCATACCTCTGAGTCGAGGACCCCTTTTCCCCACATCTCCAAGCTGATCCCGGAGCTGTGGGACTGTCTCACGGACCGAGAGAGGGAGGTATTCATCCTACGGAGCAAGGTGTACACCTGTGAGGAGGGGGAGCGTATCTACCCGCACACGCCTAAGGAGCGGGGAGAGGAGCGGAGAGTCATCACCTTAGTAGAGGGTCAGGCGCTGACCTACTATCTATACAATGGAGAAGTGCCCATACACTTTACCGGTAAGGAGATGCTGGGTCTTGCGCGACTGCTCACCGGTATGGAGGACTGGTACTCCTGCAAGGCGCTCACGAAGTGCCTCGTCCTCGCTCTCCCCGCAGAGATCGTGGAGATGGTGGTAGACAATAATGCACGGGCCTCCAAGCTACTCCTGACACGAGCTCTCAGGACTCTGCATACTAAGGATATGCGCCTTATCGTACTCAATACACGTCGCATGCCGGGGAGGATGGCCTCGACGCTGCTCTATCTGGATCAGCTCTTCGGGAGAGAGGAGGACGGACAGACGCTCCGGGTGAGACTGACTAGGGGCGTGCTGGGTGGTCTGAGCAATATGACCACCAGCAATGCCACCAGAGTCCTGCGATCCCTAGAGGAGGATGGGATGATAGCACTACAGGGAAAGGAGATACAGATACTTAAGGAGACCGCCCTCGTAGATGTCAGTCGTCACGGATGAACGACAAAACACTGGATGGATGAAGAGAGAAGACAAAAGAATCAACATGGAGAATGCCGACATCCTCGGCACCGCTCCGATCAAGAAACTATTACATTTTTACGCCTGGCCCTCAGTCATAGGGGCTGTCGTCAATACCCTATACAATGTAGTCGACCGGATATATATTGCACAAGGGGTCAATAGCTTGGCCCTATCCGGTCTCTCGGTCACTATGCCCGTGATGGGCGTAACCCAGGCTGTAGGTACCCTCGTCGGCATGGGTGCCGCCTCGAGGATCTCCATACTGCTCGGGCAGCAGAGGAGAGAGGAGGGAGAGAAAATGCTGGGCAGTGCCTTCCTCCTATCACTCACGATCAGCAGCCTTGTGATCGTCTTGCTGATGATGTTTGCTCGGCCACTTCTGATGCAATTTGGTGCCTCGGAGGCTTCCCTGCCCTATGCCCTCGACTATCTGAATATCGTCTTGCCGGGAAATATTTTTGCCAACATCACCTACTCGTACAATGCGGTGATGAGAGCAACCGGTTATCCCAAGAAGGCGATGAAGACGATGCTCATCGGTGCGGTACTCAACTTTGTACTCGACCCCGTGTTCCTCTTCGTATTCGATATGGGTATCGCAGGGGTCGCCCTCGCCACCGTGATCAGTATGATTATCGGTATGATCTGGGTACTCCACCACTTTACTCGACCGGATACCAACGTCAAGCTTAGGGTGAGAAACTTCAAGTTCAACTGGGGCTACACCCTTGCGATCGTCTCTATCGGTGTGGCGCCCTTTGTGACCCACTTGATGGCGAGCATCGTCAATATCTATAAGAATCGACTGCTCTACGACTACGGGATGATCTCCCCGATAGACTTCTACAGCGGAGACCTGGCGGTGGCAGCCAATGGAGTGATCCAGAGCGTGGCTATGCTGACGCTGATGTTTATGTTCGGCATCTCGCAGGCGACACAGCCTATCCTTGGCTACAACTATGGGGCCGGGAACCTCGGGCGAGTGAGAGATACCTTCCGGATCGCTCGGAAGATGAATTTCCTGATCGGTGTCTTTGGAGCCTCCGTGACCCTGATATGGCCTGAGATCGTGGCTCGGGCGTTCACGTCTGACCCTCAGCTGATCGCAGTCTGCAAGGTAGGGCTACGGATCGAGCTGGCAGCTATGTGGGCTGTGGGCATCCAGGTGACGGGAGTACAGTTTTTCCAGAGTCTTGGTAAGGCTGCCCGTGCCCTCCTGCTGAGCTTCTCTCGACAGCTGATCTTCCTCGTGCCTGCACTGGCGATCCTGCCGCGTGTCATGGGTCTCACCGGCGTCTGGACCGCACTACCGGTAGCGGATGTACTGTCGATGATCTTATGCATGACGATGACCTCATCCTACTTCCGCAAGCTGGCTCACCCCTATCATCGGACTAAGCAACGTGACTGAGCATGCGGTACATTATCTTTGTCTTCGTACAGATCGCACTGGGCTATGCCCTCTGCCGCTACGTCGGACGTCGGGTCCCCGGCGATCAGTTGCTCCATAAGGTGCTAAAGTGGAGCGTCATCGCTATTCCGATCCTCTCCATAGGGCTTATCCTAACCACCTCACTCCTGAAGGGCAGAGCACCCGAGCTGGTGACAGACCTGCTCATCGCTGAGATCTACTTTGCCGCACTCTTTGCACTCCTCGACAGCGCCACGAAGTGCCACTATGGTCGCGTGACAGCCCTACTCTGCCTATCGCTGATCCTTCCGGTGATGATCGCAGGGAGAAGAATTGTACGGGAGCCAATCACCACCCGCTACCGCATCGTGCTGCCGGATAAGAAGCCCTCGGACAGCGTCCGGATAGCACTCGTGACTGACATCCACTTGGGCGAACTCTTCGGGGAGGAGCCTCTTGCAAGGATGGAGCAAATGATTGAGCAAGCTTCACCGGACTATGTCTTCATCGGGGGAGACCTGATCGATAGAAATCTATGCGATGTGGACACCATCACGGCGGCATACCACTTCGCCCGCATAAGAGAGAGGACCCTAGGGCTCTACTTCGTCCTTGGCAACCATGAGTACTATGGTGACTCGGATGAGAATGTGCGGTGGATCTCCTCGCTCGGGACACTGCTCCGCGACAGCGTCGTGAGACTCCGCCCAGACCTCTACCTCATAGGCAGAGACTACTACAAAGCCTTGGATAAGGACGTGGTGCCACTCAGTAGCTTAGCGGAACAGGTTCCTGATGGGTCGACCTCCATACTGCTGCAGCACCGGCCTCGTGAGCACTGGGAGAGGGACCCGGAGGTCAGCGGAATAGACCTCACCATCACGGGACACACCCACGCCGGGCAGATCTTCCCGATGCAGGTCTTCCAGCCACTTCTCTTTAGCCACAACTACGGCTGCCACCCCTCTGGAGACGGCACTCTCATCATCTCCTCCGGCTACGGTGCCTCCACCTCGCGTCTACGCATCGGGAGCAGGTCCGAGATCGTTGTCATCGACCTCTTCTTCAAGGGGACATAAGCCCGGCAAGGACCAAGAAGGCGAGCGAGTAACAGGTCTCGGCCCCTAACCCCTTAGATGGCCCTGCTACAGGCGCAGGACTTATGCCGAGTACAGCTTGAGGGTTGGGCAATAGAGGCAAAAATGCTAACTTTGCACGCTAACAACTGAAACCAAATCACATAAAGACATAACAATGGATATCACTCTCGCAGAGCAGAAAGATAACTTTGCCCGCATAGACGTAACTGTCGAGAAGTCGGACTACGCAGAGGACTACAAAAAGCGTCTCAATAACATCAGCGCCAACGCCTCGATGCGCGGATTCCGCAAGGGTCACGTGCCTAAGGGACTCATCCTTAAGATGTACGGTGACAGCATCCACGTCGATGCAGTAAGCGAGGCTGTTACTTCGAAGCTCATGGACTTCATCCGGGAGAAGGAGCTGAAGACTATCGGTCAGCCCATTATGCCAAAGGAGCTCAACCAGGGAGATAAGCTGCTGCAGGATGAGATGACCATCACCTTTCACCTGGCGCTGATCCCCACTCTGAGCGACGACATACTCAGCAGCGAGGACACCCTTACCTACTACCAGCCCACCGTGGACGACGAGGAGGTGACTAAGCAGATGGAGCAGCTCCAGAGGGCCAATTCCAAGTTCGTTGACGGAGACCACATTGTCCCCAATGCTTTCGTATCCGGAGCACTGGCAGAGCTTGATGGAGACTCACCCCGCGAGGGAGGTATCCAGCTCGATCGGACCACGATCTACGTGGACTTTATGACCGATGAGGAGGAGAAGGCAAAGTTTGAGAACGCCCCCAAAGACAGCATCGTAGTCTTCAATCCCTACAAAGCTTATGGGGGTCAGAAGTCTGAGCTTAAGGCGCTCTTCCACCTTGACGATATGACCGATGAGGAGGTGGAGAAGTACAAGGATAGCGAGTTCTCCTACGAGATCAAGGAGATCAGCTACTCACAGCGTGCGGAGCTCAATCAGGAGTTCTTCGATATGGTCTTTGGTCCCGACAAGGTGCACACCGAGGAGGAGGCTCGCGAGGAGCTGAAGTCCAAGATGGAGCAGAATATCAAGGCCAATGCTGACTATAAGTTCACCGAGGATCTCATCAGCCTCATCACTAAGGAGAAGACCGACAAGGTGGATCTCGCAGAAGAGACTATCAAGGAGTGGTACAAGGGCTCCGAGATGGCCAAGGATCAGTCCGACGAGGAGATCGACAGCAACTTCAAGGAGCTGATGAAGGGTCTTAAGCTTGACATAATCATCAATCACTTTACGGACAAGTACAGCCTTGAGGTCACTGAGGAGGATCTGAAGAATTTCACCCGCTCCTACGTGATCAACCAGCTGGCACAGATCGGTCTCAGCTCTCCCACGGAGGACATGATCGAGGGACAGGTACAGCGCGCTCTCAGTAATGAGAACTTCCGCTACAACACCCAGCAGAATATGCTTCGCCAGATGGTCGCCCAGAAGATCCACGAGGACAACCTGATCACTGTAGAGACCAAAGAGGTGACTGCCGACGAGCTCCAGAAGATCATCACGAAAGGCGACGAGGAGGCTGAGTCTGAGGAAAAGCCCGCTGAGGAGGAGAAGTCTGCCGAGTAAGGGCTTCGTGCGTCCGTAGAGACTCACTTATCACAGCTATGTAAAGCCTGAGACTACTTTTCCGAGTAGTTTCAGGCTTTCTTTATCCTTCCTTCCGGACAATTTCGGTATATTTCCGGTCCATCAAGCTTTCCATACCATATGACCAGATACCATTTCCATACTACCTCATACCTCGGAGTGTCACCCACCTGCGCGCTCTTAGTAATCTTGCTCTTAACCCTTATAGGATCTCCCACCCTCTATGCGAGGGACAAGGAGGGACGGTTTATCGTGGTTATTGATGCTGGGCATGGGGGACACGACAGCGGAGCAAAGGGCAAAGTCTCCTACGAGAAAAATGTCGTCCTTGCGGTATCCAAAAAGGTCGGAGCTAAGATCAATGAACTGGCACCACAGATCAAGGTCTACTACAGCCGACCAGACGATAACTTCATCGGTCTGCAGGACAGAGCTCGGTTTGCGATCAAGAAAAATGCTGACCTCTTTGTCTCTATCCATGCCAACGCAAGCAACAGCCACTCCCCCAGCGGTACAGAGACCTATGTGCTCGGACTTCACCGAACAGAGGACAACCTGAGGGTAGCGATGAAGGAGAATAGCGCTATCCTCCTGGAGGACAACTACTCAAAGAAGTATGAGGACTTCGATCCCACCTCAAGCGAGTCCTACATCATCTTTCAATTTATGGCAAATAAGCACTTAGAGAACAGCTTGAGGCTTGCCAAGCTGGTCCAGAACGGCTTCAAGTCCGCCAGTCGATACGACAGAGGGGTGCGCCAAGCGGGATTTCTGGTACTGCGTGAGGCTGCTATGCCGAGCGTCCTCATCGAGATCGGCTTCATCACAAACAGAGAGGAAGAGCGCTACATCAATTCTCGGAGTGGGCAGGCCAAGATCGCCAATGAGATCGCCAAGGCTGTCATAGAGTACGAGAGGCAGATCCGGAAGCGATCCGGCAAGCAATAGCCCCCGACCATACCAACACCAAAAAGGGAGATGCACCGATTGGGTGCATCTCCCTTTTTTATTACCAAGCGTGACCCTCAGATCACTTTGCCTCTTCGGTATCTGAGTCCGCCGCAGCCTGCTTAGTCGCAAGCATCTCCTTAAGCTCTGACTCTGTAGCTGAGGCTAAGTTGCTGGAGGATACTTTCTGATATATCTTGAGGTCAAAGAGCGAGATCACTGCCATCAAGTGCTCAAAGGTATTGGCAGCTATGGTCTCATGCATCCCCCAGTTGGAGGTCTTTGTGAAGAACCGTACGAGGAGCGGCAGTCCCATCTCTGTCATCGGCTTCTGGAAGCACATCACGTCGTAGTTGTGATCGACAGCTTCGGACTGCTCGAGGAACTTAAGCACATAATTCCGGAAGAGCCCCAGGTTGGTCACCCTGACCCGCGTCAAGTCATCCGTCAGGCTCTGCTTCTTATTCTCATCCTCCACCTCGGCAATCAGCTGATCCATTACCTGACTCAGCATACCCGACTGACGCAGACGCTTGATCAATTGATCATCCGCATAACGTATCGAGGAGATATCGATATAGATCGATCGAGCACAGAGACGGGCATTAGAGCGCTGCATATTAGACCAATTCTGCACCGGATTGCTCACTAAGTCATAGGGAGGGATTGTGTACATCGAGTTATCAAAGCCCATCACCTTGACCGTCGTAAGAGAGATCTCCATGACGTTGCCATCGACGCTCTTACCCGGCACGGTGATCCAGTCGCCCACATGGACCATATCGCTACCTGTCAGCTGTATACTGGCTACAAACCCAAGGATGGTGTCTTTAAAGATCAGCATCAGCACTGCTGAGAGTGCTGCGAGACTGCCGAATATCGTGCTCATATCGATGCGGAAGAGTAGTGATATCACCACCAAGACCGCAAGGAATATGGCCAGCACCTTAAAGGCCTGCAGGAGTGCGACCATAGGATTGTCCCTATACTGTGGCTGCCTGAGCATCCACGCCCGACCGGTGTCGATGACAGCAGTCAGTAAGCTAAAGAAGAAATAAGTCTGGCAAAGTCGAGCCACTAACAACAAGCCGACATACCACGCACCGCCATTGGGAAACGGCAGTGTAAGCAGACCGATGAAGATCGAGGTAACGATCAGGCTCACAAGCTTACTCAGGACCTTCTTACTGCGCGCATCGGCCGTTGAGCTATGGAACCACGGGATCTTACCCAGGAGACCCCTCAGACCCTTGATAAAGATCAGCCGGAGTAAGAAGTCCACAATCACCAAGAATACAACGACGATCCCCAGTACGAGCATCTCGTAGGCAAAGGATCCATGCTCGATCCCGAGGTCAAAGCCAGTGATAATCCTCAGGAGCAAGGCTCTTATATCATCCATTTATACAAAAATAGTTAGTGTGAATATCTAATGCGCTATCAATCAGAGGTACTTAATGTCGTACCGACGGGTAGACTCCTTGACCTCCCCGTCCTTGATCTCCTTGATCTCGTGCCGTACCTGTAGGGGCTGGTCAAAGCGGTCACAGAGGTAGGAGGCAAGTAAGTGGTAGTGGTAGTCCGGTCGGCGGATCACCATAGAGGAGATGAGGTTGGAGGACCTGGAGCCGAGTATGAAGCTGGAGAGGAAATTGACCGAGCTCACATCACTGAGGTAATTCAGGTCAGGGAATACCCGATTACCCACATTACTGTAGTAGGTCATCTCCTGGCGATACTCTCCCTCGTGCCCGGTGATAGAGATGATATTGCCCTCCGTGTCCCAGGTCACATCCATCTCACCATCCTGACTGATGATGCTGTCAAGCTGACCGCCATAGAGCCTCAGGTCCCAGTGCTCCTCTCGACCACTCGTCCGGCGGAAGGAGAGTGAGGTCCCCATACCAAAGGGGTCAAGATCGACCGTAGTGATCTCGGGCGTATTGCACTCCTCTAGGCAGTCGGTCTCCACGACGAGCAGCTTCCGGTCGTATACCTCAGCCTCTATGAGTGACTCATGTAGGCGGTTGCCCTCCTTATCCAGAGAGATCCGTCTTGCCCAGGAAAATTTCTCATCCTCATCCCACCCAAAAGTCAGTACCGATGAGGGATGCCGTCCCTCGTAGCAGGTGATAGAGTCAATCAGGGACGTGGGCGTCTCCACTCTACGATAGCGGCTCTTCAGGGCGTTGTATATGACTATACCGCTCACTGCCCCCACAGACATCGCCGCCAAGTCTCTCAGGACATCACGAGCAGCTGCATTGATAGAAGTTTGACTCATACTATATAAGGATATTAATTATTGAATGGTTTGCTAACTTGATCGAGACACACAAATCTACCATTTTATCCCCAAAGAAAGACCACCTCCGGGAGAGAAAGGATAGAAAAAGCAAGGAATGCACCCAGCCCAAAAAAGTGAGTGATACACTCATCTCAAAAAAAGCGGTATATTTGCACGTTATATACTCAGAGAATAATGATCCGGAAACATTATCCAGCCTGCTTCCTCCTAAGCACACTCATTCTACTGATCGCCTCCTCGTGCGGTGAGTATATGCGCGTGCAGCAAAGCACCGACGTCACAGAGCGCTACTCGTACGCCAAGAAGTACTACAATACTGAGAAGTACAAGCAAGCCGCAGAGCTGCTTGAGACTGTAGTACCCTATCTCCGTGGCACCGGGGAGGGTGAGGAAGCCCTCTACCTCCTAGCTAAGAGCTACTATGCTAACAAGAACTATCGGGAGGCGGCAGACGTCTTTGAGAAATACTACACCACCTACCCCAATGGCGAGTACACCGAGCTGGCCCGCTTCTACAGTGGCTATGGTCTGGCTAAGCAGATGCCCGACCCGCGTCTCGACCAGGAGCCTACCTACCGCGCGATCAAGGAGCTGCAGCTCTTCCTCGACTACTACCCCCAGAGTGAGAAGGCAGAGGAGGCTACCCAGCTGCTCTTTGACCTCCAGGAGAACCTTGCACTCAAGGAGCTGCTGAATGTCGAGCTGTACTACAACCTCGGTAATTACATCTTCAATAACTACGAGTCGGCCATCATCACAGGGCGCAATGCTCTGAAGGACTACCCGTACAGCAAATATAGGGAGGACATACACTTCTACGTACTCTCCTCACTCTACGAGATTGCGAGGTATAGCATCGAGTCCAAAAAGCAGGAGCGGGTACGCTCCCTCAGAGATGAGTACTTCGCCTTCGTCAACGAATTCCCCGAGGGGAAGCATCGCAAGGAAGCGGACAAATACTACGACTTTGCCTATCGTCTCATCGATGGCAATAACGAGTAAGCACACATATACAATACACATCACGACTACTTGATCCAAGAAGCACAAATGGACAATAAGAGCAAAAATGCACCCCAGACCCTCGTGACACGCGACATCAATGCGTTTGTCGAGCCTACGGGGAATATCTATGACTCCATCCTGATCATGGCAAAGCGGGCCAATCAGATCGCTGCCGACATGAAGCAGGAATTCGATGACAAGGTCAAGGAATTCTCGACCTATACCACCGATGATGGTGAGGACGTCGAGGAGATCAACAACGAGCAGGCTGAGCTCTCGAAGTACTTCGAGAAGCAGCCCAAGCCTCTCCTGATGGCGATCAAGGAGTTTGAGGAAGGAGAGCTTACCTGGCATCTGCCATTAGACAAGATGGACGATGACCTGATGGACAACATCATGGACGACTGACGCCACGGGATGATACAACGGAAACAATCACTCTGGCTCCTCCTCGCAGCACTCCTTATGCTGGTGCCGCTCTACTTCCCCTACGTGGTGATCACATTCTCGTACTCCCTCTTTGAGGGAGACACCACAGGCTTTACGCAGCTGGGTGCAGGGGATGAGCTTTTCACCTTTGAGTGGCCACTGATGATACTCAATATTATCATCATCCTCGTCAGCCTCGTCACGATATTCCTCTACAAGAAGAGGACCCTCCAGATGCGCCTCACGGTATTCAATATCCTATTGACAGTAGGAGTGCTGATCCTGGCGGGTGTTACCACCTACAGCTTTATTTCATCACTGGGTGAGGGCTATATGGGCTGGCGGCTCAATTGGCTGGTAGCCATCCTCCCACTGCTGGCTATTGTGCTGGACGTACTGGCGTACCGCGCCATAGCGATCGACGAGATGACCGTCCGGTCTATGTATAGGCTGAGAGACAGGAAGTAACTCACCAATCTTATATTAAGAAACAAGAGAGAGATGGGCTTATCAGCCCATCTCTCTCTTGTTTTTTTCCCAGGGCGCTCAGACGAGGGGTCGGGGTCTGCTGATTTACATCGCTCCTGATGGACCTCATCTTTTACCGATAAAAGATTTCTCTAATACCGATAAAAGATTTCTCTAATACCGGTATTAGGATTCACTAATACCGATATTAGTCCGAGGGGACAAAAAAGCGTATCTTTGCGTGACAAAAATGCAGAGGTACCCAGTCGTACTTCGCTCAGCGTCCGCTCTGAGGGAAGAGGGGACGCTGAGGAATGAGCAGATATGAGCATGACGAAAAAGAATTATAAGACTTACGATCAGCTAAGCCTCTCGAGTATTGGTCGGGAGGTACTGGAGTTGTGGAAGAGAGAAGATCCCTTCGAGGCCTCACTCAAGTGGCGCGAGGGGGCACCGAGATTTATCTTCTACGAGGGTCCACCCTCTGCTAATGGTATGCCTGGGATCCACCACGTCATGGCTCGCACGATCAAGGATATTATCTGCCGCTACAAGACTATGGAGGGCTTCCTCGTCGACCGCAAAGCAGGGTGGGACACCCACGGGCTGCCGGTAGAGATCGGCGTGGAGAAGAAGCTCGGCATCACCAAGGCCGACATCGGCACCAAGATCTCTGTTGATGAGTACAATGAAGCGTGTCGTAAGGAGGTGATGAAATATACCGCCGAGTGGCGCAAGCTCACCTCGGAGATGGGTTACTGGGTGGACCTGGATCACCCCTATATCACCTACGACAATCGCTACATAGAGACCCTGTGGTATCTCTTAAAGCAGCTCTTCGAGAAGGATCTGCTCTACAAGGGATACACCATACAGCCCTACTCTCCCGCCGCTGGCACCGGACTTAGCTCCCACGAGCTGAGTCAGCCGGGTGCCTATAGGGACGTAAAGGACACCTCATGCACAGCGCTGATGGAGATCATCAATCCCGCTGAGGAGCTGCAGGGACACGGGACCGCCTACTTCGCTGCCTGGACCACCACACCATGGACACTTCCCTCCAATATGGCTCTCGCTGTCGGTAGCGGGATCGACTATGTGGCGGTGCAGACATTCAATCCCTACTCCCTCGAGCCGATCACCGTCGTGATGGCGAAGCCACGCCTCTCCGCCTACCTCAGTCCTGAGGGCGAGGAGCTGCCGATGGAGGCCCCCGAGAAGGGGAGCAAGGTGATGCCCTACCGCATCGTTGCCCGATACAAGGGGGCCGACCTCATAGGACTGAGATACAAGCAGCTCTTCACCTGGGTAATGCCCGATGAGAGCGCTCTGAGGGTGGTGGCTGCTGACTTTGTCACCACGGAGGATGGTACCGGCATCGTCCATATAGCGCCCACCTTCGGTGCGGATGATAATGCGCTCGGCAAGAAGGAGCAGATCCCCGGCATGATGCTCATTGACAAGGGGGGCAAGGAGGTGCCAATGGTCGATCCCGAGGGGAAGTTTTACGCCCTCGAGGATCTGGACCCACACTTTGTGGAGGAGCGGGTGGACGTCACTCAGTACGGAGTCTACGCCGGTCGCTATGTCAAGAACGCCTACATCGACAAGCCGTCCGATACTGACTCACTTGATATTGACCTCTGTATGGCGCTCAAGGAGAGAGGGCAGGTATACAGGATCGAGAAATTTACCCACAGCTACCCCCACTGCTGGAGGACCGACAAGCCGATCCTCTACTACCCGCTGGACAGCTGGTTTATCCGCACCACGGCAGTCAAGGAGCGACTGATCGAGCTCAATAAGACGATCACCTGGAAGCCGGAGTCTACCGGCACGGGACGCTTCGGGCAGTGGCTGGAGAACCTCCAGGACTGGAATCTATCCCGCTCACGCTACTGGGGCACTCCACTGCCAATCTGGCACAATGAGGACTACAGCGAGCTGAAGTGCATCGGCTCCATCGAGGAGCTCTCCCGCGAGATCGACCTCTCAGTAGAGAGGGGGCTAATGAAGAGCAATCCCCTTGCCGATCGAGGCTTCGTCGTGGGCGAGTATACGGATGAGAATTACGAGCGGATCGATCTCCACCGACCCTATGTGGACGACCTGATCCTCTGCGATAGCAAGGGACGGCCGATGGTCAGGGAGACCGACCTCATCGATGTGTGGTTTGACTCCGGGGCAATGCCCTACGCACAGCTGCACTACCCCTTTGAGCACCGAGAGATGGTGGATGAGAGGAGCTACTTCCCGGCCGACTTCATTGCCGAGGGAGTGGATCAGACTCGAGGGTGGTTCTTTACCCTCCATGCCCTTGCGACGATGCTCTTTGACAGCGTCGCCTACAAGCACGTGATCTCAAATGGTCTCGTCTTGGATAAGAATGGGAATAAGATGTCGAAGCGCCTCGGCAATAGCGTAGACCCCTTCATGATCATGGAGCAGAAGGGGGCAGACGCTCTGAGGTGGTATATGATCACCAATTCCTCACCGTGGGACAACCTGAAGTTTGACCCCTCAGGCGTGGACGAGGTGACGCGCAAGCTCTTCGGCACACTGCACAACACCTACTCCTTCTTCGCACTCTACGCGAATATCGACAACTTCGACCCGGCGACAGCTCGCGAGATCCCTCTTGAGGAGCGGCCTGAGCTAGACCGATGGATCCTCTCACGGCTTCACTCGCTGATCACTGAGGTGAAGTCCGATCTCGAGGACTACGAGCCGACAAAGGCCGGTCGCGAGATTGCAGCCATGGTGACAGACCAGCTGAGTAACTGGTATGTCCGCCTTGCCCGCAAGCGTTTCTGGGGCGGTGGCATGACCGATGACAAGCTCTCCGCCTACGAGACCCTCTACGAGTGCCTCGTCACGGTGGCTAAGCTGATGGCGCCCTTTGCTCCATTCTACGCTGATCGTCTATACCGAGACCTCACTCAGGACGAGACGCAGTCAGTCCACCTTACAGACTATCCCAAGGCTGATCCCACAGTGATCAATGCCTCACTTGAGGAGGCTATGGACTATGCTCAGCGGATCTCCGGTATGGTACTCTCACTCCGTCGTAAGATGGATACGAAAGTGCGTCAGCCACTGCAGAAGGTGGTGGTACTCACCTCCGATCCTCAGATGATCGAGTCGGTGAAGCACGTGGAGGAGCTGATCCTCTCCGAGGTGAATGTGAAGGAGCTGGTCTTTGACTCCGGATCATCCGACCTTGTGGTGAAGAGAGTGAAGCCCAATTTCCGTCTCCTGGGACCGATCTTTGGCAAGGATATGAAGAGAGCGGCTGCATACCTCACGGGTATGACGCGAGAGGAGATCGAGGCCTTTGAGACAGCCGGGAAGACCGAGTACGAGGGCAAGGAGATCACACTCGACAGCGTAGAGGTGATCTCTGAGGACGTGCCGGGCTGGCTGGTGCTCAATGAGGGCTCCATCACCATCGCTCTCGATGAGGAGATCACCGAGGAGCTACGCATCGAGGGCCTCGCCCGCGAGATGGTCAATAGGATCCAAAATCTCCGCAAGAGCTCCGGCTTTGACGTGGAGGACAAGATCGACATTCGTCTCGAGAAGACCCCGACGTCGGAGCAGATCCTCGCGGCTCATAAGGACTACATCTCCACTCAGGTACAGGCTCGATCTATCGAGTCCGTCGAGGGACTCAGCTCCGGGGAGCTTCTCGACCTGGACGAGGAGGTCATCCTGCATGCAGAACTAACTATAGTAAATAAGTAAAAGAGATAACCATGGCTACTGTAAGATACTCTGATGAGGAGCTGGAGGAGTTTCGCCAGATCATCAATGAGAAGCTCGAGAAGGCTCGTAAGGACTACGACTCACTCATCGAGTCGATGAACGGAAGCGAGAATAGCGACATCAACGACACCTCGCCCTCGTACAAGAATCTCTCCGAGTCGGCAACTCTCGCCTCTCGTCAGGAGACCGCCTCTCTCGCAGCGCGGCAGAAGAAATTTATCCAAAATCTGGAGGCTGCCCTAATCCGCATCGAGAATAAGACCTACGGCGTCTGTCGCATCACCGGTAAGCTCATCCCCAAGGAGCGGCTCCGTGCTGTCCCCCACGCTACACTTAGCGTCGAGGCAAAGAACGCCGGATACAAGTAATCACAGGTAAGTCTATCGTCTACAGTGAGCGTCAACGACATATCCTCCGCAGCGGATCGACCTGTCACGGACCCAAGAGAGATGCCTGCAGATCGTCCCCACCATCGACTTACAGTCGCTGTGGGACTGGCACTCCTACTCTTGGTCATCGACCAAGCTATCAAGATATGGGTCAAGACCCATATGCAGCTGGGCGAGAGCATCGTGGTGGCAGACTGGTTTCAGATCTACTTCACGGAGAACCCCGGGATGGCATTCGGCTGGGAGCTTTTCGACAAGCTCTTCCTGACCCTCTTCCGCATAGTCGCCAGCGTGCTGCTGGGGTGGCTGGTGGTCTACGTATCGAGGAGGCGGTATGGTCGCGGTGTGCTGACCTGTCTGGTGGCTATCTTTGCCGGTGCAGTGGGTAATATCATCGACTCTATTTTTTACGGAAAGATATTTACCCACAGCTATGGGCAGGTAGCGACGATTTTCCCCACCGCACCGGAGACAGGCTATGGAGACTGGTTTCAGGGAAAGGTGGTGGATATGTTTTACTTCCCCATCATCCGCAGTCAGTGGCCCGACTGGGTGCCCGGCTGGGGAGGAGAGGAGCTGATCTTCTTCCGCCCGATATTCAACTTTGCCGACGCCTGCATCTCGGTTGGTGTGATCGCGCTTCTGCTATTCTATAGCGGCTCTTTTGCTCACCTGATGGGTCATATCGGTAGTAAGAAACCTAAGGACAGAGCACCGGAGGACTCCGTCATACGTGATGAGGAAGCATCGTAGTCTCTGCAGCCTGATCCTGCTCTCCATAGCACTGATAGTGCTCCTCTCGCAGTGTCGCCGCCGACCGGACTCGATCCTGACAAGAGACGAGATGAAGGCGGTCACCAAGGACATGGTCTTGGCCCAGTCTTACATCGACAGCAAGTATGGGATGCCGGACTCGGTCCGCGAGGCATACTATAGGAGTGTGCTGGAGAAGCACGGGATCTCGCAGGCAAAGTACGATACCTCTCTCGTCTGGTATGGAGAAAATCTCCCGATGCTCACGAAGATTTACAATCAGATCATCGAGGAGCTTCAGCAGGAAGCTGTAGTCTTAGACACCCTCTACCAAGACTCCATTCGCCGCGCAGGGCTCACCTACAAGTCTCCGGTATCGCTCTGGAGCGAGCCCTCGAGAGTCTGTCTCTCGGAGGGAGACAGAGCCTACCGCTTCATGATGTGTGAGCTCAGAAGTGGTACCGTGGCGGGAGGGGACACGCTTGACTTTGGCTTCAATATACTACCCGGGCTGCTCAGCTCCGGGGAGAGGATCGTGATCTCTTTTGTCACCCTCTCCCGAGACAGCAGCAACGTCTACTCCACACAGACCACACTGGATGGCAAGGGCGACAGACGAATAGCACTCGAGTATGTCACGCCACAAGACACCACAAGCGAGCAGAGCCAGTGGCACCGACTCTTCATCTCCTACTATCGTGACAGGGACTGCCTAAGGAAGATCCCGCTGGTCCTCGATAGTATTTACCTCTCTAAGCGTGAGCCTCCGGTGGAGGAGCTACCGACAGAGGAGGAGACCGAAGAGTAAAATTGACTAACTTTGTAACCAAGATCGGCACAGACCTATGGGACAGACGGGAGATATGACACTCATCTACAGTCCGGAGACACTGGACTTTATCCAGCAGAGCATGAATTACCTCGCTCTGCTTGATCCCGAGGTCACCCCCCGATGGACGAGGGAGACGGTACGTGAGTGCCGTGACACGCTGGCAGCTGTGTATGCTGCAGCGACGAGACTTCCGGATCTGGATCCGTCGCTTTTCTTTGGAGAGCTGGAGCACCTCGTCGAGGAGGAGGACTATGATCGGGTGAGACGTCGCCACGAGCGCTTCTTCGCTGACCGAGACCTATTCCCCGATGCTCTCAACGAGCAGATGCAATACTCTGAGCGCCCGATCAACATCAGTCTCAGTGAGCTGCTTGCCGACCTCTTCCAGGCTCTGGCAGATATCGTCTGGGTCTATAGGCAGCAAAACGAGGAGACGATGGTCCAGTCCATTGCCGAGGCGAGGTACGCTTTTGACCACGAGTGGGGAGAGAAGCTGGCAGCCGTGCTCAGACGACTTCACCTACTGCTCAGCGATCCGGACTTTATGCCCCTCGAGATGCCGGACGATGAGGATGACCTATCGAGCTACGATGAGTGATATGCCTATAGATCGGACAACCATTACCAAGGAAGAGCTCGGGGAGCTGGAGGCGGAGGAGCTTCCGGTACCGGTCACGATCCTTGACGCCTCGTGCTCGGACGACGAGATAGAGAGCGTCATGGGAGCTCTCTCGAGGTCTGCCGTCCTTGGCCTTGACACAGAGACTAAGCCCTCATTCCATAAGGGCGAGGGGAATAAGGTCTCCATACTCCAGCTCTCCGATCACGAGAGATCCGTAATCATCAAGCTACTGACCTTTGACGGAAAGGAGGACAAGGCATCACGCCTCGCCCCCGTAGCACGCGTGCTGGCAGACGACAGTACGCTCCTTGTGGGGGTATCTATCCACGATGACGCTCTCGGCCTGAGGAAAGACCATGGGCTCGAGTGCCACCAGGTCCTTGAGCTCCAGCTGACGGCCAAGGCCGCAGGTCTAAAGGTCTTCTCTCTCTCCAAGCTCTATGCCCTACTCTACGACAAGCGCATCTCCAAGAGCCAGCGACTCAGCAATTGGGAGAGCGAGAAACTGTCGGAGGCGCAAACCAACTATGCCGCACTCGATGCCTATGCCGGTCTGCTGATCTACGACGGACTTAAGGACTTCGTCAAGCCCTCCATGATCGAGAAGAGAGTGGGGCCAACCGTGAGAGTACCAAAGCCGAAGAAGAAAGAAACCTCTGCGAGAATACGAAAGCGCAGGGTAAAAGCTAAGGTCAGGGGGGCAAAAGTAAAAAGCAAAACCACAGACAAATAACTCATCCTATGACCACCCTAGACACCATACCAATACTCCACTTACGCCCAGGTAAAGACGAGCCGATGGAGCGCCGTCACCCTTGGGTCTTCTCTGGAGCTCTTGACCGGAGAGGTACCGACAGGCTGATGGAGGGAGACTTGGTCGAGCTCAGAAGCTCCACGGATGACTTTGTCGCCCGCGGCTACTGGTCTCCAGAGAATATTGCGATACGGATCCTCACCTTCGATGCCTCGGAGGAGATTGATCAAGCCTTCTGGACTCGGCGCCTGAGGGAGGCTCTCGAGGTGAGGAAGGCAGTCGGCTTGGCTGGAGAGCACGCTGCCCTCCGCTGGATCTATGGCGAGGGCGATGGTCTCCCGGGGCTGATCATAGACCTGTACGACTCCATCGCTGTCATGCAGGCTCACACCCTCGGCATCCATCGACAGAGGCACCTTATCTCAGAGGCGATGTCCACGGTGTTTGGCAGTCGCCTGCAAGTGGTTTACTACAAGAGCGCTGAGACGCTGACGGCAAGCTCTCCGATAGAGGGAGAGATCGACGAGCTGCTCATGGGGTCACTGCCGAGGGAGCAGGAGGTGGTGATCGACGAGCGGGGGATGAAGTTTTACCTCGACGTTGTCAAGGGACAGAAGACCGGCTTCTTCTTAGATCAGAGAGACAACCGCTCCCTCCTGAGACAGTATGCTAAGGGGCGGAAGGTGCTCAATATGTTTTGCTACACGGGAGGATTCTCCCTCGCGGCCATGCTGGGAGAGGCTAAGCAAGTGGTATCCGTAGACAGCTCGGAGCGCGCTATAGACCTGACAGCAAGGAATATGGAGCTCAACTTCCCCGGCAGGGACCACACACATGAGGAGATCGCCACCGATGCATTTGGCTACTTAGAGGGACTACAGGGGGGAGAGTACGACCTGATGGTACTGGATCCGCCCGCCTTTGCAAAGAATAGACGCGTCCTCTCACGCGCACTCAATGGCTACCGTCGGCTCAATCGCATAGCTCTCCAGAAGATTGCCCCCTCGAGCCTGCTCTTCACCTTCAGTTGCTCGCAAGTGGTTAGCCCTGAGAAATTTCAGGAAGCGGTATTTACCGCTGCTCTGCAAGCCGGGCGAGAGGTGAGGATCCTCCATCGCCTTACTCAGGCTGCAGATCATCCCGTGAATATCTATCACCCCGAGGGAGAGTATCTCAAGGGTCTTGTACTCTACGTCAAGTGATGTCTCGGCTCTTCTCTCGATTCGCTCCGCTGCTCCTTCTCATCGGGATGATGTCCTCCTGCATCGAGACGAGGAAGGAGAGAGAGTCGGAGGAGGTCAACTATCGTGAGTGGAGCGAAATCATCGCCAGTGATACGCTCCGAGTAGGGACGGTCACCTCCCCTACGGACTTTTACTTCTATAGAGGCGAGCCCTTCGGTCTGGAGTATCAGAAGGTGTCTCGCTTTGCCGAGGCGCACAAGCTCAAGCTCGACATCAAGGTCACCGGTAGCAGGGATAGTCTTATGGCATGGATCAAGTCCGGGGCCATCGACCTATCCATCACCCCCTTTGCCATGACCTCTGAGATCAGCAAGTCGTATGACTTTGCCGGCATCGTGGACACGATCGCCTTAGTAGTGGTGCAAAACAGGTCCATCACCCCGCTCCTCCGCCAGGTGGGCGACTTGGACGGCAAGTCGATCTACGTCTCCTCCAATAGTCCTGCGGAGATGCGCTTGGAGCAGATCGTTGCAGAGGCAGCCCTGGACTCCCTCCATATCCTACCAGTCGACTCTCTGGGCGATGTGGACCTGATCAAGTCGGTCGCTGATGGAGACGGCATCCGCTACGCAGCGGTAGACACCCGACTGGCGGGATTATTTGAGCGACACCACCCCACCCTCGACACAGAGCTTCGCATCAGCGTACCACTGCGATACAGCTGGATGCTGCATAAGGGCAATCAGAGTCTCACCGAGCAGATCAGCTGCTTCTTCTCCTCCTCTCCTGAGGAGGAAGAGGAAGACCCTGACCGCCTGCTTACGATGGAGAGTGGCAATTACTTCAAGGGTCTCAGATCTCCCCTCCATACCCCTACTATCCGGCAGGGAGCGATCTCCCCTTACGATGAGATATTCATGAACGAGGCAAAGCGGCTGGGCTGGCACTGGACCTATCTCGCTGCGATCGCCTTCACTGAGTCTCGCTTCATCCCTGACATCGTGGCTCGGTCAGGAGCGAGAGGCCTTATGGGTGTGATGCCTGCTACCGGACGAGCCTATGGGGTGAGTAAAGACCAGTTGCTGGACCCCCTGACAGCAGTGCGCGTGGCTGTCAATTGTCTCCGGGACAATGAGAAGTCCTTTAGCGACATCCGGGACATCCATGAGCGGGAGTGCTTCACTCTCGCAGCCTACAACGCCGGCTATGGTCACGTCCTGGATGCGATGCGGCTGGCACGGAAGAACAGCGCACCGGACAGTGTCTGGAATGGAGGGGTGAGGGAGTACCTCCTCCTCAAGAGCACACCGAAGTACTTCAATGACCCCGTGGTCAAGTACGGCTACGTCCGTGGCTCGGAGACCGTCAAGTATGTAGACAATATCATGCAACTCTCTGCCCTCTACCAAGGAGCAAAGAGCAAGGAAAAATAGTTAGCTAAGAGTATGAAAATAGTAAACTTATCAGAGCAAAACAGCCTCATCAACCGCTTCATTGCAGAGATGAGGGATGTCAATATCCATGCGGACTCGATGCGCTTCCGGAGCAATGCCAGGCGCCTCGGCGAGATTATGGCATACGAGATCAGCAAGACACTCGACTACACGGAGAAGAGGGTGACCACCCCTCTTGGGACCAAGGATATGTACCTGCCCACCGAGGAGGTGGTCGTCGCCACCATCCTTCGTGCCGGTCTCCCTATGCAGAGCGGACTGACTAATTATTTTGACAAGGCTGACAATGCTTTCGTATCCGCTTATCGCAAGGAGGGTGGAGACAGTGAGCTGGGATTTGACGTGCACATCGAGTATCTGGCCTCCCCTTCTCTCGAGCGACGGACGCTGATCCTTGCCGACCCTATGCTGGCGACAGGGAGCTCGATGATGCTTGCCTATAATGCACTCCTCACCAAGGGGCAGCCCGCCACCACGCACTTCGCTGCCATCATCGCCAGCCAGCAGGGTGTCGATATGCTCGCGAAGCATGCCCCTGAGGACTCCACCCTCTGGATCACCGCCCTCGATGAGAAGCTCAATGAGCACGCCTACATCGTCCCCGGACTGGGCGATGCGGGAGACCTCTCCTTCGGGACCAAAATGGACTAAGCGGATATTATACTACGAGCAGAGCCTCCGATGGGACAATCGTCTCGTCGGAGGCTCTGCTCTTTTTGTACTCGGTTAGTCTACACCTTCCGCAGCCAGATGCTCCTCACACTGTGGTCGTCACTCTTCTCGATGATGAGATTGGAGCGAAAGCGCGTCGGCTCGATATTCTGGACTAAGTTAGTCAGATTGACATCATCCCATACTTGATTAGCCAGCTTAATAGTCTCTTCCTTGGATAGATCAGCGTAGCGGTAGAAGTAGGAGTCCTTATTCCTAAACGCCGTCTGCTGCAGCTTGATGAATCGATCCACATACCAGCTACGGATCGCAGACTTCTCCGCATCGACGTAGATCGAGAAGTCAAAAAAGTCTGACACAAAGACCGACCGTCGTGCTCTCGACGCATCCACACTCGCCTGCAAGACATTGATCCCCTCGATGATCAGCACATCAGGCTGATCCACCTCGTCATACTCCCCCTTGATCACGTCGTAGTATAGGTGGGAATACTTGGGTGACGGGAGGTGACGACGGCCACTCTTGACAGCGGCAAGGAAGTTGAGCAGACTCATCACATCGTAGCTCTCAGGAAATCCCTTTCGGTCGCTTAGGCCGCGTCGCTCCAGCTCGGCATTGGGATACAGGAAGCCATCAGTCGTCACGAGAGAGACCTTTGGCGTCTCCTCATTCATCGAGAGGAGCTTCTGCAAGACTCTTGCCGTAGTACTCTTACCCACAGCGACACTGCCGGCAATCCCGATGACGTAAGGAACGGTCTGGAACTGACGATGAAAAAACTCGCCATAGTCGCTCTGCAGATTCTTATGATGCATGATATTTATCTCCAGGAAGCGACACATAGGGAGGTAAATATCACTGATCTCCTCTACAGTCAGAGGCTCATTCATCGCATGGAGCTTGCTAATGTCGATCTCGGAGAAAGGAAAATTGGGATGGCTGTCTAGGCTACTCCACTGATCTCGAGTGAATGATTGATAGGGGGAAAAGGTTGCGGTATAGGGTTTCATTGTGCTACAGGCCGATGCTGGATAAATATTCATCGGCAAAGGTATTCAATTTACCTCTTACCGATGTCCCGACAGCATATGCGAAGAGGGGTGACGCATCTGAGTGGTACAGAAGCCACGCAACTCATTTTGAAGAGCGGGAAACAAAGCACCCGCAAGTGTGTCGCACCATCAAGCCTACCCAGGGAGTGCGACACCTCTACCAGCAGCGCACTCTGCAGGGAAATCTCTAATACCGATATTAGTGAAGTCTAATACCGATATTAGACTTCACTAATATCGGTATTAGATCGAGCGCCTTTCATTGGGTATTGGATACCCCTCCCTATGGCTCCACAGCAAAGGCAATAGATAGTAAATGAGGAAGTAGTTAGAGTCTATAGAAACTTTTGTCACCATCCACCCCGCCAATCCCCCCTCCCAGCACATCAAACTGCGAGCTGCCAAAATTTTGATCGACGAGCATTATAATAGGCAAACATAGTTTTTCATGGGATTAAATGAATTGGCAGAGATAGCACACTTGAATGGCTTCTGTAAGGCTCAAATGCGTCACCCTTACAGACGTGAAGTCAAAGACCGACCGGAACTCACTTGTTTATTGCTAATGGGAAAAGCACAGAAGTTAAACATCTCTAAGTCGATGGTCAAACCGGGCATACTATTTGCAAAGTGTTAATTAGGCACTTCCTGACTATTGACTACAACAGGTTTAATCCGTTTATTTGTCTGGAAATAGAACTAATAAGACAACATAGATTCGTATGAAAGCAAAAGACATCATCCTTACCAGCGTGCTGGTGGTCGCCTGCTCGACCCTCAGCGCGATAGGGGGAGCTGCCATCACGAAGCACGGCAGCGACTCCTCAGAGGCTTATGAGACCACCGAGCCAGCTAAGTCCTCAAGGGCCTACATGGCCTCGACCCCGCCCAACTTTGTAGAAGTGGCTGAGAGGACCATCGATGGCGTGGTCAACATACGCACAGAGAAGGCTGTGAGAATGGCACAGGAGAGGTTTTTTGATCCCTTTGAGTTCTTCTTCGGCATCCCCTCCCAGCGAGATCCTCGGCAGGAGGGACGCTCCAGACAGGAGACTCCCAAGCAAGTGGAGATCGGATCAGGCGTGATCATCAGCCGAGATGGGTATATCGTCACCAATAACCACGTCATCGATGGCGCTGACGACGTCTACGTCACGACCAATAGCAACGAGGAGTATAAGGCCAAGGTGGTCGGCACCGACCCCTCCACCGACCTCGCCTTGATCAAGATCGAGAGTGGCAAGGAGCTGACTGCCATCCCCTTCGGCAACAGCGATGACCTCCGCGTCGGAGAGTGGGTACTGGCGATAGGTAACCCCTTCAACCTCCGTAGTACGGTGACTGCCGGTATCGTCAGCGCCAAGGGGCGCGCTGCGGGGAGCGGTCAGGGATCACTCCAGGTGGGCTCCTTTATCCAGTCCGATGTGGCCGTCAATCCCGGCAACTCCGGCGGAGCCCTAGTCAATATGGCAGGCGAGCTGATCGGCATCAATACGATGATTTACTCCAGCACCGGTAACTACGCCGGGATCTCCTTTGCCATCCCCACCTCGATAGTCCACAAGGTGGTCGGTGACCTGAAGGAGTATGGTACCGTCCAGCGCGCTGTCCTCGGCATTGCCGGTACCAACATCACCTCTGCCGCCACCGAGAAGTACGACCTCAAGGTCTCTCAGGGCGCTTTAGTGATGGAGGTGGCAGACAGGAGCTCAGCGAAGCAGGCCGGTCTCACGGAGGGTGATGTGATCACCTCCATCGACGGGCACAGCATCTCCACAATGTCGGACCTCCAGGAGGCTATCTCTACCCACAAGCCGGGTGACAAGGTCCGGATGTCTGTGGACCGTAAGGGAAAGGCTATGACGATCGACCTCGTACTCAAGAATAGCGAGGGAAATACCGATGCCGTGACTCGGATCGACGAAAGCTCGATCGGTGCTGCCTTCTTGGAGCTTAGCGACAAGGAGATGAGCGACCTCGGGATCTCCTACGGAGTAAAGGTAGTCGGTGTCGACAGGGACGGAAAGTTCTTCCGTGCCGGCATCCGCAAGGGAGACGTCATACTCGCTGTCAATAACCTCCGCGTGAGCAAGAAGGACGATGTGGAGAAGGTGGTGAGTGACGTGGTGAAGAGCAGCAGCGACAAGGTCCTCTTCGTCAAGCTGCTTAATACCAATGGGCGCATCAATTACGTAGCTGTGGATCTCCGCGACTAATACTACCGGGTCTATACACAAGCGCACCCCGGTGGATGTATGTCCACCGGGGTGCTTTGCATTTAAGCGAATCGAATGTGCGACTGGGGACGACTCGGCAAGTCCTTCACTCCATCTCCACCGGCCACCTCTACCAAAAGTCCATTGAGTCAGCCCCAGCCATGAAGACGCCAAGCACATCCGATGGTCACACCAAGATCCGAGCGTGTTTCCTCTACAATGCAAGGGGCAGATTGTCTATCGGCATAAGATTTTGTACCTTTGCAAGGGTAAGAGATGAGAGGACCCCTGAGTCTTCTCATTTTGTTTCCATATACAGACCTGATGATAGACGTAAAGGACATACAGTCAGCCCTCGAGGAATACCTGTCGGGGCGAGACGACCTCTATATAGTAGCGGTCGATGTGCGCGCTGGCAACATGATCAGTATCACCATTGACAGTGATCACGACTCGATCTCGCTCAACACAATCACGGCGCTCTCCCACTATATCGAGGAGCGCTTTGACCGCGACGTGGAGGACTATGAGCTGACCGTGACCAGTGCCGGGCTCACATCGCCCCTTCGGCTTCCACGGCAGTACCGCAAGTACATCGGTGAGCCGATCATTGTCACCCTGCGTAGCGGAGGTATTGAGAAAGGAACGCTCGTAGCAGTGGACGAGGAGGGGTTTGAGATGGAGGTTATCCGGATGGAGAAGCACGAGGGCGACAAGCGTCGCAAGGGCTACCCCACCCCGCTTCACCTTACATACGACGAAGTGAAGACGGTCGTCTACGACCTGAAGTTTTGACAACAAAGCGCATACAATAGTATACATGGCAAAGAGAATACAGGCAACAATGATGGAGGCTCTGGGAGACTACATGAGCCAGAAGGACATCGACCAAGGGACACTCATCAAGGTACTTGAGGAGTCTCTCCGTAGTGCGATCGCAAAGATGTACGGTACGGATAACAACTTCGATGTCATCATCAATCCTGAGGAGGGAGATGTCGAGATCTGGCGCAATAGGATCATCGTCCCCGATGGCGAGGTCCACGACCAGATGAAGGAGGTCTCCCTCAGCGATGTACGCTCACAGGGCGAGGAGGACCTCGAGGAGGGCGAGGAGTACACCGACAAGGTCTCATTTGAGAGCTTTGGTCGTCGTGCCATCCAGAACCTCCGCCAGTCTCTTGCCTCCAAGGTGCTGGAGCTGGAGAAGGACACTCTCTATGCCAACTACAGCAAGCGTGTCGGTGAGCTGATCACTGCCGAGGTCTACCAGACCTGGAAGCGCGAGTTGCTTCTCCTCGATGGGGACGGCAACGAGCTCATCATGCCCCGCTCACTGATGATCCCCAGGGACCGCTTCCAGAAGGGCGACCACGTCACCGCCTGCATCGAGCGCGTAGACTATAATAACAACAACCCCAAGATCATCCTCAGCCGGACCAGTAATGAATTTCTGTCTCAGCTATTTGCCCGCGAGGTGCCTGAGATCCAGGATGGTCTGGTGATGATCAAGCGCGTCGCACGCATCCCCGGCGATCGTGCCAAGGTGGCAGTCGAGAGTGTCGACAGTCGTATCGACCCGGTCGGTGCCGTCGTGGGGGTACGCGGCTCACGCATCAGGGGCGTCGTGGCAGAGCTTCGCAATGAGAGCATCGATGTGCTGCAGTACACCGATAATGATCAGCTCCTGATCCAGCGAGCCCTCAGCCCGGCACAGAATGCCGACGTACGGATCAACCCCGAGGAGAAGCACGCTGATGTTTACCTCGCCCAAGAGGAGATCCGCAATGCCGTCGGTCGCAGCGGTTACAATATCAAGCTGGCAATGATGCTGACCGGCTATGAGATCGACATTTATAGAGATGAGGCACAGGGCATCGACGAGGAGGACCTCTTCCTCACCGAGTTTGACGACGAGATCGATCCCTGGATCATCGATGTATTTACCGCCATCGGTTGCGACACTGCCAAGAGCGTCCTCCGTCACAGTCGCGAGGATCTGGTTCGCGCCACTGACTTGGAGGAGAAGACGATCGACTATGTCCTGCAGGTGCTGATGGCTGAGTTTGACGACAATGAGCTGCCAGCAGACGAGTTCCCCGACCTACCCGAGCGCGATCCCAATTTCCGCCAATTCCCTATCGAGTCCCATGAGAAACCGGTAGCGGAAGAGGCGCAGGAGGAGCAGCTCCCCGAGACGGAGAGCACGCCCAAGGGGGAGGATGGTGTGACCGAGGAGTAAGACCTCAGCCCAACCCACCTAGAGACCCATCCTGCAAAAAATAAAGATACTGAGAGAATAGAGAGAAATATATGCCCGCAATCAAAATAAATAAGGTCGCACGAGACTTAAACGTTGGAGTAAGTACGCTTAGTTCGTTTCTAAGCAAGAAAAACCCCAATGGGGACTACAAGAGTCCCAATACTAAGCTGACTACGGCTGAGCTGAAGACTGTCCTCGAGGAGTACGGTAGCGATCTGAGTGCGGACGACAAGAAGCGACTCACCGAGAGCTACCTCTCTAAGTCTCCCATGGCAGCTACACCTACGGAGCCGGCTACGGAACCGGCGACTGCCAAAGTCGAGCCTGCACCTGATACTAAGCCACAGCCTTCCTTTGTCAAGGGGCACCTCCAGCTCGATGAGAAGGGTCGTGTGATCCCCGGCTCGTCGAAGAAGGAAGAGCCAAAGAAGGTCCCTGCTCCGGAGCCCAAGAAAGAGCAAGCTAAGGTGGAGCAGGAGACGCCCGCCAAGCCCACTCCCGATACCAAAAAGACGAAGGAGCCCAAGACTCCTGAGGTCGCTAAGCCGGCAGAGGAGCCTCGCATGCCCGCCTCTCCCAAGGTCGAGCAGCCCAAGCAGGAGACGCCTAAGGAGAAAGAAAAGCCTCAGGTGGAGAAAAAACCGGAGGCAGAGATAAAGCCGGAGACAAAGCCGGAGAGTGTCAAGCCCTCCCAGCCTGCTGAGGAGAAGCCTATGCCCGAGAAGGAGACGAAGAAAGCCGACACACAGAAGCCTTCTTCAGCTATTAAGGAGCAGGAGAAGCCAGCAGCTAAGGACGACAACGAGCCCAAGGAAGACGATGGTGTATTCCGCCTCGGCACAACCGATGATATGGGACTCACTGTCGTCGGCAAGATCGACCTCTCCAAGATAGATCCCAAGACCTCAAAACGCAAGCGCAAGCGGATCAAGGGCAATAAGGTCGACATCGACAAGCAAGCCAAGCAGGATAGTGGTAAGGGTGCCAGTAAGGACACCAACAACCGTCGCAACAAAGATGCGAGAGGTACCAACGCTAACAACTCCGGAAACAACCGCAATAACAAGCCCGGAGTAGCCACCAATCCCAAGAAGGGTCGCAAGAGTCGTCGTCGGGAGGAGCAGCAGGAGATCACACAGGAGGATATCCAGAAGCAGATCAAGAAGACTATGGCGGCCATGCAGGGACGTGGTCACCGACCCGGCAAGACTGCAGCACAGTATCGCCGCGAGAAGCGCGAGGCTCGTCAGGAGGAGGCTGAGGAGCTACTGAGAGCACAGGAGGGCGAGAGCAAGAAGCTCAAGCTGACTGAGTTCGTCACCGTCAATGACCTCGCCAAGATGCTTGACATCCCCGTCAATGACATCATCGTCTACTGCTTTAATCTCGGCCTTATGGTCTCCATCAACCAGCGTCTGGAGAAGGATCAGATCGACCTTATCCTTGACGAGTATGGGTACGAGGCGGAGTATGTCGATGCCCAGGCTATGCAGGCGATCGAGACTCAGGAGGATAAGCCTGAGGATCTTGAGCCTCGTGCACCGGTAGTGACTGTGATGGGTCACGTCGATCATGGTAAGACCTCTCTCCTCGATGCCGTGCGCAAGTCCGACGTCATCTCCGGTGAGGCGGGCGGCATCACCCAGCACATCGGTGCCTATAGGGTGACCCTCGAGGGGGGACGCAAGCTCACATTCGTCGATACTCCCGGTCACGAGGCCTTTACTGCTATGCGTGCTCGCGGAGCCAAGGTAACGGATATCGTCATCATCGTCATCGCAGCCGATGATGGTATCATGCCTCAGACCAAGGAAGCCATCTCTCACGCCTCTCTTGCCGGTGTGCCGATCGTCTTTGCCATCAATAAGGTGGACAAGCCGGGAGCTAAGCCCGATATGGTGCGCGAGCAACTCGCTGCCATGAATTACCTCGTAGAGGATTGGGGAGGCAAGTATCAGTGCCAGGAGATCTCCGCTAAGAAGGGGATCGGTGTACAAGAACTGCTGGAGAAGGTCCTCTTAGAGGCAGACCTCCTTGAGCTAAAGGCCAACCCGAATAAGCTCGCCAAGGGGTCCGTCCTTGAGAGTACGCTTGAGCAGGGTCGTGGCTACACCACCAAGGTCCTGATCCAGGAGGGTACACTTCACAGTGGAGACTACATCGTCGCCGGAGCCAACTATGGTCGTGTGAAGGCACTCTTCGATGAGTACGGCGATACAGTCGAGTCTGTCGGACCATCCATGCCGGTCAAGGTACTTGGACTCAATGGTGCCACGCCTGCCGGTGAGACCCTCAACGCACTCGAGACAGAGGCTGAGGTAAGAGACATCGCTCGTCAGCGCGAGCAGCTCCAGCGTGAGCAGAAGGAGCGCACCCAGCACCTGCCAAGTCTGGAGACCTTCAGCCGACAGATCAAGGACGGCGATGTACAGGAGCTCAATATCATCGTCAAGGGAGATATGGACGGCTCCGTCGAGGCGCTATCCGACTCGCTGGTTAAGCTCTCGACCGAAGAGATCCGCGTGAACGTGATCTACAGCGCTGTCGGTGCCATCAGCCAGAGCGATGTAGACCTCGCCGCCGCCTCTGATGCGCTGATCGTAGGCTTCCAGGTACGTCCTGCTCAGGGCGCTAAGCGCGCTGCTGAGGACGAGGGAGTGGAGATTCGCTTCTACTCGATCATCTACGACGCTATCGAGGACGTCAAGTCCGCTATGGAGGGTATGCTCTCTCCGGAGATCAAGGAGCAGGTCACTGCAACCCTCGAGGTACGCAAGGCCTTCCGCATCCCCAAGGTGGGTACCATCGCCGGATGTATGGTGGAGCATGGCAAGGTGTCGCGTGACAATAAGGCTCGCGTGATCCGCGATGGCATCGTGATCCATACCGGTCCGCTGGTGAGCCTAAAGCGCTTCAAGGACGACGTCAAGGAGGTAACCACCGGTCTGGAGTGTGGTCTCTCCATCAAGGACTACGATGACATCCAGGCAGGAGATCAGATCGAGACCTTCGAGGAATTCACGGTCAAGCGAAAGCTGGAGTAATACGACAGTAGCAGCAAGGGAGAGCACAAGATGCCGTGGTTTGATATCGCAGTCGGCTTACTATTGCTTAATGGACTCTTTGCGGGGTGGCGTCTGGGATTTTTCGCCTCTGCCCTCCGCTGTCTGAGCCTTGTCCTTGCCCTCTATCTCACCGGGCTGATCCGGTCAGCGATCTCCTTTTCGCCATCGATCTCGGTTCTCTCCATGGTGATCACCTTTGCGGTGGCACTCTGGCTCAGTCGCCTGCTACTGAACCTAGTCACCGGATCCTCCTATGGACGCTTCGGACTCCCGGACAGCCTCCTCGGGGCGCTGACCAATACACTATTCACGGCGGTGATGCTCTGGATCGTCTGCACGGTGATCCTGAGTCTCAGCCCCGATACGGAGTGGATCAGAGGCTCACAGGCCTACCCACTCCTGGATGAACTGGTCGGGCCGATCGCTCCCTCACTGAGGGATGTGCTGAGCCCTACCTCACCCTTAGAGCCGCCTGCGACAGAGGTCACTGATCTCTGACGGAGGGGGCTATTTTTATATCCTTCCCTCCTCGGAGGGACTATATATAGTCTATGAATAACGAACAGATAAGCGACCTCTTAGACGAGCGAGACGAGTACAAGTACGGCTTCACCACCGACATCGAGACGGAGTACTTGCCTAAGGGGATCGATGAAAATATTGTACGCACTATCTCTGAGATGCGCCACGAGCCGGAGTGGCTGCTGGACTTCCGTCTCAGGGCCTTCCGCGCTTGGTCCGGGATGAAAGTACCCACCTGGGGACACGTCAAGCTCCCAGAGATAGACTTCCAGGACATAATTTATTTTGCCCGACCGAAGCAGAAGAAGTCTGCCAATGAGCCAATGGACCCCAAGCTGGAGGAGACCTTCGAGAAGCTTGGCGTCCCGGTCATGGAGCGGAAGATCCTTGCCGGCTATGCGGTCGATGCGGTTATGGACTCGGTCTCTGTCCGCACTACCTTCCGTAAGCAACTAGCGGAGAAGGGGGTGATCTTCTGCCCCATCAGTGAGGCCGTCAGGGAGCATCCCGACCTGGTGCGGAAGTACCTCGGGACGGTCGTTCCCCCAACGGATAATTTCTTTGCTGCACTCAATTCGGCTGTCTTCGGTGACGGCTCATTTGTCTACATCCCTAAGGGTGTACGCTGCCCGATGGAGCTGAGCTCGTACTTCAGGATCAATGCACTGAATACGGGACAATTTGAGCGCACCCTGATCGTAGCCGAGGACGACTCTTACGTCTCCTACCTCGAGGGCTGCACCGCCCCGCAGAGGGACGAGAACCAGCTCCACGCTGCCATCGTCGAGATCGTGGTGGAGGAGAATGCGGAGGTCAAGTACTCCACGGTGCAGAATTGGTACCCCGGTGACAAGGAGGGCAAGGGAGGAGTCTTCAATCTCGTCACCAAGCGGGCCCTCTGCCGAGGTAATGGATCAAAGGTCTCCTGGACTCAGGTAGAGACCGGATCGGCCATCACCTGGAAGTACCCCAGCTGCATCCTCAAGGGAGACAACTCGGTGGGCGAATTCTACTCCGTTGCCGTCACCAATAATCACCAGATGGCGGACACCGGGACCAAGATGATCCACACGGGGAAAAACACCCGCAGCACCATCGTCTCCAAGGGTATCTCCGCCGGCCACTCCGAGAATTCGTACCGCGGACTGGTCTACCTGGGGAAGAATGCCGAGAATGCTCGCAACTACTCCCAGTGCGACTCCCTCCTCATAGGCGACAAGTGCGGCGCTCACACCTTCCCCTACGCCGATATACTCAATGACACCGCCATCATCGAGCATGAGGCGATGACCTCCAAGATCAGCGAGGACCAGCTCTTCTACTGCCAGCAGCGGGGCATCCCCGAGGAGGAGGCGATCGGCCTTATCGTCGGTGGGTACGCCCAGGAGGTGATGGAGAAGCTCCCGATGGAGTTTGCCATCGAGGCAAAGGCTCTTCTATCCATCTCCCTCGAGGGCTCCGTGGGATAATGACACTTACTACAGATACGACACTATGTTACATATAGAAAACCTACACGCCAAGATCGGCAACAAAGAGATACTACGCGGGATCAACCTCCACATACCCGATGGCGAGATACACGCCATTATGGGACCCAATGGCGGGGGTAAGAGCACTCTCTCCAACGTCCTCACGGGACGGCCACCCTACGAGCCCACGCAGGGGAGGGTGACCTTCAATGGAGAGGACCTCCTCGAGATGAGTCCGTCACTCCGGGCTCAGAAAGGGCTGATGATGTCCTTCCAGTACCCCGTGGAGATCCCAGGGGTCAGTATGACCTCTTTCCTCCGTGCCGCCCTCAATGCCAAGCGCAAGCAGGAGGGCAAAGATCCGGTGAAGGCTGCTGACTTCCTAAAGCTCCTCAAGGAGAAGCAGAAGCAGGTGAAGCTCCCCTCCGACCTGATGAAGAGGTTTGTCAATCAAGGCTTCTCCGGCGGAGAGAAGAAGCGCAATGAGATCTTCCAGATGCTGGTCCTCGAGCCATCACTGGCGATCCTCGACGAGACAGACTCAGGTCTCGACATTGATGCCCTCAGGACGGTTGCCGAGGGAGTCAATAGTATGCGCTCGCCCCACTTCTCTGCGATCGTCATCACGCACTACCAGAGACTGCTCGACTATATCCGCCCCGATGTCATCCACGTGCTGATGAATGGGGAGATCATCAGGACAGGCGGTCCAGAGCTCGCATTGGAGCTGGAGGACAAGGGCTACGACTGGCTCAGAGAGGAGCAGAAGGAGGACTGAGCTATGATGTCTAAGCAACAACAACTCACCGAGCACTTCCTTACCCTCTCGGACAGCGTCTCCACAGACTCCCCTCTGATGGCAAGTCGTCGGCAGGAGGCGAGGGAGCTTCTTCGCAAGAAGCCACTTCCCAAGCACGGTCCGGAGCACTACGCCCACTTTGACCTGGGGATCTTTGACGACACCAAGCTGCGTCAGTCCCCTATAGCGGAGAGCGACCTATCTCCCTACCGACTACTTGACGACAGCTGTCTTCTCTGCTCAGAGGGGACAGAGATAGAGGGCTGCTTTGTCGGACCACTGAGCCGATTTGCTGAGCTGTATCCTGAGCCGGCTAAGCTCTTTGGCACTCAGCATGACCTGAGAGATCGGGCTGTCCCCTCACTGACCGACCTGCTGGCTGAGGAGGCCATGGTACTCTACGTGGAGCCACGCTGCCGGGTGGAGGTGCCGCTTGAGCTTATCTATCTCCTCGGTCGCGGTCTCTCCGCACGACACTTGCTGATCATCTGCGATGAGGAGAGTCGGGTGACCATGATGCAGTCGCACCGCAACCTTCCCGAGGAGGGTGCTGCTGCCCTCATCACCACCGAGATCTACGTCCGAGACCGAGCTGACCTGCACCTCTACGACTACATTGAGCAGACTCACGGGACACGCCTGCTCCACAACGTCCACGCCCGGATCGGTGAGGAGGCGCGCATGACCCTGACTGAGATCGTCTCGCACCCCGAGCGGACGAGGATCAATCTCTTCATCGACTTGGCTGGCAAGCACGCAGACCTGCAGATGGACGGACTGGCAATCCTGCGCGATGACAACCTCTGCGACATTTGGTCCAATATCTTCCACAGCGAGACCGACGGGCACACGGACGAGCTCTTTAAGTACACCCTCTCGGATCACTCCGTGGGGAGCTTCTCCGGGATGATCTACGTGGAGCCTGGTGCGATCCGGACTGACGCTGACCAGCATAATCGAAATCTCCTGCTCTCCAAGGAGGCAAAGATGTACTCCAAGCCTCAGCTGGAGATCTATGCTGACGATGTCAAGTGCTCTCACGGCCTGGCAACCGGTCTGCTGGACGAGGCAGCGCTTTTCTATATGGAGCAGAGGGGCATCCCCGAGGATGAGGCGCACGATATGCTCACATCCGCCTTTGTCCATGATGTACTTGTCCGCATCCCCGATGAACAACTCCGCGAGGTACTGACGGCGAAGGTAGATGCCCGCCTCCAGCGACGCAAGTAACATACCCACATAGCAAGCAAGGGTCGATGTCTCTCTTGGATGAGAGACATCGACCCTTTTTTATGCGGTTGCATGGAGATCACCTCTGCTAATCGGGCTCCAAAAGGCACGTGCACACTAAGCTGACCATCAGCAGATGGCAATCACCCTCTTCTAATACCGATATTAGACTTCACTAATACCGATATTAGATTTCTCTAATATCGGTATTAGTCTGAGGGCTCCAACTTGCGATCCTCATACGATTGCCATAGCAGGGAGTGACCCCACCACGAAGTTACCCGAGCTTAGCCCTTGATCACTGCGAGAGGTGCAAGACGCACAAGCGGCTGCACTAGATCTTGCTGCTTAGCTATCACCTCCTCGATGTCCTTATACGCCCCGGGAGCCTCATCAAGCCCCTTCTCCGTCAGGTCGTAGAGTACGCCAAGCTCATCCATCTGCGCCTGCTGCTCCTCAAGCGAGAGCTGACGGAAGGCAGCCCGCCTGCTGAGCCTTCGCCCCGCCCCGTGGGAGCAGCTCATAAAGGAGTCGGGACAGCCAAGCCCCTGGACGATGTAGGAGTGTGCACCCATAGAGCCGGGGATGATCCCCACCTGGCCCTCATAGGCTCCTGTGGCACCCTTACGGTGGACGATAACGTACTCACCGAAGTGCTTCTCCCAAGCAGCGTAGTTGTGTGGGACATTGATCAGCGGATCAAAGTCTACCCCGGGGCAGAGAGTCCGAAGTCCCTCCTTCACCACCTCCATCATCTCCCGACGATTGGCAAAGGCGAAGTCCTTGCAATACTCCATCTCTCGCATATAGTCCTTCCCCTCCTGCGTCTCTATGGGGAGGAAAGCGAGGTCCGGCTGACGGTCGGCATACCATCTGTCGCACCACTGCTCTGCCAGGTGATTGTAGTGCTCCGCCACCTTTAGCCCCACATTTCGGCTACCTGAGTGGATCATCACCCAGATCTCATCGGTCGCGGTATCTCGCTGGATCTCGATAAAGTGGTTGCCCCCACCCAGTGTGCCTATCTGCCGTAGCAGTGCCTGCTTCTTGCTCCTCAGGCAGGGCAGGTCGTCAAGCTCTCGGTCGGGAAGCAGGCTCTCATCCAGAGGCACCTCCCTGCTGTCGAAGCCCAGAGGGATCCGCTCCCTCGCATAGGTCACCAAAGCGGAGAGACGTTCCCGTGGCAGGTCCTCAGTCGTAAGGCTTGTCCGGAGGGCACACATTCCACAGCCGATGTCAACACCGACAGCATTGGGGATCACGACACCTCGCGTCGCAAGGACACCACCGACTGGCATGCCCTTTCCGGTGTGAGCGTCCGGCATCACAGCGATGTGCTTATACGCATAGGGGAGCGATGCGAGCGTGATGATCTGCTCTAAGCAGGAGTCCTCCACCTCACTCAGCCACATCTTAGCAGGCACTTTAGTGCCCATCACAACTTTCTCTATCATAGCAGTATACTCTTTGTGGATAAATATCTGAGGCAAAGGTAGAGAGCCACTACGCCACCTATTGGCGTAGTACATTTATCTCCTTACATTTGTATCAAAAGAATATCACTATGCCGATCAATAGAAATGCGCTCCTGAGGATGCGGACCATAGACGCCTGCCTCCGCCGTCGCCACCGCAGCTGGACCATAGAGGATCTCCGCTCTGCCTGCGAGGCTGCTCTCTACGAGTACGAAGGGACCTCGGGTGTGAGCCTGAGGACGATACAGCGGGACATCGAGCTTATGCGTAGCGATAAGCTAGGGTACAATGCACCGATCGAGGTAGTCGATCGCAAGTACTACCGCTATGGTGACCCGGACTACAGCATCAGCAGTCTCCCTCTGACACACGAGGAGCTGTCAGAGCTGACCGGCGCACTCGACATCCTGAGTCAGTATAGTGGCTTCAGGGGTCTCTCAGGGCTGGATGAGACTCTTACGAGGATTGAGGACAGGATCCGCAGCGGGAGCGAGGGGCAGCAGCAGGTGGTGTTTCTTGATACCAATGAGCAGCTAAAGGGACTGGAGCTGCTAAGCCCGCTCTACAAGTCCATCGTCAACCGCCGTGCCCTACGGGTCCGTTACTGCTCCTTCCACTCCGGCCGAGAGATCGAAATCTGCCTCTCACCTTATCTCCTCAAGGAGTACAACAATCGGTGGTTTCTCCTGGGTCATGAGAGAGGTCACAGTGGGATCCTCACACTGGCACTCGACAGAATGGTTGGTGTGGAGGAGGACAAGGAGGGGAGGTATGAGGAAAATATCTACTTCGACCCGGTCACCTATCTGGATGATATGGTCGGCGTGACACGCGATCTGATGTCGGAGCGTGAGCGAGTGGTACTCTGGGTCGATGCCTGCCAAGCACCGTATGTCCTCACGAAACCCCTTCACCCACGGCAGGAGCTGATGGAGGAGCGGGAGGACGGCAGCATCGTCGTGGCAATAGAGGTGATCTGTAACCTCGAACTGGAGCGACTGATACTTGGCTTCGGGAGCCACATCAGCGTCCTCTCACCCAAGAGGCTGAGGGACCGCATCGCCCGCCAAGTTATGATGATGGTCACCCGATACAAGGAGTAGCGCACCGCTATAGAAAAGAGCGTGGAGCTGGTTATAAGTGGCTCTTCCACGAGCGATGCACTAACCAACTCCACTAACAAGCACACTTCAACTGAACGGCTTGCTAACGCAAAGTTACTGAAAGGGTTGGGAAATCCTACGAACTACTCTTTGACAAATCTGAAACAACTGACTCAGATGGTCAGGCTATCCGTTTCTGCGAGGCTGAGGGAAGAAGGTGAAGAAGTTGAGGTACATGCTATATGGGCGGTGTAAGCGCACGACTGACTCTCCAAACAGCGATCCAATTTCGCTGAGGTCAGAGAGAAAGTCGCACGCCTTGATCTTACGACAAAGATAGTGAGAAAGAAAGCATTGGACTAGCTTGGCATTGCTCCTCCCAAGGGAGCATCCGCACAAGTTAATCCAAAGCTTAGTGATATTGCAAATTTAATAAATGGCGTTGAGAATCAAAAGGCAAAGGGATTCGAAGATCAACTTCCTCAGGACTAAGTGCTTCGGAGATATGCTTGGAGCAGCAGAAGCAGCGAGAGACTTTTACTCACTTCAAGAAAGAATAGAAAAGCTGGTCGATCTTGTGAACCGACCAGCTGAGAGCTTTATTTCAATGGGGGCAGAGCCATCGGTCGTACCTGTTCCATCTGTTGCTCAGCCCAAAGATACAAGACTTGTGGAGATCCTACACGGAGGTGCTGACGGAGAGCTTCTATCGGACGTACGGAGAGCCGAGACGAGATCGTAGAGAATATGAGGCGCGTGGGTTTAGAGATGACTGCTGAAGTAGTCTGCCATTTTGCTATCTTTGCTAAGACAAGTTTTGAGCCTACACTATTGTAAAGCATGGAATCATCTGATCAGAAGGAAATCCTACTGGCGGTCTTCAATGGCACCGATCGCCCGGGTGTCACTGCAGCCATCACCACTGTACTTGCGAAGCATGACTTGACGATCCTCGACATAGGACAGGTCGACATCCATAAGCACCTCACCCTCGGCGTCCTCTTCTCTGTCTCCTCCAGTGGCAGTGGCAACGTGCTGAAGGACCTGCTCTTCTGCGCCAATGATCTCGGCGTGACGGTCACCTTCCGCATCATTGATCCAGACAGCTACTCGGAGTGGGTCGGCAATCAGGGGAAGAACAAGTACATCATCACGCTCCTCTCCAAGACCATCACCGCCGATATGGTGGCAGCGATCACCAAGGAGGTGGCAGACCAAGGGATGAATATCGACTCTGTGGATCGCCTGACCGGGCGCATCCCCTTGGTGGAGAATCAGAGGCACCCAAGGGCCAGTATTGAGATCTCCCTCCGCGGGACCCCCAAGGATCAGGTCGCTATGCAGCGACATATCATCCGCATATCTGACGAGCACCATATGGACGTCTCCTTCCAGCAGGATAGCATGTTCCGCCGGATGAGACGCTTGATCTGCTTCGATATGGACTCGACCCTCATCAAGACGGAGGTGATCGACGAGCTTGCAAAGAGGGCAGGTGTAGGGGATCAGGTAAAGGAGATCACCGCCCGCGCCATGCGTGGCGAGATCGACTTCCGAGAGAGCTTCAAGGAGCGCGTGGCACTTCTCAAGGGGCTTGACGCAAGTGTTATGCAGGATATTGCCGTCAACCTTCCTCTTATGGATGGTCTGGAGCGGACGATGCATATCCTCAAGCGTGTCGGCTTCAAGATTGCCATCCTCAGCGGTGGCTTCACCTACTTCGGTAATTACCTCAAGGACCTCTTTAACCTCGACTACGTCTACGCTAATGATCTTGAGATAGGACCGAACAATAAGCTGACAGGGAGATACATCGGCGAGGTGGTAGACGGACGACGTAAGGCGGAGCTCCTGAAGCTCATCGCCCAGCTGGAGAAGGTCGACATCCGGCAGACCGTGGCTGTCGGCGATGGTGCAAATGACTTGCCGATGCTCTCCACAGCCGGGCTGGGCATAGCCTTCCATGCTAAGCCCAAGGTGCAGGAGAGCGCTAAGCAGTCCATCACCACAACCGGGCTGGATGGCATCCTCTACTTCTTAGGGTATAAAGACTCACAGCTTGACGAACTACAATTCTCTAACATCCAATAAATCATGATCACCCACATAGTCCTCTTCCAGCTCGACGACAAGCTCGCCGGTGAGGAGAAAGAGTTGCACTTTGCAGCACTGAAGTCAGACTTCGAGCAGTTGCCCCACACCATCAAGGAGCTGGTGGACCTGCGCATCGAGATCAACGCCAACCCCTCGGAGAAGTACGACCTCGCCCTCATCGCTCACTGCGAGGATCTGCAGAAGCTCCACGACTACGCCACCCACCCCGATCACGTCGCACTGGTAGGTAAGTACATCAAGCCCTATCTTGTCTCCCGAGCCTGCGTTGACTACAGGGGCTGAGAGCTACATCCTCTCCTCTCCCATAGGTCCCATGAGGGTGATCATAGATCCACACACGCTGGATTTGTGGTCGTGTCTGCCGGCTCCCGAGGAGATCCCTGAGGAGGTGCCCTTGCTTGCAGACCTCCAGAGGGCGCTGTCCCTCTGTCGTCCCCTGCCAAGTCGGTACAGGATCCACCAGGCAAGCCCCGACTGGGCGCCACACTTCTGGGACCTCCTCTCCACGATCAGGGCGGGTCAGACCATTACCTATGGGCAGCTATGCCGACTCAATTCGCTCACCCCTGGGTATGCGCGGGCAGTCGGGCATCTTTTGTCCCAAAACAGATACGCCATCCTCCTACCCTGCCATCGAGTAGTACCGACCGACCAGTCCATAGGGCACTACCGCTGGGGCAGCGAGTGGAAGAGGTTACTCCTTGACTACGAGAGAGAGCATCCCGATGAGATCTGATAATGCCTCCGTCACCGATGGGCATGCGATCGAGCTTATGTGCGCTGACCTAATGCGCCAAAAGGGCTACACCATCATTGCACAGAATTACCGGTCCGGACCTCTGGAGCTGGACCTGATCGTCATGGAGGGCACCACACTCTGCTTCATCGAGGTAAAAGCGAGGAGTAACCTCGGTGCCCTTCGGGACCTTGAGTCGCTCATCACGGCACAGAAGCAACTCAATATCCTGCGAGCTGCCAAGGCTTTCCTCCAGGACAAGAAAGGGGGGAGACACCTGGTCTACAGCGACATCCGCTTTGACTACCTCCTGATCTATGTACCGAAGGATGGCAGGGAGCCCGGCTACAAGATCTTCCGCAACGCTATCTACGATATGCCTCCGGGATATGAGGATATCCGCTTATAGGTAAGAGGAATCGCTCCTACGGAAAGCGTCTCGTAAGCTAGCGTAGCACTGACGAAAAGAGGATCGCGCAAAGGTCCTAAGTAAGGAAATAGGTATATTTGCGTAAAAGTAAAACCAAAGAACTAAAGTATCGAGAACATATGGAGTATATCTCGCTGGACACTAAGAACGCTCTGTGCAACAATGATCTGCAGACAGAGTACCGCACACTCATCAAGGAGGCCGATGCGGCTCACGAGTCACTCTACACAGGAGATCGTCCGGGGAATGACTTCCTCGGATGGGTCTCCCTGCCCTCTTCGATCACAGAGGAGACGCTGAGTGAGATCGAGGAAGCAGTGAAGCCCCTACGGGAAGACTGCGACTTTGTAGTCTCCGTCGGCATCGGTGGCTCCTACCTCGGGATCCGTGCGGTCTACGATGGCGTGAGAGACTCCTTTGCCGACTACAAGGAGCAGAGCGGGCCCAGACTTCTCTTTGCCGGCAATCAGGTGAGCGAGGACTACCTCTCCGAGCTGATTGACCTCCTGAGGGGACGCAAGTTTGGCATCATCAATATCTCCAAGAGCGGTACGACGACAGAGCCCTCTATTGCCTTTAGGCTCCTGAAGGAACTCTTGGAGTCGCAGGAGGGAGTAGACTTTGCGCGCAAGCACATCATCGCCATCACCGATGCACACAAGGGAGCTCTACGCAAGCTCTCCGATGATGAGGGCTACAAGACCTTCGTCATCCCGGATCCGGTAGGCGGACGCTTCACAGTCCTCACGCCGGTGGGGCTGGTGCCTCTCGCTGCTGCCGGCTGCGACATCCGATCATTAGTAAGGGGGGCGCAGGATATGGAGAAGCACATTGGGCGAAGTGTCAAGGGAGAGGAGAATATGGCTGTCCGCTATGCCGCTACCCGCAATGCGCTCTACCATAATGGGAAAAAGCTGGAGATACTGAATAACTTCAATCCCCGCTTCCACTACATCGGTGAGTGGTGGAAGCAGCTCTTCGCTGAGAGCGAGGGCAAGGACGGGAAGGGCATCTTCCCCACCTTAGCCGACTTCACCACCGACCTTCACTCCATAGGACAGATGATCCAGCAGGGCGAGAGGAACCTCTTTGAGACCTTTGTAAGTGTCACGAGACCGCGCCACTCCGTCATTGTGCCTGAGGACAAGGAAAACCTTGACGGACTCAATTATCTCGCCGGTAAGCATGTCGACTTTGTCAATAAGAATGCAGAGACGGGGACCATCCTCGCTCACCTTGACGGAGACGTGCCTGTGTTACGTCTTGAGATTCCGGAGCTGAGTGAGTACTATATCGGCCAGCTCTTCTATTTCTTCGAGAAGTCTGTCGGCATCAGCGGATATATGCTGGGGGTCAATCCCTTTAACCAGCCTGGTGTGGAGGACTATAAGCGCAATATGTTTGCGCTCCTTGGCAAGCCCGGCTACGAGGAGGATACCAAGAAGATCCGGACCCGTCTCGAGGAGCAAAAGTAAGATATATGCTACAAGACTATAAGGAAAACGACGCCAAGCCGCTGATCCTACCTCAGTACGGACGTAATGTCCAGAATATGGTCGACCGCTGTGTCGAGATAGAGGATCCCGCTACCCGTCAGCAGTGTGCGGAGACGATCATCGATACGATGCGCTCCTTTGCCACGACGGATAAGGACCGGGAGGACTTCGAGCAGATCCTCTGGGATCACCTATATATTATGTCCCGCTTCCGGCTGGATGTGGACTTCCCCTACCCCGTCACCTCTCGCGAGGAGTATGAGGAGCCGGTCGTGCCGAGACTGGATGACTGCACTCAGGAGCCTCCCAAGTATCGCCACTATGGACATACGATAGAGCGGATGGTGGAGATCGTAAAGGGGCTTCCGGAGGGCGAGGAGCGGGATGAGCTGGCGAGGATCACTGCCGTGGAGATGAAGCGCCAGTACTGCAGCTGGAATAAGTCCTCCGTCGCTGACTCCAAGATCTTTGCAGACCTCTACGAGCTCTCCAAGGGAGAGGTCTACCTCGATGAGCACATCTGCACGCTGCCTGAGGCGGGAGCTCTCACAGCCCCGACCGGCAACAGTCCCCATATGAATAATAACAATCGGAAGGGCAGCAATAATAATCGGGGACGAGGGAATAAGGGCGGCAACCATAATAAGAAGAAAAGAAGATAAGTATCATGGGCGCATTTGTCATAGAAGGAGGTCGGCAGATGAAGGGGACCCTCGTCCCTCAGGGGGCTAAAAACGAGGCCCTTCAGGTCATCTCTGCCGCCCTGCTTACCGACCAAGAGGTCCGCATCTCCAATGTCCCTGACATCCTCGACGTGAAAAACCTCATCCGGCTGATGATGGATCTGGGGGTGAAGGTGACTAAGGAGAGCGAGGATACCTACTGCTTCCAGGCCGATGATGTCAATCTTGACTTTGCCTACTCGGAGGAGTTTCTTATCAAGTGCCGCAAGCTGAGAGGGTCGATCCTCCTTCTGGGTCCCCTACTCTCACGCTTTGGGAAGGCTGTGATCACGAAGCCGGGAGGTGACAAGATCGGTCGGCGCAGGCTCGACACGCACTTCCAAGGCTTCCAAAGTCTGGGAGCCACCTTTGACTACGACGAGGAGACAGAACTATTCTCAATGCAGGCTAAGGACGGACTACACGGGAAGTACATGCTCTTAGAGGAGGCATCGGTCACTGGTACCGCCAACGTCATCATGGCAGCCGTCCTTGCCGAGGGTACCACCACGATCTACAACGCTGCCTGTGAGCCATATGTACAGCAGCTCTGCCGGCTACTCATCGCGATGGGGGCCAAGATAGAGGGGGTCGCAAGCAACAGACTCACGATAGAGGGAGTAGACCACCTGTCAGGAGCGGACCACACGATCCTGCCCGATATGATCGAGGTGGGAAGCTTCATCGGTATGGCCGCCATGACCGCCTCAGAGATCACCATCGTCAATCCCCACATCGAGGAGATGGCTATGATCCCCCGGGCATTTCAGCAGCTGGGGATACGGACCGAGATGAGGGGAGAGGACCTATTCATCCCGGCACAGGAGCACTACGAGATCGACACCTTTATGGACGGCTCTATACTGACCATTGCGGACGCTCCATGGCCGGGACTATCACCGGACCTCATCAGCGTGATGCTGGTGGCCGCGACCCAGGCTAGAGGGAGCGTGCTCTTTCATCAGAAGATGTTTGAGAGCCGACTCTTCTTTGTGGACAAGCTGATCGACATCGGTGCGCAGATCATCCTGTGCGATCCCCACCGTGCTGCCGTGATCGGGCTTGACCGCTCTCACCCATTCCGTGCCGCTACGATGGACTCCCCCGACATACGCGCAGGTATTGCGCTGCTCATCGCAGCCATGTCGGCCGATGGGACGAGCCGCATCAATAACATCGAGCAGATCGATCGCGGCTACCAGAATATCGACAAGCGCCTCAATGCCATCGGTGCTTCGATAAGTCGCATCGACTAACGTCTCTCCGATGAAACCCACCGACCTCCGGCCGCTACCTGATCACTACATCGCCCTCGGTCCAATACTCAAGACCTATGGCACGATGGGCGACTTCATCGTCGACTCCTTCCCGGAGACGGCGCTGGACGACTACATCTTCATCGAGATAGAGGGGATCAAGGTCCCCTTTGAGATCGAGGAGTTGGTGGATCGGAGCGGTCAAGTGGTTGTCAAGGTCTCCGGCGTGGATGACGTGGAGACGGCTGAGCTATACCGTGGCTGCCCCACCTTCGTCGCACCGAGCGATCAGCACGACTCGACTCAGTATGAAGGCGAGAGCTACCAGAGCCTAATCGGATGGCGAGTCTACAGCTCTAATGACGATGCCTATCTCGGTGTAGTGGAGCGGTACGATGACAGCACCGCTAACGTCCTGCTCTGTGTACGCTCAGCCGATGGGATAGAGCACCTACTCCCCTGGGTGACAGCGTGGGTAGAGTCACTGGATGAGGCGCACCACATCCTCCGCCTCATCCTGCCTGAGGGCCTACTCGAGTGACTCTGTTAGAGGTAGACAAAGAGGATAATGAAGATGAATGCGGGGGGTGCCGCAAGGATCGTGCTATCAATGCGGTCCAGTATGCCTCCGTGCCCGGGAAGGATATGCCCGGAGTCCTTCACATCATAGCAGCGCTTTAGCAGGCTCTCAAAGAGATCCCCACAGGTGGCAAAGAAGCCCACGATAGCAGCGAGGATGAGCCAATTAACTAAGCTGGTCACAGCCGGGAAGAAGTAGTAAAATGCCACCGCTCCCAAGAGAGTGAAGGCGATACCGCCCAGCAGTCCCTCCACAGTCTTGTGAGGGGAGATGTGCGGCGCCATCTGATGCTTGCCGATCATACTGCCGACGCAATAAGCACCGGAGTCATTGAGCCAAATGAATACAAATATCGGCAGCAACCAGAATGTGTGATCAAAGCTGAGCAAGTACTGCCCTGTGTCCTCCGGAGCCATATAGCAGAGAAGCATCAGCGCTCCAAAGGGCACAGTCGTATAGAGGTGCGAGAAGAAGGCGTGCGCTATCTCCTCGATCGCATGTGGACGTCTCCGGAAGAGCTCCGTGATGATGTAGAAGAGGTAGTAGGCAACGTACGGGAGTACTGCTATCAGCAGATGCTTGTAGGTATAGCCCTGCGAGATGACGTTGAAGATAATGAAGAAGAGCACGCCTGCCATCACCGCATGCACCGTTTTGAGGATCGGGAAGTACCGATTGACCTGAGTGATGGTCTGATACTCGTAGGTGGCAAAGGATGTGAGGATGGCAAAAATAGCCGCCATCATATTGACCGAGTCCGTCAATATCCCAAAGAGAATGATCGAGACGTAGAGGACTCCTGTGATCAGGCGGGCGAGGAAAGATCTGGCTTTACTGGACATAGGGAGCTTATTCGTTTGTATCGAGGGTCTTGAAGTCTACCAAGAGCGGGTTATGATCGCTGCACTCCTTGTGGCTCGGGATCTCTGCGGCCATAGCCTTCACTGGACCGTCGTAAAAGAGGTGATCTATTCTAAATGCATACAGTGGCTCATTAAATGAAACCCCCATCCCCTTACCAGTCTCCACAAAGGCGTCACTGCGGTCATCCCTGATGCGAGAGTAGCAGTAGGACATAGGCGTATCATTAAAGTCACCACAAATGATGGTGTATGTAGGTGCGAAGTCTCGCTGCAGAGATCTCACCTTATCTCGTACAGCATTGGCCGCACCGGCTCTCATGTTAAGCGACGGACCCAGTCTCCGCTTGATCGCGAGTAGGCGAGACTTCATCTCCTCCAGGCTCGGCTTCGTAAGGTAGCCACGGAAGGTCTCCTTCTCCTCCGATGCGAGGCTATAGCTCTCCATATGGTTATTGACCAAGAGGAGGGAGCGGTCCGGTGCGATCCTGAGGAGGTACCAGGCGGAGCCATTGGTGTAAGACTTATAGTCGATCATACCGCCGTCGATGATGTCGTATCGGCTGAGGAGTAGCAGCCGATCATCTGAGTAGTAGCGACGGTGGGGATAGCGCTGCAGGAGCCTCCTCCCCTCCTCACCATATCCTCCTATCTGACTCGGGGAGACCCCCTCTTGCAGACAGATGATATCGGCTCCCGATTGCTCAAGGATGTGAAGAGCTGCCGGAGTGCCGGCATCATCCTTGAGAGCCATATTAGCAACATTGTACGAGACGACTCTCAGATCCCTCGCCTCACTCAGTGAAGTACTGTGGAGTGGGAAAAAGGTAAGGATATAGCCTCCACTCAAGACCAGTAGGAGCACGCAAGCTACAGCAGACCTCCAGAGTCTCATCACCAGCGCAACTACGAGGAGAAGGAGGACTGCCACGAGGAGAAAGGGGAAAGAGAGATTGAGAAAGGAGGGGATCTGAGTCCTGAGCGGTGAGACAGAGGGCGAGAGCATCGCTCCCCCATAGAGGAGAAATACCAGCGCCATCACCACTATCCAGACGATCCGTCCGGTGGTGCTCAGCAGGCTTACCCTATGCCTCCGATCTCCCATGGGAAGTATCAGAAAAACTCCTGCACGCCATCACGCACCCGCTTCTTGTCCCGCTTGCGCCAATACTTGATGAGCAGGTATCCAAAAATCATCCCGCCGAGGTGGGCGAAGTGGGCGACGTTGTCCCCGGTCTGTGACACCCCGGCAAAGAGCTCCATGATGCCGTAGCCGATGACCATCCACTTAGCCTTTATCGGGATAGGGATAAACATAATGAAGAGCGGCGCATTGGGGTAAAGCATCCCGAAGGCAAGGAGTATCCCGAAGATCGCTCCACTCGCCCCCACCGTGATCAGGTAGTCCCCATAGTACGCCAGCGCCTCAGGTGACATCCCGATACCCCAGACAACCTCCTGCACCAATGCCGCACCCAAGCCACAGACAAAATAGTAGATCAGATACCTCTCCGCACCCCAGGTCCGCTCGATCACAGTGCCGAACATCCAGAGCGCAAACATATTGAAGAAGAAGTGGCTGAACCCACCATGCATAAACATATAGGAGACAAACTGATAGATCTTAAAGCTAGGAGCCTGCCAGTAGTGCAGCCCTAGAAAGAAATTGAGATCTATACCCACCCTCTGACAGAGCCAGAGAGCGATCAGCATCACTCCATTGACGCATATCAGTGACATCGTCACCGGTGGCATAAGAGCCGAGTCTCCTATTCGCATAAGTGGTAATCCGTTATTGCCTATTCTTATTCCTTACCTGATCCATCTCACCGGATCAGAGGGTCTTGTCCCAGGGCGTAGAGTAGTCCTGGAAGCCCTTATACACCATCGGGATACGGTCGATCACATCAGAGGCTGTCAGCGTCTCCTCGGATGCTTCATTCCGATAGAGATCCGCTGCATAGCCATGGATAAAAACCGACTCCACACAAGCGTGCAGGGGCTTAATGCCCTTGCCGAGCAGCGCAAGCATGATCCCCGTAAGCACATCACCTGTGCCTGCCGTGGCGAGACCCGGATTGCCAGACGAATTGATGATCACACGTCCCCGCGGAGTACAAGTGGCGGTAAAGGGTCCCTTGAGGACAATATAGCATGCGTAGCGAGAGGCCATCTCGACCGCCTTCATCAGTCGCTCGTAGTCGGTCTCAGAGGGACCGAAGAGGCGATCAAACTCCCCTGCATGTGGAGTAAGTATCGATCCGGCAGTAAGTGCGCTAAGCTTTTCAGGGCACATAGATAGATGATAGAGTGCATCCGCATCGAGTATCATGGGGCGGGTACTGCTCTCGATGAGCTCCATAAGAGCGTGCCCGGTGGCCTCACTCCGCCCGAGGCCAGGCCCTACGGCTATGGCATCATAGAGCGAGAGATCCTCACTGGTGCCGGTGAAGCCCTCCGTAGAGTGATCCTCGGTGACCAGTGCCTCAGGTACAGCGAGGTGCATCATCGTATCCGCTCCGGCAGGGAGATGGATGGTCAGGTGCCCGGTCCCGGCACGCATCGCAGCCCGAGCAGCGAGGATCGAGGCGCCCATCATCCCCTTGGACCCGGCGATGAGGAGCGTCCGCCCATAGTCGTACTTATTGGTGAAGCGCCTCCGAGAGCCGAAGGCACCCTCCATATCTCCGTCCTCAAGGAGGTAGTACTTCACATCGCTCGTGAGGGAGTTGTCATCCAAGCCGATACTAAGGACCTTCCAGTCCCCCACGAGTGCCGCATTCTCTCTCAGGAAGAAAGCCAGCTTGGGAGAGTGAAAGGCGTAGGTCGCACTGGCATGGATGACAGCCTCAGGGTCATTGTCCCTATTATCCTCAGCACAGAGGCCGGATGGCATATCGAGAGAGATGACAAAGGGGCGCTTCTTATTGATGAATCGGCAGACATTGGCAAGGCTACCGGTAAAGCGACCACTCTGCTCCGTGCCGCAGATCCCGTCGATGACGATCGTCCTATGATCCATCTTGGGTGGGGCGAAATCCCGACTGACCTCACGCAAGACCAGTCCCGACTCCAGGGCTCTGGTCTTGGCCCAGGAGACCACCTCAGGCAGCACCCCCGAGCTACTGTCATTGAGCAAGGTGACATCGGTGGTGTGACCCAGCATATTGAGCGTGACAGCTGAGAGCAGCGCCACAGCTCCCGCCATACTCGGACCTGCAAAGACGATCAGGTGCTCCCTCGACCTCAGCTCTCTCTGTAGCTGGGTCATAAAAGCGTCAGCAAGCCTCTCCGCCAGCTGATGCTCATCCAGGGCGCCTACGCCCTCCATTGCACTGGCCAGTAGTCGCTGAGTGGTCTGATCGTTGAGTATCTTAAGCATAGTCTGCTCAGTCCGGATAATGGGTGTGTGATATAACCTGAAGAGGAGCGGCGCACCCAGTGTCACCGGATACACCGCTCCTCTATCTCTTTTTTCTTAGAAATATCGGTCCCCTATCATCTGTAGGGCAGAAATCCTCTGCTCTACGTCAAGAGGGAGAGGAGAGGGATGGCTCAGTTATGCAGACGCTCCTGCTCGGAGGCCTTCTTGTCCAGCACAATGTGGAGGACATAGCCCAGAAGGATGAGACCGAGACCTACGAATAGCCCAATATTAGCCTGTGCGCCACCGGTAATACCGATGAAGACCAGTACTCCGGCTCCGATGAGCATAACGAGGACGCCTAAGTATTTCAGGAAATTCATGATTGATATCTATTTGGTTTTTATTGTTCTGTCACAAATGTAGCAAAATAATTCGGGGTACAAAGTGCGTACACACCCCTACTTCACCACATATGTATCGAGTGACCCGGATGGGATTCAAACCCATGACCTTCAGATCCGGAATCTGACACTCTATTCAGCTGAGCTACCGGGCCCAATCCCCCTCTACGTTGCAAAGGTAGACAATTCTCTCGATATATCGAGGCAATTCATCCCCCAATGCAGGGCAATCGCCATCGAGACAACCCTCACTTACCCTCTGTATCACAGTCTCCCTTCAGGAGTCCTGAAGATGCCTCCATAGGTCTATGGGTCCCAGTCATATAAAGGGAGCCTTTTCTTTTACCGATATTAGGAATTTCTAATACCGATATTAGGCGAGACTAATACCGATATTAGATTTCTCTAATATCGGTATTAGTGAGAGGGGCATAAAACTTATCAGATCGACCACTCGGCACCATCCTTGGTGTCCTTGACGACAAAGCCGAGTGCCGTCAGGCGGTCTCTGATCTCGTCGGAGACAGTCCAGTCCTTCCTGTCCTTAGCTTGCTGACGTAGGTCAAGGAGGAGATCCATCGCGCCGTCAAAGGCCTCCTGATGCTGAGAGGATAGACCTGCATTCGCCACACGCATACCCAGCACTCCATAGAGGAAGGTATCGAAGAGCTGACGTAAGTCGCTGATCTGCTCCTCCGTGAGCGGCTGATCACCATTCTTGGCGGTGTTGATCACACGAGCTGCATCAAAGAGCTCCGCAACCACCTGCGGCGTATTGAGATCGTCATTGAGGTGCTCATAGGAGGCATGGATGAAGTCCCTCACCTCAGTGGTCTGAGTGGCGGATGGCTTCAGAGTATCCAGCGCCTTGTAAGCCTCGTGGAGCCGGGTCAGTCCCTTCTCAGCAGCCTGCAGCGCCTGATTGCTGAAGTCGAGCTGACTGCGGTAGTGAGCCATAAGGACAAAGAAGCGAACCGTCATCGGATCATACGCCTGATCGAGGAGCTTATGCTTGCCGCTGAAGACCTCATCGAGCGTGATGAAGTTACCGAGGCTCTTGCCCATCTTTTGCCCATTGATGGTGATGAGGTTGTTGTGAAGCCAGTAGTGGACCATCGGATGACCCATCGCGGCGACCGCCTGAGCTATCTCACACTCATGGTGGGGGAAGACCAAGTCTAGCCCGCCTCCGTGGATGTCAAATTGATCCCCCAGGTACTTCCGTCCCATAGCGGTGCACTCGCAGTGCCATCCTGGGAAGCCGATGCCCCAGGGACTCTTCCACTTCATGATATGCTCCGGAGAAGCCTCCTTCCAGAGGGCAAAGTCAAGCGGGTTGCGCTTCTCGTCCTGACCGGCAAGCTGCCTCGTATTCGCCCGCATATCCTCTACGTTGCGACCTGAGAGGCGACCATAATTGTACTTCTTATCGTACTTCTCGACGTCAAAGTAGACCGATCCTCCCGAGACATAGGCAAAGCCATTATCCAAGATCTCCTGTGTCAGCTCGATCTGCTCCTGGATGTGGGCACTCGCCATCGGCTCAATGGATGGAGGGAGGACGTTGAGCGCCTCCATATTGTGATGATAGGCAGTCAGGTAGTGCTGCACCACCTCCATGGGCTCGATCTGCTCCAGACGCGCCTTCTTCGCAATCTTGTCCTCGCCGTCATCGGAGTCGTGCTCGAGGTGGCCGACGTCGGTGATGTTGCGTACATAGCGGACCTTATAGTCCAGGTGTGACAGGTACCTAAATAGGATGTCAAAAGTGACGGCAGGACGAGCATGGCCCAAGTGGGCATCACCATAGACCGTAGGGCCGCAGACGTACATACCGACATGCGGGGACTGGATCGGCTTGAAGTCCTCTAGCTTACGGTCCTCGGTGTTGTAAAACTTTAGGGCCTCCCTTATCTCTTCTTTATTTATCTCCATATCTATTTCTCATGCATTTATATATCAAGAGGCTCCACCTGCTCATCCAGGAGCAGACCTCGAGCCACCTCAGCGGCCTTATCTCGTCCCTCGAGCTGTGACAGGATCGCCACCCCGTAGGCGAAGCAATAGCGGGGACCTCTCGCAGTGATGATCTGTCCGTCCACCACAGCCTCGGTCTCTACGACCTCTGCTCCCTCGAGGTACTTCTCCCACCCAGGGTACGCCGTGGCTCGCTTGCCGCGGAGGAGTCCCATACGCCCGAGGACAGAGGGAGCGGCACACATAGCACCGACCAATCGACCATCTCTCAGCTGAGAGGTAATCAGGTCCCTCACTTTGTCGCTCTGGTAGAGATTTTCTGTGCCGGTAGCTCCACCGGGTAGAGCGATCGCATCAGCGGGCTGCCTCCGGATCTCGTCGATAGTATGGTCGGCAGTAAAGTGGAGCCCGTGGGCGCCCTCCACAGAGGTCGTATCGTTGATCGAGACGAAGGTCGCCTCCACGCCTCCCCGACGGAGAGCATCCCAGGCACCCATTGCCTCAGTCTCCTCAAATCCATCTGCCAGGATAATATAAGCTGTCTTTGACATATTTTCTTGATCTAAAGAGCTCAGTTGAGCTCGTATTTGTAGGTTATCTTTCCTCTCTGGTTATTCACCTGATCGGCGCGACTGAAGCGAGTAGCCTTGGCGGCCTTGATCGCACTCTGCTGCATCGAGTAGTCGCCTATGGTAGTCCCAGGAGCAATCGTGGCGGCGATGACGTTTCCACTACTATTGACAGTAATGGCGACGACGATGCGTCCCTCCACATTCTTTGTGAAGTCGGGCCTCTTGAGTCCGCCCACAATATCACGCCCGGCGAGAGACCAGCCACCAAAGCCTGCCACTCCGGAGCCTGCACCTCCACCGGTCACATTACCGGTGGGAGAGCCCTGATGCCCTGTCGTCGAGCCCGACGGGGTAGTCCCCGATCCGGATGCATTCTGAGCATTTCCAAGAGCTCCTGCCACCTTACCGGCGATATCAGCCTTACGCTTAGCCTCAGCAGCCTCACGCTTCTTCTGCTCCTCCAGGAGACGCTCTTGGCGCTGCTTCTCCAGCTCCGCGCGGGTGTCCTTTTTCTTCACCGGCTCCTTCTTAGGCTCCTGTCGCTTGACCTGCTTCACCTCCGGAGCCTCCGGCAGGTCCTGCGTCAGCAGGTCCTCATCGGGCGGTGTGGGTGTCGGCTCCACGGGGTCCACCTCCTCAGGTGGGATGATCTCGTGCGGATCATAGGTCCCCTCAGCCTCTGCCATATTCCCTATGGAGACCAGTATCCCGGCTGGTAGATCCGGGACCTTGATCGGAGGCATGAGGATGACGAAGAGCAGCCCCACAGCGAGGATATGCACCCCTATCGCTATGGCTGCCGAGATCCATTGCCTGCTATTTCTCTTATCTTCCTCCACTGTACTTTGCTTGAGCGATGGTTACTCCTTGAGCGGGCGGGTGGCGAGGACCATCTGATAGCGATTCTCCACCGCAATATTCAGCACCTTCACCACCTCACCATACGGCACTCCCTCATCCGCATAGAGGGCGACGAACATATCAGGATTCTGATCCAGAGTTTCCTGCAGGAAGGGATCAATCTCCTCAAAAGTCACCTGCCGATCCTCGCCATTACCGACACCGACGAAGTACTCCCCCTCAGGGGTGATGGTGACACGAGTGACGGGGCGTGCATTGGTCTGCTGAGAACTCTTAGGTAGCAGGACCCTCAGGGCACTCGGCACCACGAGGGTACTCGAGACCATGAAGAAGATCAGGAGCAGGAAGATGACGTCGGTCATCGACGCCATACTAAAGTCTCCTATAGCCTTAGATCTACGCTTCAGCTTCATCAGTGTATCCCTCCCTTTCGTGCAGACGTGACGGTAGGCTCATTGAGCAGATCCATAAAGTCCAGAGCCTCCGACTCAGACTTTGAGACAATCTTATCCACCCGCGTCGTGAGGTAATTGTAGGCAAAGAGGGCGAGGATACCGACGATCAGACCACCGACCGTCGTCACCAGCGCCTCATAGATACCGGAGGAGAGCAGTGAGACATCGACATTGGCTCCCGCCTGTGCCATATTGTAGAAGGCACGGATCATACCCGTCACCGTACCGAGGAAGCCGATCATCGGCGCACCGGAGGCAACGGTAGCGAGGAGAGGAAGTGACTTCTCCAAACGCTGCACCTCGAGGTTACCCACATTCTCTATCGCTGCCATGATCTCCTCTGTCGGACGTCCCAAGCGGTCGATCCCCTTGGAGATCATCCTCGCACCCGGGGTATGCTCAGCCTCGCACAGATCCTTGGCAGACTCCAGCTTGCCCTCACGGATATAGTCCCGAGTCTTCTCGATGAAGGAGGGATTGCTCTTGCCGGCTTTGTTGTAAAAGAGCACCCGCTCCACAAAGATGTAGCAGGCGATGATCGAGAGGAGCAGGAGGACGATCATGATCCAGCCTCCCTTGACAGCCAGGTCCCATAGATTCATCGTCTCCGTATCGGTGACGGCAGAGCCGGCCACCTGAGAGAGCTGAGGCAGAGTGTCTGCCGCTATTTGAAGGAAATTCATCTGATGTTATTCTGATATGATTATTGTACAATACTACACCCTCCCCCACCTAATTATCTCACTTACTGAGGATCTCCAGATACTTGCGGACCACGGTCTCAAATCCCTCATACAGGGCTTCGCAGATCACAGCGTGACCGATAGAGACCTCGTCCAGCTCCGGGATGTGCCTATGGAGGAGTGCCAGATTGTCGAGACTAAGGTCGTGACCGGCATTGACTCCGAGCCCCAGCTCCTTGGCACGCCTGGCACAGGCCACAAAGGGCTGGACAGCCTCCTCAGGGTGCGTCGGATACAGGTCAGCATAGGGCTTCGTATACATCTCCACTCGATCAGCCCCCACGCTCCGAGCAGCGACGAGATTCTCCAAGTCAGTGTCCACAAAGATTGAGGCGCGGATGCCAGCCCGGTGGAGTCGGTCGATGATCTTCTCCAACTGGTCATAGTGCGTCTCCACATCCCATCCAGCACTGCTCGTCAGTGCATCCGGTGCATCCGGTACTAGGGTGACCTGATCGGGACCCACCTGGGTGACTAACGTAAGGAAATCCTCCGAGGGATAGCCCTCTATATTGTACTCCGTATCTACCACCTGCCTCAGCGCCGGGACATCAGCATACTTAATGTGACGCTCGTCGGGCCTGGGATGGACGGTGATCCCCTGCGCCCCCATCCGCTGGAGGTCCTTAGCCACCTGGATAATGTCAGGACGATTCTCCCCCCGGGCATTCCTGAGAGTGGCTACTTTATTGATATTGACACTAAATAGAGTCATGGCTACAGTATATGATTACGATAGATACAAAGGTAACACTTTTCCAAGTGAAGACCTTTCCCTAAAACGAACTGAGACAAAAAGAGCCACCATTTCCCCAGAGATGGTACCATCTACACCCGGATCTTGTACGCTTCTGAGCCGATAGGCACGAAAAAAAAGAGCAACACCGTAGAGTCTACGATGTTGCTCTTAGCTGAGTCTTGTATTTAGGACCGCTGTATCTCAGGCCTTAGCCTTATCTACGATCGCCTTAAACGCCTCCTGGTGATTCATCGCCAGGTCAGCGAGGACCTTACGATTGATCTCGATACCCTTGTCGTGGAGCATCCCCATGAGCCTTGAGTAGGAAAGTCCTTCCTGACGTGCAGCCGCATTGATACGCTGGATCCAGAGGGCACGGAAAGTGCGCTTCTTGACCTTACGATCGCGGTAAGCGTAGGTAAGCCCCTTCTCCCAAGTATTCTTAGCTACCGTCCAGACATTCCTACGTGCACCATAGTAGCCACGGGTCTGCTTGAGGATTCTCTTGCGCCGCGCCTTAGAGGCGGCATGATTGACTGATCTTGACATGATTCTAAAATTTCTGTGGACATGAGCGGCGGATCATTACTCTCCGCTCTTCTCTGCTCATCATCCTGTTACTAAAATCTTACGTAGTCGACCGCTTACTTATGCAAGTCCAAGCAGTTTCTTGACCCCACGCTCATTGGACTCGTGTACCAGTCCGGTATTGGTGAGATCACGCTTCTGCCTCTTGGACTTACATGCCAGGAGGTGGCTCTTGTAAGCATGCTTACGCTTGATTTTTCCTGATCCGGTGAGAGAAAATCTCTTCTTAGCACCGCAATTAGTCTTAACCTTAGGCATGACTTGATGGATTAAATAATGTATAAATTAGTGATTGCCGCGGCTCACGCCGTGGACGTTATTACGCCTCCTCCTCCGGCTCACTATCGGAGCCTTCATCAGAGGTGTGATGTTGATTGCTACTGCTACTATCGTCACTCTTCTTCTTAGCGACTCCCTTCTTGGGTGAGAAGAGCATACTCATGCGCTTTCCCTCAAGCTTAGGGAGCTGATCCACCCGAGCGTAGTCCTCAAGATCGTTGGCAAAACGAAGGAGGAGGAGCTTACCCTGGTCCTTAAAGACGATGGACCGTCCACGGAAGAAGACATAAGCACGCACCTTGCTGCCCTCCTGCAGGAAGCTGATGGCATGGCGGAGCTTAAAGCTGTAGTCATGGTCGTCAGTCTGAGGTCCGAAGCGGATCTCCTTGAGCGTCGTCTTGACCTGATTGGCTTTCTGTTCCTTAGCCTTCTTCTTCTGCTGGTAAAGAAACTTCTGGTAGTCCAAAATCTTACAGACAGGCGGATCTGCATTGGGCGAAATCTCCACGAGATCGAGCTCCTGCTGCTGCGCCATACGGCGAGCCTCCTGGATGGTGTAGATCCCTTGCTCCACGTTGTCCCCTACGACACGCACCTCACGAGCACGGATCTGCTCATTGATACGATTGGAGTTTTCATCGTCGCGACTACCGCGACTAATTGGCTGTCTTCTTGCGGACATTAAGTCTCTTCTTGAGGTCTAAAATATAGTTACGTGTCGGCAGTCTCCACTCCCTACCTCCCTTGCGGGATAGGTATGAGAGTCGACTAAACCGGTAGTTATCAGTCTATTATTCCTTATCGTGCTGGTGAGCAAAGGCCTTCTGAGCCTCATCAGTTTGCTCCCACTGATGGGTCTGCTTGTAGATTTCCTGAGCCACAGCGTCGGCAAAGGTACTAATTTTTTCCGTACCCTGCTCGCCTTCACCTTGTTTGCGAATAGAAACTGTACCCTCTGCCTCCTCTTTCTCGCCTACGATCAAGAGGTAGGGGATGCGCATCAGCTCTGTCTCGCGGATCTTTTTGCCGAGCTTCTCGTCCCGATCATCAACCTTGACGCGGATACCCTTTTCCTTCAGCTCATCCTCCACCTTATAGGCGTAGTCAAGATATTTCTCCGAGACTGGGAGGATTGCCACCTGGTCTGGGCAGAGCCAGAGGGGGAACTTGCCCGCCGTATTCTCGCAGAGGACGGCGACAAAGCGCTCGATCGAACCAAAAGGTGCACGGTGGAGCATCACGGGGCGGTGCATCTGTCCATCCTCTCCAGTGTACTCGAGCTGGAAGCGCTCCGGAAGATTGTAGTCCACCTGGATGGTACCGAGCTGCCACTTGCGACCGATGGCGTCCTTCACCATAAAGTCAAGCTTCGGGCCATAGAAGGCTGCCTCCCCCTCGACCACCTTGGCCTTGACACCACGATCCTTGCAGACCTCAATGATGGCATTCTCTGCCTTCTCCCAATTCTCATCCGACCCGATGTACTTCTCCTTATTATTGGGGTCGCGCAGGGAGATCTGTGCCTCAAAGGACTTAAACTCAAGCGTCTTGAAGACAATATAGATGATGTCCATCACGCGCTCAAACTCCTCCTTGATCTGATCAGGGCGACAGAAGATGTGCGCATCATCCTGCGTAAAGCCTCTCACACGGGTCAGTCCGTGGAGCTCTCCACTCTGCTCGTAGCGGTACACCGTACCAAACTCCGCAATGCGCACCGGCAGATCCCTGTAAGAGCGTGGCTTGCTCCGGAAGACTATGCAGTGGTGGGGGCAATTCATCGGCTTGAGCATATACTCCTCGCCCTCCTGCGGGGTCGTAATGGGGCGGAAGGAGTCCTTACCATACTTAGCCCAGTGACCTGAGGTGACATAGAGCTGCTTGCTACCGATATGAGGCGTCATCACCTGCTGGTAGCCATAGGTTTCCTGAACACGCTCCAAGAAGCGCTGCAGGGTCAGCCGAAGTTGCGTGCCTCGCGGAAGCCAAAGGGGCAGGCCGGGACCCACCTCACTTGAGAAGGTAAAGAGCTCGAGCTCCTTACCGATCTTACGGTGGTCGCGGAGCTTAGCCTCCTCCACCATCTGGAGATACTCATCGAGCATCTTCGCTTTGGGGAAGGTGATGCCGTACACGCGGGTAAGCATCTGACGATTTTCATCCCCACGCCAATAAGCTCCTGCGAGCTTGGTCAGCTTGACCGCCTTGATCAGACCGGTGCTTGGGATATGCGGCCCACGGCAGAGATCGACGAAGTTGCCGCAGGTGTAGGTGCTTATCGTCCCATCCTCGAGGTCCTGGATAAGCTCCACCTTGTACGGATCCTTATCCTCCTCAGTCCAGTGATGGAGAGCGTCCTCCTTGGAGATCTCCTGACGGACCAGCGGCTGATCCTCCTTGGCAAGCTCCATGATACGCTTCTCCAGCTTAGGCAGGTCACTCTCCGTCAGAGTGGTACCTGTATCCGTCATATCGACATCGTAGTAGTAGCCGTCATCAACAGCGGGACCAATGGCAAATTTCACCCCCGGGTAAAGCTCCTGCAGCGCCTCGGCGGTCAGGTGTGCCGAGGTGTGCCAAAAGGCATGCTTCCCCTCGTCATCATCCCAGGTGAAGAACTGCACACGTGCATCCTCCTCAATGGGACGCATCACATCCCAAAGCTTGCCATTCACCCTTGCCACCAAGATCTTCTTAGCCAGCTGAGGGCTGATCTCTGCCGCCAGCTCTTGGCTGGTTACCCCCTTAGGAGCCTCCTTCTGAGACCCGTCCGGAAATGTAATTGTGATATTTGCCATGATCTATATTGATTGATCTACTTTCTCTGTCTGCTATCTATAATAGACAAAGGTACAAACTTTTGCCGTATTCCGATCCGCCCCACAAAATCAAGGCGTATGGGTGACGCACTTGGGCTTTACAGCTAAGGGACGGTCACCTATACCAAGTGGTAACCCGCAGAGGGCGGAGCTTCAGAGGCATCATCGTTCATTAGCCATACACTGAGACACGAGGTGGCGAAGATCGCAGGAGACGCAATTTTAGTCAGGAAGAGACACGTAGAGACACGTAGAGACTCTGTGAGGCAACTTCTCCCGACGAGGGTGCTATATTTGCACCGCTTAAGCTTCCGGACAAGTGAGGTGATCGTCGCTCAGCCGGGGTTGATGGTGACACCCCTGCTACGTGTATTCTACATCCTCTATCGGGTATTTCGAGCTGGGGGAGGAGACTCTTAGGAGCACACTTCGACAGGCTGATGATACGAACCGCAATGGGCGCTTCGTCTCCGCATTATCCTGACAATGAGCTAAATGGTTTTCTGTATCACTCTGTACCCCTCAAATGCGTCACCCCTAAAATCAAGCCCTGACGTGACTGAGCGTGAGGATGAAGACGAAAGTGGAGGATCAGCCGGAGAGCACCCGGTTTCAGGTCGGTGCTCAGGTATTGAGCTCGCGGAGACGGTCTCGGACCTGCTCCATCTGCCACATCGGGGTGGAGGTGGCACCGGTGATGCCCACCGTCCGGACCTCAGGAGGGAGGGGGTCTGTGATCTCGGAGGGGTCGGAGATGAAGTAGGTGTGGGGATTGGCCTGCAGGGCGGCGTGGTAGAGCACTTTGCCGTTGCTGCTGTTCTTACCGGCGATGAAGTAGATAACGTCCTTGCTCTCGGCAAAGTCGACAAGATCCTTCATCCGATTGGCGACCTGACGGCAGATGGTGTCGTGGCTCTCGAAGTAGACCCCGGTGGCGAGGTGGTCGCTGATATAGCCGATGAGCTCCCGGTAAGCCTTACCATCCATAGTGGTCTGACTGAAGAGGTAGACAGGACGGCAGAGATCAACCTTCTCCTCCACGTCGCTGATCGACTGGACGACAATCGCATGCCCCTCTGTCTGACCGACGAGCCCATTTACCTCAGCATGTCCCAGCTTGCCGAAGATAACGATCTGTCCTCCCTCGCGGGAGGTTTTCTCATATGTCTTGCGGATCTTACGCTGGAGGGAGAGGACGACCGGGCAGGTGGCATCGATGATCTCCAGTCCGCGGGTCCGCGCCTCAGCATAAACCTCGGGCGGTTCGCCGTGTGCCCGGAAGAGGACCCGCTTGTCCCTCAGGTGGCTGAGATCCTCGTAGCGGATCGGACGAAGTCCCTTCTCGGAGAGACGTGATACCTCCTGACTATTGTGGACAATATCTCCGAGAGAGTAGAGCGAGTGTCCCCCCTCGAGCTCGGTCTCAGCCTTCTCGATCGCAGTGACGACACCGAAGCAGAAGCCGGACTTGCTATTAATCTCGATGTTGATCATAGGCGCTCCCTTACCCGCTCCTCGACCCAAGCCTGTTGCTGGTCGAGGGTCATATCGGAGTTGTCGAGGACAAGGGCGTCCTCAGCCTGCCTGAGGGGACTGACAGCGCGACCGGAGTCGATGCGATCCCGCTCTCGGACGTTAGCGAGCACGGAGTCGAAGGTGACTGACTCGCCCTTAGCCGTCAGCTCGTCAAAGCGCCTGCGCGCTCGGACTTCGGGTCGTGCGGTAACGAAGATCTTAAGCTCCGCATCGGGGAGAATGGTTGTACCGACATCCCTGCCGTCCATGACGACCCCCTTCTCCCCCGCCATAGCCTGCTGCTGTCTCGTGAGCGCGTTGCGGACCTCAGGTATGGTGGCAATCGGGCTGACATGCTCAGAGACCTCCATACCCCTGATCTCCCGCTCGACGTCCTCGCCATTAAGGAGGAGGTGCTGGCCGTCGGGGTAGATGGCGAAGCGCATCTCTATCTCAGGGAGCCTGCGGGTGATCTCCTCGACCATCGGCTCCTCCCCGCTGAATAGTCCCTCTCGGAGGGCAAAGAGGGTGACGCCCCGATACATAGCACCAGTATCAACGTAGGTGTAGCCGAGGGAGCGGGCGAGACGCTTAGCGATAGTGCTCTTGCCACAGGAGGAGTAGCCGTCGAGGGCGATATTGATCTTCTTGCTGTCTGTCATTACTGCATGCGCTTGATGATGTTGTAGGAGCCAAAGACGCCTAGAGCACCGGCGCGGCTCATGTCCCGATCCCCCTTCTCCTTATCCCCCGTGGCATAGTAGGCAAGTCCGCGGGCAAAGAAGGCGTCGCCAAAGGAGGGATCCCTGATGATCAGGTCGCTGAGGGCGGAGATCGCCTCGTGGTACTGCCCAAGACCATAGTGAGCGTAGGCGAGGTTGTACAGCGCCGGGAGGTAACCGGGGACGAGGTCGAGGACCTTGCGGAAGTCCTCGATGGAGGAGGTGTAGGTCGCTTTCTTCAGGAGGTAGTCCTTGGAGAGATCTGCCTTGGAGACATCGACGCCGAGGTCTATCTGAGTGTGGCGGACGGTCTCTTTATTGATAAAGTCCTTGATGCGGGAGACACCACGCTGGAGGTAGGCATCGGGCTGGTCGGGGTGCTCTGCAATCACTCGGTCGAGTGTCGCCACCACCGCTGCATGGTCGCTGACCATCACCTGGTCCATAGCGAGGGCAAAGAGATCCTGCTCCCTCATCTGCGGGAAGGAGTCGATGCGGCTCATGTGGTAGTCAAACTGTAGCTGATTGAGGACCGGCAGGTCATTGACCACATAGATCTTGCGATCGGATGTCGGCAGATGAAGCTCGCCCGAGTAGTCTCGCTCCTTGCCAAGTCGGGGCTGAGCCTCCTCTTTCATATAATACGAGAGGGAGAAGAGCGGCATCGGCTCCACCGGCATCTCTCGATCCTGCACGCGACCACGGATGCCGACCTCTTCCGCCTCGGCATAGAGCTCATTGTACCCCTTCTCTCGGCTGTTGTAGACGAGGAGACGGAACTTGCGGATGTTGTCGTCCCGCTCGTCCCGGACCTGTCGGGCGCCTCCCTCAGCGTACATATTCTCCGCATCTTCCTTCAGCAACTCTGACATCTCCTTCTGCTGCTGCTCGGCCTTGCGACGGGTGGCGGGATCGTACATCATCTTGCTGGCGAGATAATTGTCCTTCTTTGCCTCAAGGGTCAGCCCGAGCCCCATATTGGCTCTGGAGCGCTCGGCAAAGGCGGGGACAAAAGTGGGATAGCGGTTGATGATCTTGGTCAGGTCGGACTTGGCGAGAGTGTAGCTGCCGAGCTCATTGGCAACTAAGGCGCGATTGAAGATCGCAAAGTAATTGTCCGGCTGTAGCATGACCACTCTACTGAAGTCGTCTAATGCTCCATTGAGCTCCCCCACCTGCGTCCGGAGGAGGGCGCGATTGTATCGGGCGATGAGGTTATTGGGATCCAGTTCCACCGCCATAGTGTAGTCGCCCATCGCTCCGCGCATATTATTTTGCTGGTATCGGATGAGCGCTCTATTGGTATATAGTATCGGCTCATTGGCATTGATGCGGATCGCCTTGTCGAGGTAATCCTCTGCCTCTCGATACTTGTGCCTACTGTAGGCAATATCCGCCATAGAGAGATGAGCATTGGTCAGCGAAGGTGAGAGGGCAAGCGCTTTCTCAAAGAGCCCCTGCGCTGCAACGGTGTCACCCTGCTGCAGTCGGAGACCGCCATCGATCAGATAGCCATCCGCATAGTCGGGATGATAGCGATGGAGGTGGTCGAGGAGGCGACGGGCGGATACCGTATCCTTCATCGAGGTGTAGAGGACCGCAGCATTGTGGAGCGCCCCCCGATTGTCGGGATTATCGGCTAGCACCACCTTGTAGTCCTGAAGCGCCAGCGAGTCCTCGCCCAGCGTGTGGCGGGTGAGGGCGCGGAGGTAGTAGGCGTCGTAGATGAAGGGATTGCGTCCGATGCTGACCGAAGCATCTTGCTCTGCGCCCCTGACATCACCGAGGCTGTACTTCGCCACAGCACGCCAGTAGTAGGGGCGTGCCGAGGTGGAGTCGACCCGGATGGCAGTATTGAAGTACTGGATGGCGAGGACGTAATCCTTGAAGAGGATCGCATTTTGCCCTATGGTCATCACCCGAGTCGGATCGATCTGGGCGTGTGCGGGCAGGAGATGGCAGACCACCAGTATGGTGGTCTGCCAAAGTCGTAAGCGGATCCTCTCTCTCATCCCGGTCAGTTATCGGATATTGGTGATGATCTTGTAGTCCGCCCGGACATTGCCGCGGGACATCTTCTTGAGCTTACTGCGGATCATGGCCTTGCGCATCGCCGGGACCTTGTCCGTAAAGAGGATCCCACGGGTGTGGTCAAACTCATGCTGGAAGACCCGCGCGCTGAAGCCTCGGAAGGTCTCCTCGTGCCACTCGAAGCTCTCATCCTGGTACTTCACCCGCACCATCGTTGGTCGGCTCACCGGCTCGCTGAGACCGGGGAGGCTGAGGCAGCCCTCATCCAAGGTGACCTCCTCCGTGCCATACTCCAGCACCTCCGCATTGATAAAGGTATGCTTCATATCCGCTGTCTCGGGATAGGCGTCCTGGAGGGGCGACGCATCGATGACAAAGAGCTGCAGTGCCTTGCCCACCTGCGGAGCGGCCAGTCCGATCCCATCGGAGGCATACATGGTGTCGTACATATCGGCAATCAGCTTCTGGAGACCCGGCAGGTCAGGAGTCACCTCCTTGGTCGGTTCTCTCAGTACGTCAGTGCCGTAGACGTATATAGGTAGTTCCATTGCTTACTTTCTATTCATTAATTATATCTCTCCCCGCTCCTGCATCTCACGATAGGTCCGGCTCTCGAGGAAGTCTCGCAGGATGATCACGGCGCTAATCTCGTCGACCAGCCCTTTCTCCCGCCTCTTCATCCGCCCCATTCCGCTCTCGACGAGGGTCCGATTGGCGATTACTGAAGTGAAGCGCTCGTCATACCTTATGATGGGCATAGTAGGCAAAAGTTTACGCAGCCTATTGATCAGCGGGGTAATGTATTTCTCACTCTCGGAGGGCGAATTGTCCGCCTGCTTAGGTAGCCCGATGATGATCGCATCCACCTCCTCCCGCTGACAGTAGTCCCTCACACGATCGGGGATCTCGCCCGTGGAGGCATAGCCCATACCGTCGGGGATGATCCTCAGGGGATCTGTCACCGCCATACCGGTTCGCTTGCGTCCTACATCCAGCCCTAAGAGACGTCCCATAGTAGCTCTCGGATGGTCTTACCAGTGACCGGGTCAATCTCGTCAGGCGCTATCTCGGCCAAGGGCTGGAGGACAAAGAGCCGCTCTCGCATACGAGGATGAGGGATCTCCAGCCACTCATCGTGGTAGACCAGGTTATCGATCATCAGAATATCGACATCGCAGGTCCGGTCGAAGTGGATCCCGCTGACGCTCTTCCGCTCACGCCCCAGCTCTCGCTCGATCTCGCGCGTCACCGTAAGAAGGGCTCGAGGGGCAAGCGAAGTACGGACAGCGAGCACTTGATTGAGGAACTTATGCTCACTCTCAAAGCCCACCGGCTCCGTCTCCATAGGAGAGGAGACAGCGAGAACCTTCCCCACCCGCTCACCGATCAGCCGTACCGCCTCGGAGAGGTAGTGGGCACGATCTCCTAAGTTGCTCCCGAGAGCGATATAAGCGGTGTGCTCCATAAGTGTCAGATGATGAGCATGGCATCACCGTAGCAACCAAAGCGGTACTCCTCCTTGATCGCCACCTTGTAGGCATTCATCATCACGTCGTAGCCGCCAAAGGCAACTGCGGTGAGCAGCGTGGAGGAGTACGGCATATGGAAACCGGTCACCATACTATTAGCGATGCCAAAGGTGTACTCCGGGTAGATAAACTTCCCCGTCCAGCCCCCATAGGGCTTGATAAAGCCATCGGTGCTGAGCGCGGTCTCCAGTGCCTTCATCGTCGAGGTGCCGACACCGCAGATCTTATGTCCTCCCACACGCGCCTTATTGACCACGTCGCAGCACTCCTGCGTGATAGAGATCTGCTCGGATCCCATCTTGTACTTCGCGAGGTCGTCCACATCGATCTCGTCGTACATCACGCGGCTGGTGCTTAGCTCAAGCTTCGCAAAGTGGACATCCTTCAGGTCGAGACGCTTCATCAGCTCGCGGCTGAAGTGAAATCCTGCCGACGGTCCCACTACAGCCCCCTCAGCCTCAGCGTATATGGTCTGGTACCGCTCAGCATCATCCGGTGTCGGCTCACGCTTGATATAGTCGGGCAGAGGCGTCATGCCGAGGTCTTTCAGATCTTGGATGAAGTGGTCATGATCCCCGTCGTAGAGGAAGCGAAGGGTACGACCTCGGGAGGTGGTATTGTCGATCACCTCAGCGACCAGTCGCTCATCGTCACCAAAGAAAAGCTTATTCCCGATCCGGATCTTACGAGCCGGGTCCACGAGGACATCCCACAGGTAGTTCTCAGCCTTCAGCTCGCGCATCAGGAATACCTCGATGCGGGCATTCGTCTTCTCCTTATGCCCCACGAGGTGAGCAGGGAAGACCTTCGCATTATTGAGGACGATCACGTCATCCTCAGAGAAGTACTCGATCAGATCCTTAAACTGTCTATGCTCGATCTCCCCACTCTTGCGGTGGAGCACCATCATCCGAGACTCATCACGAAAGTCTGTCGGATGCTGAGCAATCAGTTTCTTGGGTAACTTGAAGCCAAATTGTGACAACTTCATATATCAGTGTCTCTAAAATTGATTATATCTATTCTCCCCCCTCTGCCACGATGCGATCCCGCCACGCCCTCAGGTCGGTCTGGTGGACGGAAGCATACGCATCCAGCGTCTGCCGGATGAAGGGAACAAAGTCCTCCGGGCGGATGCACTCCTCCACACTTCTGTCGCCCACCCGTGTCCGCCGAAGTCGTGTGAGGTGAGCGCCACAGCCGAGTTGCTCACCCAGGTCCCGGGCCAGCGCGCGGATGAAGATCCCCTTGCCTCCCGTTACCCGTACCCGTGCCAGCGGCGCTTCGTAGCTCAGTAGCTCGATCCGATCGAAGCGGACCCGCTTAGCCGGTAGCTCCACCTCATCCCCCCGACGCGCGATCATATAGGCACGCTCCCCACCGATCTTCGCTGCGGAGTAAGCCGGCGGCACCTGATCGATCTCCCCCTCATACGAGAGCAGAGCTGTACGTATCTCCTCCTCCGTGAGATGATCATAGGGGTAAAAGGCGTCGATGGAGTGCTCCAAGTCAAAGCTCGGCGTAGTAGCACCCAGACGTATCGTCGCCTCATAGCACTTGTCGTGATCCTGCAGCTCCTCGATACGCTTCGTGAAGCGCCCGGTACAGAGCACGACCACACCGGTAGCCAGAGGATCAAGGGTACCGGTATGCCCCACCTTAAGCCGCTTAAGATTGAGCTCCGTGCAGGCGAGCCGGCGAAAGAGATTAACCAAGTCGAAGCTGGTCCAGCCGAGTGGCTTATCGACGGAGATGATCATCCCCTCGCTGAAGGGGTTGGGCGGTGCGACACGCCTTCGCCCCCTCTCAGCGCCTATCTGATAGACTGCTCGAGTCAGTCGCACCCCTCTATCGTCCATCACCCCCACTTAGAAAACAGCAAGATCCATGCCCAAGCCCAGCATCGCCAAGATGACACAGGCGACAGCGATCCGATACCAGCCAAAGGAGGCAAAGGTGTGCTTCTGCACAAAGGCGATGAAGAAACGGACCGCCGCCAAGGCGACGACGAAGGAGACCACATTGCCCACCACCAGCAGACCCATATGATCGGAGAGCACTGATAGATCGCCCGACTTCCAGAACTTCAGCACCTCGTAGCAGGTGGCGCCCAGCATCGTCGGTACAGCGAGGAAGAAGCTAAACTCAGCCGCCCGCTTCCGATCCATCCCCGCCACCATACCACCGACGATCGTACTCATTGAGCGCGACATCCCGGGCATAAACATGGCAATGGTCTGGAAGAGCCCGACGATGAAGGCATTCTTGTAGGTGATCTCCCGTCCGTGGCTTCCCTTATGGAGCCACTTGTCGATGAAGAGCATCACCACACCTCCGATGAGGAGATTGACCGCGATGATCCACACCGATCCGAGGGCATGATCCACCCAGTCACCGAAGAGCACCCCCAGCACTACCGCCGGCAGGAGCCCGATCAGGAGAGCTATGTAGAAGCGGAAACGGCTTACCGTACGTTTCCATGCCGGCACCTCGGGACTATCCATCTCCGGTGCCACTCTGAAGTCAAAGAAACGCCTCCAGTAGAGCACCACCACGGAGAGGATCGCTCCGAGCTGGATCATGACGGTGAAGGCCTTCACGAAAGGGGTACTCTCGATCCCCATCAAGGACTGAGCGATCACCAGGTGACCGGTGCTGGAGACCGGCAGAAACTCTGTCAGTCCCTCGACGATGGCGAGGACAATGGCTTGGACGACTGTCATCTCTCAGTTGGCTCAGTGGTGTCATCGGAGGGAGTCTCCTCACCGGTGTTGCTCCCCTTATAGTCGCTTCGCTTCCTCCAGAGGATCGCCACGGCGATGCCGGCATAGCCCAGCATGCAGACCAGCGGAGCCACACGGATGCGCAGGGGGCTGAAGACCTCAGGATTAAAAGTCACCCCATCCGTGGAGGCGCCTCCGCTCATCAGCAGATACCCAATGATCAGGAGGAGTAGTGAGCCGAGGAGGATCAGGAGATTGACTCTCCCGAAGCCGTAGGTCTCGAAGTGCGTTTTCTTACCCTTATCTTTACTCATAACAATGTGTCTTGATGGCCCGCCTTTAGGCACGATATAGACGATCCTCATCCATCTTGAGGTAGCGACTGACTGCAGCGGCAGAGGCGATCCAGGAGATCAGGATCCCTGAGAGCAGCACGACTGCCCCGGCGATCACCATATTCTGCACCGACAGCACACCACTGAGGATCGGATACTTCGTCAGGAGGTAGTAGCGGCACCAAACCATCAGCCCGATGGCAACCACCGCCGCCACCACACCACTCCTGATACCCGAGGTGATGAAGGGACGGCGGATAAAGGAGCCGGTCGCCCCCACTAATCGCATCGTGTAGATGATGAAGCGCTTGGCATAGACCCGCAGGCGGATCGTATTATTGATCAGGACGACCGATATCACCAGCAGGAGCAGCGCCAGTGCACCCATGATCAGGGCGATGGTGCTGAGGTTGCGATTAAGCTCGTCGACCAGATCCTTGCGGTAGGAGACCGTCTGTGCGATAGGGAAAGACTGCAGATCCTTAGCGATCAGCTCGACACTATCCGGGCTGGCGGCATACTCTGAGAGAACGTGCACCTCCAGTGTGGGTGAGAGGGGGTTCCACCCGAGGAAGTCCTCAGGGTTTTCCCCCAGCTCCTCGGCCAACTCCTGCATCGCCTCCTCCTTGGAGTAATAGGTCACCTCCTTGGCGTAGGGCCTAGATGAGATCTTGTCCCGCATCGAGACGATGTCGGCATCGGGGCTCTCCGGATCGAGCAGCACGGTGTAGCTGAGACTCTCGCGGATGTAGTCCCCCAAGCCACGCCCCACGAGACCGATCATCGCCACGAGACCGATCAGGAAGAGTACAGCACAGATACTGACTGTACTGAGGAATGTAGAGCCGGTCACCGGGACCCGGTGCGATTTCTTGGGCTTAGTCGACATATCTATCTACCAATTTTATTGTGTCCATTTAGGATGGGAAAAGTAGTCCCCGGAGCAAGGCAAGAGAGCCGAGAGTCGATCTGTGAGCTTCCCCTCTCTCTGCGTCGCTTCAGCACGCTTACAATCGTCCATTCAGTATGCAAATATACCAAATCAAACGGCACCACCCCCTCCCCTATCACCATCATCATGAGTGCATCCTATTACCGATATTAGATGAAACTAATACCGGTAATAGACTTCACTAATATCGGTATTAGTATTCTCTTTTACCGATATTAGAGAATGGCGGCGAGACGAGGGCAGTGACGTGACGCCTGGGGAGGGCGAAGTCAGAAGACCTCTTTGCTCCCCTTCCAGACCACCTCCTTACCGCCCTCAGCACGAGCGGCAGCCCGTCCGAGGACAAAGAAGTAGTCACTCAGGCGATTGATATACTGCAGGACGGAGGGATCGATCACCGCAGTCGGCTCCGCCTCAAGGAAGGCATAGATGTCCCGCTCCGAGCGCCGCGCCACAGTGCGACAAATATGCGCCACAGAGGCAGCTCGACCACCGGCGGGGAGGATAAATTGCTTCAGCTTCGGCAGCTCCCCATCGAGCTTATCGACCATCTGCTCCAGGTGGTGGATATCCTCCTCGGAGAGGCCACTGCCACAGTACTTCAGGAGCTCCGGGTCTGTCGTATCCGTCGCGATATGCGTGCCACAGGTGAAGAGCCGCTCCTGGATCTCCTGCAGCAGCTCATCCTGCTCCAGAGCGGACGGCAGCTCGGCACGAAGCAGACCTATGAATGAATTGAGCTCATCGAGCTGACCATAAGCATTCAGCCTTGGTGACGCCTTGGAGACCCGCTTGCCACCGACGAGAGAGGTCTTGCCCTTATCCCCGCGACCGGTGTAGAGCTTGCTTTTCTTTTGTTCGTCCATTATTAGACAGTACTACGATAAATGTAAAGGTTGTCGTTCTTACTAAATAGTAGGGCGTGGTCATACAGATCGATCACCACCCCTCGAGTCAGCTGGGCCACTAAGTCCCGCAGCCGCTCCTCTGCAGCCCTATCCCGCCTCACGTCAGTCAGCAACACCGCCCTACCCTTCACCTGCAGGAAGCGTAGAGCCTCCTCAGCGCTGTCAGTATAGAGCAGCACTCGATCCATCGTCCCGAGATCGCTCAGCGGCAAGGTCCCCACACGACTATCAGCGAGAGCTGCGTAGTCCATAGCTGTCAGCCGATCCGGAGTCGTCTCACCATAAGTGGCCACCTCATAGCCCAGACGGGCGACAAGCCTATACCAAAGCGCCAGGCGATCCTCATCCGGTGTGGGGAGGTAGTACTCATACTTCGGCTGCACGACAGAGCAAACCATCCGATACGCCATCGGCGAGTGGACACCGTGACCTCGTCCGTAGCGGAGCTTACGGATTAGGCGACAGGAGAAGAGACTCCGGCGAGGATAAAGGGAGTGCATAGGGGGGGGAGAAAAAAAGATCAGAGGACGTTGAGCACCTGCTCCTTGATCTGCTCAAGATGATCCTTCATCTTGACCGTGATCTTCTGAAGCGTGGCGTGGTTGCTCTTGGAGCCAAAGGTATTGATCTCTCGACCGATCTCCTGTGCGATGAAGCCAAGCTTACGCCCCTGGCCGACCTCGCCATCCATAGTGGACTCGAAGTAGGAGAGGTGGTTGATAAGCCTATTACGCTCCTCATGCACGTCAAGCTTGTCGATGTAATAGATCATCTCCTGCTCGAGACGACTGGCGTCATAGTTATTCTGTGTCACGCGACGCAGCTCCGTCTCAAGTCTCTCCCTCACCGTGTCGATGCGCTCTTGCTCGTATGGCTCGGTAGAGCCGATGAGCGTCCTGATCGCCTCGATATTCTCTTGGAACACCCGATAGAGCGACTCTCCCTCCTGAGCCCGGAAGGCAATGAAGTGGTCGACTGCCTCCTCCAGCGCCTCCATCACCAAGCGCCCATCGCTCTCCCGCTCGACCTCATCGATCTCTACCGTATGGAGCACGCCCTGGAAGCCAATGATTAGTCTCATAGGGTCCTGAGGCAGCGGGATACCGGTGTCGCTGCTGAGCTGCTGCAGCCGCTCCCAGTAGGTAGCTGCCACCTGCTCGTCAAGCGTGAGTGGTGCCTGCGCCTCGAGGTGATCCACAGAGACGTAGACATCCATCTTACCACGCAGGCAGCGCGTAGTGGTCCTCTTGCGGATCTCCTGCTCCAGCGCGCGCAAGTGACCCGGTATATGGACATTGACATCCGCATTCTTGCTATTTACGGAGTAGATCTCCACGGTGATCTTCTTCCCCTCACCGCTCTTCTCCGCCCTCCCGAAGCCGGTCATTGAGTATATCATAAGTGGTATATAAAAAAAGGACAGCCCCTCCGCTCCACTGCTTCTCCACCGGAGTCAGGGTACGTCATGGCTGTCCTTAGATAAAATAGTCGAGATCAGTTATCGTCAGAGGTTTCGGCCGTGGCAGTTCTTAAATTTCTTACCACTGCCACAGGGACAGGGATCGTTGCGACCCACCTTCTTGGCTGCGCGGTAGGGGACGTTATTCGCCTGGGCAGCCTCTGACGCAGCACGACCTGCCTCGGTACGTTGCTCCGCCTGCTCCTGGTAGTCATCCTTCTGCTCGCGGTAGCGACTGCGGTCATTGCTACGCGGGTCATCGTGATGCTCACCGATGCGCACCTGCTGCTGGGCAGCGGCACGAGCCATCGCGGCGGCACGAGCAGCCTGCGCCTGACGACGCGCCTCCTGCTCCTCCGGTGTAGCGATATTGATATGGCCACGCATGATGATCTCGGTGATCTTCACATTCAGGTCATCGATCATACGCTTGAAGAGGTCATACGCCTCGACCTTGAAGATCACCAGCGGATCCTTATTCTCATACGAGGCGGTACGTACGGCATTTTGCAGCTCATCCATGGCGAGGAGGTGACGCTCCCACGCCTCATCGATCGTGTAGAGGAGGATCGTCTTCATAAAGGACTTAGCGATGCTCTGCGACTTGCTCTCCACCGCCTCCTTCAGGTTCGTCACGACATTGTACATCAGTCTGCCATCCGTCACGGGGACGTAGATCTGCTCCACCTGGGAGCCATGCTCCTTGTAGAAAGCCTGCAGCGCCGGGTCGGCCTGCTCCGCCATCCGGTCCATACGACGCTTCAGCGTGGCAGAGGCCTCATCGAGGAGCTTGGACGCAATGTCATTGGCATCCATCCCCTTGAAGTCCGTCTCGGACACCGGGCACTCGATCGCAAAGACCTTGTACACCTCTGTGCGGAAGTCATCGAAGGAGCCGCCCTCATACTTTGTCGCAAGGTAGATCGCAGACTGCTCAAGGGTATTCATCACATCCAGCCCGATGCGCTCACCCATAAGGGCGTGACGACGCCGGGTATAGATCACCTTACGCTGAGCATTCTTCACGTCGTCGTACTCAAGGAGGTGCTTACGGATGCCGTAGTTATTCTCCTCGACCTTTTTCTGAGCATTCTCCACTGTCTTGCTGAGCTGCTTGGAGACGAGCATATCGTCATCCTTAAGCCCCATCGTGGAGAGCACCTTCGCCATACGATCCGAGCCGAAGAGGCGCATCAGCTTATCTTCCAGAGAGACGAAGAAAACGGACGACCCGGGGTCTCCCTGACGGCCGGCACGACCACGCAGCTGACGATCCACTCGGCGGGACTCGTGGCGCTCTGTACCGATGATGGCGAGACCACCCGCTTCCTTCACCTCAGGTGAGAGCTTGATATCGGTACCACGACCTGCCATATTGGTAGCAATGGTCACCGTACTCGACTGACCCGCCTGAGCAACAATGTCTGCCTCCTTCTGGAAGAGCTTTGCATTGAGCACATTGTGCGGGATATGCTTCAGGTCGAGCATCTTGCTGAGGAGCTCCGAGATCTCCACCGAGGTGGTACCGACGAGGACTGGGCGCCCTGCCTCGGTAATCGCCTGGATCTCATCGATGACGGCATTGTACTTTGCCTTTGCCGTCTTGTAGATGCGGTCGTTCTCGTCATTACGGATCACCGGTCTATTGGTCGGGATCACGACCACGTCGAGCTTGTAGATGTCCCAAAACTCCTTAGCCTCCGTCTCGGCCGTACCGGTCATGCCGGAGAGCTTGTGGTACATACGGAAGTAATTCTGCAGCGTGATCGTCGCCTTGGTCTGTGAGGCCTGCTGCACCTTGACGTGCTCCTTTGCCTCGATCGCCTGGTGAAGTCCATCGGAGTAGCGGCGACCATTCATGATACGACCGGTCTGCTCGTCGACGATCATCACCTGATTGTCGATCACCACGTACTGATCATCTCGGTCAAAGAGGGTGTAAGCCTTCAGTAGCTGCTGCACCGTATGCACACGCTCACTCTTGACGGAGTAGTTGGTCAGCAACTCATCCTTGGTACCGGCCTTCTCCTCCTCGCTCATCTCCTTATTCTCCAGCTCAGACATCTGGGCGGCAATATCGGGGAGGACAAAGAAGCCGGGATCCTCATTCTTCTGCGACAGGAGGTCAAAGCCCTTATCTGTCAGCTCGATCTGGCTATTCTTCTCATCCACGACGAAGTAGAGCGGATCGGTCACCACATGCATCTCGCGGTTGTTGTCCTGCATATAGAAGCCCTCGGTGTCCAAGAGACGCTTCTTCACACCCTCGGTGCTGAGGTACTTGATCAGAGGCTTGTACTTCGGCAAGCCCTTATAACTGCGGAAGAGCAGCAGATAGCCCTCATCCACCTCCTTGGGGTCGTCGCTTGCGATCTTCTTCTTCGCCTCATTGAGGAGCCGGGTACAGAGCGTCCGCTGAGCAGTCACGACGGACTCTACATCCTCACGGAACTCCTCAAACATCTGATCTCCCTTTGACTCCACCGGTCCGGAGATGATCAGCGGGGTACGGGCATCATCGATCAGCACGGAGTCCACCTCATCGACAATGGCGAAGTTGTGGACCCTCTGCACCATATCCTCCGGGCGGCGTGCCATATTGTCGCGCAGGTAGTCGAAGCCGAATTCGTTATTGGTCCCGAAGGTGATGTCACAGTCGTAAGCGCGCTTACGCTCGGGCGAGTTGGGCTCGTGCTTGTCGATGCAGTCTACGGTGAGACCGTGGAATTGGTACAGCGGTCCCATCCACTCCTCATCACGCTTGGAGAGGTAGTCATTCACGGTCACCACATGGACGCCGTTACCGGTGAGGGCGTTGAGGAAGACCGGCAGCGTTGCTACCAGCGTCTTACCCTCACCTGTCGCCATCTCAGCGATCTTGCCCTGATGCAGCACGATACCACCGATCAGCTGCACATCGTAGTGGACCATATCCCACTTCGTGAGATTGCCGCCGGCCTCCCACTCGTTCTTGTAGATCGCCTTATCACCATCGATGGTGACGAAGTCGTGATCCACGGAGAGGTCACGGTCGTACTGCGTGGCGGTGACGGTGATCTCGCTATTCTCAGCAAATCGACGTGCTGTGGACTTCATCACGGCAAAGGCCTCGGGGAGGATCTCATTGAGCTTATCCTCCAGCTTATCCTTTACCTGCTCCTCCAGCGTGTCGATCTTCTCCCAGAGCGCCTCGCGCTCACTCAGCTCTGCGCTCTCCACCTGTCCCTTCAGCTCAGCGATCTCACGTCGCTCCTCCGCCACGTGGTCGCGGAGATCCTGCCTCATGCGAGCGGAGTGAGCCCGCAGCTCATCAGCGCTCAGCTTATCGATCGTCTCGTAGGTCGCCTTGATCTTATCGACGATGGGGTATATCTGCTTGAGGTCGTTCTGCGACTTGTTGCCGAAGATGCCGGCAAGTAAGTCCTTAAAGAAACTCATATATATTGTCTAGTAAAAAAGTGTATCCGTTGTCATTCTCGAGAGTACCGGCCTCCCGAGGGAGACGAAAGGTACAAAAAATATCTGATCAGTATCGATCAGGGTGTCGGCGGTCGGATACGGAGCACCCGGGAGATCTCGCGAGAGACGCCACGGAGATCCAGCGGAGTATGGATCACCTCCGGCTCGATGCCCTCACCCATGAGGATCAGCATCGTCGGCATAGCAGCGTAGGAGGGCTGTGGCGTAGCAGTGCCGATATCGACAATGTAGCCTGGACTGATTCCCACGAAGACATCCGCCCTCTGAGAGGGGAGCGCACTATGGAGTGCTGTCAGCCGAGTACGACCTACGGGATCCCCCGGGAGCAGATCCCTCAAGCTGTGGTTCGGTATCGTGTAGGCGACACCTGCCATCTCGAGGAGGAAGGAGCAGACCGCATCCTGCACCTCGGCAAGGGAGAGCTCCTCCCGCTCCTCTACCACCTTGCGATCAAGGAAGAGCTCCCCCCGGTCGGTCACCTCAGTCACCATCCCCTTTACTCCATACTTCGCATGGAGGTACATATTGGTGATGGCGCGGCAACGCTCCGGGGAGAAGGTGGGGTACCGTTTCTTATCATCACGGATCGGTTCGCACCGAGCCATACCATTACCCGCCAGTGCCACGAGGACTTCCCCCTTTCCAAACTTTCGGTCCAGCAGCTCCATCAGCTGTGCCACCGCCCTGTCCAGAAGCACATAGCTGTCCAGCAGCTCCGGCGAGATCCCAGCAGATACTGATGGAGGGGTGCCTGCCGTCATGTGGAGGGCTAGCAGGTCCATCGACTCATCCGCACCGAGACCGGCTCCATCGATCACCGACTCAGCGAGGCGAACCACATACTCATTGACCACCGGGGAGTGCTTCAGGTCCTGCACGGACGAGAATGCTCTCGTGTAGATATGGTCAGACGCAAAAGCTCCACTGCCGGCATAGGGTAGGAGCGACGCATAGAGAGACGGCTCGGAGGCCTGCCACGTGATCGCCCCCTTGTCGAGGCGTGTCGCCACCGTGCTGCTCTTGCCGATGTACCACGGCAATCCTGTGGGGTAAAAGGTGGAGCTTACCCATCGCGCCGTGGAGTCATCGAGCCAGTAGGCCGCCTGAGCCTCATGCCCGCCCGCAATGATCGCCTCCTCGGCTGAGGGAGCTATGGAGAAGACCTGCCCCAGCCCGTGTGTAGCCTGCGCCAGACGGTCAGCGATCGTCGGGGCAGCGAGCGCGAGAGGCGAGAGCCTGTCGGCAGTACCATAGCCGATATACTTCTTGTCCTCCAGCACCGATCCCTCAAGGTGCCTCTGCCCGCCCTCCTTGCGGACGATGGTGCGCCTACCGGTGATACCGCTCTCAAGACCGAGAGCACCGGTGTGCAGCACCGCCTCGCTGGCGACGGGATCCGCCTCTGTGAGCGGGTGGATGACGGTGTCGTAGACCCGCCCATCGCGAGAGAGGCGCGTGAGACCATTCTCTAAGAGTTGAGGTGCCATCGCCTCATAGAGGTCGGTCCGCAGCTCATCCACCGTCAGCAGCACCACCAGCTTGGGAGCCTGACGGGCGGCGACGGGTGAGCAGACGCTCAGGAGGACGACGAGTGGGGTGAGTAGATCTTTCATTTACTTATGTTCCTCAAATACCTTGCCAGTCCCGCCCCACTCCACGTAGCGGCCGATGAACTGGTCCAGCCCGATCAGGATCGCCAGATAAGCCATGCCGATAGGCAGTGTCTGCACATAGCCGAGCCCGAGGTAGACAAGGGCGAGCAGGAGGTTGATCAGGTAGAGCAGGCTATTGAGACGCCTGTGTCGCAGCTCCTGCCACATCGTCACCACGAGGATGAGCCAGAAGGGGTGCATCAGCACCATATTGGCATTGAGAAGTGTATGCGGATGTGCGGAGAAGAGGCTGAGGAACCACAGCACGATCCCTGCCAGCCCGAGGAGCAGATAGAGCCCACAGCGCAGTACCTGCCACGGTACCGAGGTGTACCTCCGTACGACGAAGTAGCAGATCAGGTAGATGGCGACCAATGCGAGGATCGTCACAAGGGGACCATCAAAGCGTGGCACCTCGATCAGCTGTGTCTGAGGGACGATCTCCTCCTTCCGTGACACGATCGGCTCACCTGTATCCTTACGGAAAGCGAGGTCCATCGACTGCTCCAGCAGCTCGGGGACAAAGGCCGCATCATGTACCGTCATCCGAGTATCGCTCTTCACGCCGAGGCAAAGGTCGGTGCCAAAGGTGTACCACTTCGCTGACTTGCTACACTGCCGGGTCGCCTCGCGGAAGGTCGGCAGCGACGCAGGGTCCACCCGATAGACCAATCCTCCCTTAGTGAAGCGCTCGATGAGGTCCCGAGGGCGGGTGGCGCAGTTGTCGTAGAAGTAGTTGTACCGGTACTCGGCATTCTCAGGCAGGGCGTTCCAGTCGAGGAAGTCCATCAGCGCCTGCACCTCGTCAGGTCTGAGATTGAGCTGCTGCTCCGATACCCTCCGCCCCTGAGCCGCATAGTCATAGACCATACTGTCGAAGTCTGTCACCCCCAGCATGTACATCGGTTTTCCGATCATAAAGTTGGGGATAAAGTTCTTCTGCTCCATGGAGAAGTAGCCATAATTATACGCCTTGTCGAGACCCGTCTCCGGATCCGTGATCCGAATGGCCGTATGGCCGTAGAGGTAGAAGACAAACTCCCCCGACTGACCACACGTGATCAGGCTCGCCCGAGGTGTCGCTCCGAGAGGCAGCATAAGGGTCCAGAGTAGAGAGAGGAGTGTGATGGGAAAGAGGTGCTTACTCATTGATTGTCTAAGATATGGGGCATGTCCGACGGCGTAAGCCTCGTGTCGTGGAGGGCGAGCCCCTTGGGATAAAGGTTATTGACCCGGGAGCCGAGGTCCTTGATGAGGGTGAGCGGAACGCCTGCATAGGTGACGACCCGGTAGCCCTTGGTCCCCAAGCTCGGTATGGACTGCCTGCCGATGAGGGCAAAGGCCTCAGTCGCCGTCACAGCCCGCCGAGGGTACGGAAGGTGGTCCGAAGCTGGAGCGCTCAGCACCCAAGATACATCGGGGATAAAGTCTCTTCCCTTGACGCTCCCGAGATCCACTCCCGCCCTCAGGATCCGGATGCCATCCCCCTTCTCCAAGAGCCGTAGCAGTGCCACGCCTCTCGGGGATAGCAGGCGCCAGCCTGTCCCGTCGGGAGTACAGAGGAGATGCTCCTCCGGCAGGTCGCTCAGCTCCTCGGGGATCGCCCCTGCCCGCCCGGCAAGACCCCGAGTCACAGGCTCCGGAGCCACCCGGGGACCAGACTTGCGTACCCCGAAGCAGGTTAGACCCTCGCTACCGGTGCGGTGGGGGAAAAAGCGGTACAGTCCCCGCTCCTCATCGCTCTCCTCTGCCCCATACTGCGGTAGCTCCGGCAGGGGGATCACCTCGGCTCCGTAGTCATCACGGAGGAAGCTGAGCTGAGCCTCATTCTCCGCCCTATTGTAGGTGCAGGTGCTATATATAAGGAGTCCCCCATCCGTCAGCATCTCCCATGCCTCCCTCAGGATATCCCTCTGAGTCTTCGCGCAGCGATCCACCAAGTCGAGGCTCCAGCCGGTGACCGCCTCCGGCTCCTTGCGAAACATCCCCTCGCCCGAGCATGGGGCGTCGACCAATATCAGGTCCGCCTTCACCCCCGCCGACCTAAGAGCAGCCGGCAGAGCTGAGGTGACCAGCGTCTCCTCGGAACCCCAGCGGAGGATATTCTCCTCCAGCACCTTCGCCCGCTTCTTATCCGGTTCATTGGTCACCAAGAGGCAGTCATCGGGGAGGTGGCTCCTCAGGAGGGTCGACTTACCCCCCGGGGCAGCACATAGGTCAAGGGCGACCACGGGGGCAAAGTCGATCGCAGCGAGGTAGCGCGCCACCGCCATCGAGGCAGGCTCCTGCACGTAGTAGGCGCCCGCATGCCAGAGTGGATCCGCACCGAAGGTTGGCCGCTCAGGGAGGAGCAGTCCCTCCGGACACCACGGGATCGCCCCCGGAGTGAGTGGGGAGAGCTTAGTGGGATGACGACGGATCGACACCGGCGAGGGCACCTCAGTCAGTGTCCTGAGGAGTGCCTCGTAGGCCTCAGCCCCAAAGTCCGCAGCAAAGGACTCCCTAAATCCGTCCGGTATCACCATCAGATCTTGAGCGAGAAGCCGAAGCTGAAGAGCTCGTTGTACTGCAGGAGAGACTTGAAGGTCTTAGGCTCATCGAGGATCACACTGTCATCAAAGCGTAGATTGACATTGAGCATCGTGCTGAAATACTTATTGAAGGCATACTCCAGTGTATTCTCCAGCTCGGTCTCTATGTGCTTATAGGAAGTATTGTAGTAGAGCCGAGAGCGCCAGGAGAGGGCGTCGGAGAATTGCCACTCCAGATTCATCCGGAGTGACGAACCGAGACGAAGGAGATAGTCCTGATCCTCCTGTAGACCATACCTGCCCCTCGTCACATCCTTCGCCCAGATCCAGATGAATTGCATCGAGGCGGGCGCCACATTGAGTGAGAAGTTGAGATTATTGAAGGGGTTGCCGCCGATCTTTTTCTTCTTTAGATTGTACTTCATACCGAGACCGCCATCGAGGATCAGCGGAGCGAGAGCGGAGGTGGTGAGCTGTCCCTCGCGGTCGTAGTTCTTCAGCAACTGACTACGGAGGTTCAGGTCAATGGTATAGAACCACCGCTTCCAGGCCTGGAGACCGAGGTTGCTCCTCATCCGCAGGACATCCTCACTGATCTTAAAGTTTGGCTTTCCCTCCAGCTTGATCTCGCTCGGCACGGTAAAGAGTCCCAGCTTGTACTCCAGCTCATTGACCCACTCCACCTTGTCTCTCTTGTACGACAGGCCGTAGAAGAGTCGAGAGGCGAAGTTGGCACTGCTGGTACCGCCCTTATGCCAGTTGGGTGACACCTGATTTTGTGCCAGCTGGGCGTGTGCCTCGAAGCGTGGGATCCAGTACCGCCTCTCGACGGACACCGTCTCGATCACCCCCTCCGCCTTGGTAGGTACATTGGGCATATCCATCACCGCCAGCTCACCCGAGTAGGAGGGACCCTCCACCGGCTTATACTCCAGATGGTCGCTCGGGAGGAACTCCGAGGTGTAGCGGATCAGATCGGGGTGGAGGAAGAAAAATTGCTCTCTCAGCTGCTGATCCGTACGCCAGCGATCCATACGCCGCGCAAAGCCGGTCGTATGACCATACTCCTGCTCCAGCTTATCCATCGTCTGCCGGAGGAGCGACTGCCGGATGAAGGGGTTATGGAGGCGGGGATCAGTCTGCCGAACGAGGGCTGCCTTGTCGAAGTGAAGCGAGGGGAGCTTCCACAGGTCGAAGAGCAGCGGTGCAAAGAGCGACGAGGAGGGGACATAGCCGGAGGTCCTCAGCTGCAGTGGTCGCCCGATCACCTGCAGCGCCTCGGAGCTCAGCCCCCGCGTAAGGGTATCGCTCGCCAAGATCTGCTCCGAGTAGGCTGGATAGAGAGGGATCACCTCGCTCCGCTCTGCCACATCCTGAGCGGACGCCACCACTCCACACAGCATCAGGAGAGCACCTAGCCCTCCGGTAACTATTCTCTTCATCATACTCATCTTACTCTCTATCATTCTAAATGGTGGGGAGCTCCCACCACCGCTCACTGCATACGATAAGCCCCACAAGTGGGCTGCACAAAGATAATACTTTTGCTTCATCCACCGGTGCCCCCCTACCCCGAGTGGCAGGGCAAAACACACGGATCATCGAAATAGCCTGGGAGCGAGACACTCGCGCCATAGGCAGAGCTCATAGGCTACAGCAGGTACCGGGATCGTCTGATCCTCAATGCATTTACCCTGCCCCCTCTGAGCAAACTCTAATACCGATATTAGTGACGACTAATATCGGTATTAGAGAATTCTTTTACCGGTATTAGATCGAGCCTCACAGAGGGGGTTGCGCAGACGGAGGAGAAATGGGGGGCACCTGAGAGAGTCATAGATGACATTGCGAGAGATCGGCAGGAGAAACAGAAAGGCGTGACGTCTACTCAACAGCGGTGGTGAGCCCTACCATGGGGCAAGGGGCTAAAGCGGATTGACCGATGCGCATGTTCCGAAGAAAGCGTATTAAGGGCTTGCCAGGCAGGCAAAATTTCGTACCTTTGCGACCACAAACAAGGATGGCGAGGTAGCTCAGCTGGTTAGAGCGCAGGATTCATAATCCTGAGGTCATGGGATCGTGCCCCATTCTCGCTACTATCAACGACAAAGAGCTCAGACGGATCACCGCCTGAGCTCTTTTGCTTCCTTACTTATCATCGAAGTGGTGGGGGTCGCGGCGGATGAGGTCCATGATTGCGGCCGGGGGCTGCTCCTGCTCCAGCTGGCTCCGCATATAGTCCATATAGGGCGCGACGTGGTCAAAGAACTTGTAAAACCCGCGACAGAGGTAATTGAGCCCCGGCTCTCCGTACTCGTCTTGAGTAAAGCGGTTCTTGGGACACTCGCCCCAGCAGGCGAAGAGATAGGGACACTCCCGGCACTGCCTCGGCAGCGCATCGTACTTATCTCGCCCAAACCGCTGCTGCCTCGGGCTGTACATCATCTCTATCAGGGTGCTTGAGCGGATATTTCCCAGCTTGTACTGCGGGAAGACGAAGTGATCGCAGCTGTAGACATCCCCATTATACTCCATCACACCGGCATGACCGCAGTACTTCGCCATAGTGCAGACACCCGGCTGGACGCCCATCCAATTGGCGAGCGTGGCATCAAAGATCTGTATGAAGTACTCCCCTACCCCATCCCTCACCCAGGCATCAAAGAGACCGCAGAGGAAGTCGCCCCACTGCTCCGGGCTGACTGAGAAGGAGGACAACCGACTCTCAGCGTCAGGCTCCCCGACAGTCGCCAAGCGACCATCCGCATGGTACCTTTCCACGATGGGGGCAAACTGTATGTAGTGGCAGCCAATGGACTTAAAGAAAGAGTAAAACCCCTCTGGGTCATCGGCATTGAGCGCATTGACGACGGCGAGGATATTGAAGTCCACCCCGTGCCTCTGCAGCAGCCGCACCCCACGCATCACGCGATCAAAGGAGGGCTTGTCGCTCGGGGTGCGCCTTAGAGCATCGTGGTAAGTACGCTCTCCGTCAAGGGAGATGCCGACGAGGAAGTGGTTGGACTTAAAAAATCGACACCACTCATCATTGAGCAAAGTACCATTGGTCTGAAGCGTATTGATGATGCGGTGCCCTCCGGCATACTTGCACTGGAGCCGAACCGCCTTTTGATAAAAAGAGAGGGGACGCAAAAGCGCTTCACCCCCGTGCCAGGTAAAGACCACCTCCTCGGTCGACTGGCTGCCGATGTACTCTCGCACATACCGCTCCAGCACCTCATCGCTCATCTGCTGGTCCTGAGGCGATGCCATGTCACGGTAGAGCTCTTTCTTCTCGAGATAATAGCAATAGGTGCAGGCGAGGTTGCAGAGCGACCCGGCCGGCTTCGCCATCACGTAGAGCGGACGAGCAAGGGGATTACCGATCGGGGGGTGATCCGTCACGACTTAAAGAGGTACCTAAAGGCCTCATCCACCCGACTGACCGGCACAACCCTTATGGAGGAGCTCCTACTGAGGTCAAGGCTCTTGGCATTGTCCTGAGGGATGATGATCTGGCGGAAGCCGATCTTCTCCGCCTCAGCGACACGCTGAGCGATACGAGACACAGCGCGCACCTCACCGCTCAGGCCTACCTCACCGGTGACGCAAATCTCTCGACTGATCGGCAGGTCAAGGCTGGAGGAGAGTACGGCAGAGAGGATGGCGAGGTCGATGCCCGGGTCGGTGATGTAGAGCCCGCCGGCGATATTGAGGAAGACATCCTTCTGCACAAGCTTAAAATTGGCTCGCTTCTCAAGCACGGCAAGGAGCATATTGGCACGACGGAGATCAGTCCCTGTGGCGGCGTGCTGAGGATAATTGTAGACCGCTGAGGAGACTAACGCCTGTGTCTCCACGAGGAGTGGGCGGATCCCCTCCATGGTCACACCGATGCAGATCCCGCTGAGGCTGTGGTCGCTTCCGGAGAGCAGCATCTCGGAGGGATTGGTCACCTGCCGCAGCCCCTCCTGCTTCATCTCGTAGAGGCCGATCTCAGAGGTGTTGCCGAAGCGATTTTTCAGAGACCTGAGGATCCTATACTGATGGTTTCGGTCGCCCTCAAAGCGGAGGACTGTATCGACCAAGTGCTCCATGATCTTTGGTCCGGCAATCTCACCATCCTTGGTGATATGGCCGATGATGATCACCGGGATATTGGTATGCTTCGCAAAAGCCATCAGCGCCGAGGTACACTCCCTCACCTGTGCGAGACTGCCGGGCGCAGAGTCACTGCGGGAGGTTCGCATCGTCTGGATGGAGTCAACGACCAGCAGGTCGGGGCGAGTGGATTGGGCGGTCTCAATGATCATCTCGACGTCCGTCTCCGAGTAGAGGAGGCATCGGGAGATCGCCGAGGCGTCGGTGATACGCTCCGCCCGGATGCGTATCTGCCCCATACTCTCCTCCCCGCTGACGTAGAGCGTGGTGATGTCGGGATTGCGCAGCACACTCTGCAGGACAAGGGTACTCTTGCCAATGCCCGGCTCACCGCCCATCAGGACGAGAGACCCCTTGACGAGACCCCCGCCGAGGACGCGATTGAGCTCACCGTCACGCATATCCATACGCGGAGCGCTCTCGGGCGAGACCTCACATAGCGGAACCGGTCGGTGCCCTCCCTCAGTGCGATCACTTCGGATCTTCACCCCCGGGAGGTCGTCCCGGACGCGAAACTCCTTGAGACTATCCCACTCCCCACAGGAGGGACAGCGCCCCAGCCACTTGGGGAAGTCCTCGCCGCAGTTGCTGCAGACGTAGACCACCTTGTCCTTACTTCCGCTCATCGCTCGTCACTCAGCGCAGAATTGCTTGTAGTACTCGACGCTCTCCGGGAGCCGCTCAGTGACGTCCTCGGCATCAGCGCTAAAGAAGGAGAATATGCGACCAAACTTTGCTCCCGCATAGCCGATGCTGCTGATGATGGGGACAAAGAGGCCCTGCAGTCCGCTCTCTCCGTACACCTCCTCCGAGGGAACACCGGCAGAGGTGGCGAGGTCGATCAGCTTTCCATCGAGCGTCCCCTCTCCACCGGCTGCCGAACCGGCGCCCCACACCTGGTCGATCCAGCACTTCATCACCCCGGGGACGGACATCCAGTAGAGAGGAAACTGCAAGATCACCCGATCCGCCTCACGGAGCAGCTTCTTCTCCTCCTCCACGTCAAAGGTCATACCCGACCCGCAGGCATCGGCGAGGCAGTGGATGGTAAGGTCGGGATCATTCATCGCTCTCAGACCCTCAACCCAGCCCTTTGACACAGTAGACTCTTCCAGGTGGGGATGTCCCACAACAACTAATGTTTTCATAAGAAAAAATGTTTCGCTTAGTTCCTTTGAGACAAATGTAGCCATTTAAGGGGAGACAAAGTCGGGCACAGGGATGGAATTCCAGTCCCGATGGGATGAAGCTACCGTCCCGTAGGGATGGGACTACAGTCCCGTAGGGGTGGAACTACAGTCCCGAGGGAGGAGACTCCGGACAGTTCGCCATTTTTATCTATCATTGCACTCGGAACAATTGAAAGAGAAAGATGATTAAGAACGTATTAGTTGATGTAGGAGGGGTACTGATAGACCTCCACAGATCAGTAGCTGTCGATCGACTGAGAGAGCTTGGGGTAACGGATGCAGACGAGATGCTGGACGCATACCGCCAGACCGGCGGCTTCCTCGACTACGAGAGCGGGCGGATCAGCACGGAGGACTTTGCGCACCATCTCTCCGAGACCTACCACAGGGAGATCACCATAGAGCAGCTCCGGTGGGCCCTTCTGGGCTTCCTCAAGCGCGTCTGTGAGGAGAAGCTCACCTTCCTCGAGGAGGAGATCGCACCACACTATCGTGTACTGGCGCTCTCCAATACCAATCCTCTGCTGTATGACTACTTCGAGAGCAAGGACTTCATCTCCTCCGGCAGACCGCTGTCGGACTTCTTTGAGCGCGTCTTCACCTCCTACACTATGGGGATGTGCAAGCCGGAGCTGGAGATCTTCCTAAGGGTCCTCGAGGAGGGCAATCTGCTGCCTGAGGAGACACTCTTCCTCGATGACGGACCCGCCAATACCGCCATGGCTCGCTCCCTCGGCATGGTCGCCTACACCTGCAAGAATGAGGAGGACTGGCGGGACCCGATCCGCCGCCTGCTGGTCAGATAAGTAGCACCGTCAGCAGATAGGCAATCCAGGAGAGCAGCCAGGCAACACCCGTCGCATAGACTGCATCAAAAACCGCCCACCTATAGGAGCCGGTTTCCCTCCCCACTGCGACGAATGTAGCGATACAGGGGAAGTAAAGCAGGACGAAGACAAGGAAAGCGACCACCGTAGGGATAGTCAGCACCGGGCTCCCATCCGGATAGGTAGACAGACGGAGCCGCTCCGAGAGGGAAGAGGTGTCCTCCTCGTCCCCCACATAGAGCACCCCGAGCGTACTCACCACCACCTCTTTTGCCGCCACACCGGTTAGCGTCGACACAGAGAGGCGCCAGTCGAAGTGCTGTGGGGCGAAGACGGGCGAGACTGCCCTCCCCAGCCGTCCGATGTACGACTGCTCCTGTGAGATGACCCGCAGCTGTCGCTCCGGCGTGAGCGTCTCAAAGCTTGCCGCCTCCTCCGGCCCTACCCGATCCTTATAGGAGGCCACCAGCTCCTTTCCCTCGGGGGTCTCCAGACTGTCGATGTGGGGGAAGTAGCCAAGTGCCCAGATGATCACCGTCGCAGCGAGGATCGTGGTTGCCATTTTCTGCAGATACTGTCGCGCTCGCTCCCAGGTATGGATCACGATGGTCTTGGCGGCAGGCACCCGATAGGGTGGCATCTCCATGACGTAGGGGGTCTCATCGTCCATGGGGAGGACCTTTGAGAAAAGCAGCGACGACAGCACCCCGACCAAGATCCCCAGGAGGTAAATGGCAAAGAGTGCCACCCCTGCATGCCGGGGGAAGAAGGTCCCCACCAGCAAGAGATAGACCGGGAGCCGTGCGCTACAGCTCATGAAGGGCGTCACCAAGATCGTGATCAGGCGAGACTTTTGGCTCTCGATCGTGCGTGCTCCCATGATCGCCGGGACACTGCACCCAAAGCCCATAAGCATCGGCACAAAGCTCTTGCCGTGCAGTCCTATCGCCGCCATAAGGCGATCCATGATAAAGGCGGCTCTGGCGAGGTAGCCCGTGTCCTCCATCAGGCTGATACAGAGGTAGAGGATGAGGATGTTGGGTAGGAAAACCAGCACACCCCCTACGCCGCCTATCACACCATCTACCAGTAGCGACCTCAGGGGGCCCTCGCTCATCGTCCGCTCCAGCAGACTACCAAGCCAGCCCATACCACTCTCTATCCAGTCCATAGGGTACTGACCGAGGGTGAAGGTGAGCTCAAAGGTGAGAAACATCAGGAGCAAGAAGATCGGGTACCCCCACGCGCGATGAGTCACTATGTCATCGATCCGCTTATCGATCCGCGTGGACCGCCCCTCACTCCGCCGGATATAGATCCCGTCAAGTACCGTCCGGATGTGCCTGTATCGGGTGTCGATCAGTTGTTGCTCAAGCACGCCATCGCCCTCTCCCGACCCGGTATGACTCTCGACGATCCTGTCCACCAGCTCCAGCACACGGCTGCCGGCGGGGTCACGACGAGCCACATAGCCTCTGAGCGTCTGGTCCTGCTCCAGCAACTTAATGGCGAGGAAGTCCGGACGAAGCCAGGCACTCTCATCACCAAGAGAGGTCTCCGACTCGATGAGCCGGGTCACCTCCTCTATGGACTGACGGAGCGCCCCCTCATACTTCACGCTCGGCCCGGTGGGTCGATGAGCAGCGTCAAGTCGCTCCCGGTGTAGACGAGCCACAGTAGCAAAGAGCTCCCTTAGCCCCTCACCGGTCCGACCGATGGTCGGGATCACCGGCATACCGAGCCGTCTCGACAGCGCCTTGATATCAAGCCTTGTGCCGCTCTCCCTCAGCTCGTCGTACATATTCAGCGACACAACAGTCGGCACGCCTGCCTCCATGAGCTGAATCGTCATGTATAGGTTTCGCTCCAGATTGGATCCGTCGACGACATTGACGATCACATCAGGCGGAGTCTCGCTCTCAAAGAGCTGATGGGTCACAAACTTCTCCTCCGGTCCGTAGGAGGAGAGGGAGTAAGTCCCCGGCAGATCGACTAAGTGGAAGAGCGTATCCCCCTGTCGGTAGTCCGCCACGGCAGCGGCCACAGTAACACCCGCATAGTTGCTCACCTGCTCGTGAGAGCCACTGGCAGCATTGAAGAGCGAAGTCTTGCCACAATTTGGATTGCCGACAAAAGCGACCGTCACCTCACTGGCCACCGGACCCTTTGTCTTAGGGAGACTATTTTCCGCAAGAGGTGGAGGCGTACCGACTAAGTGATCAGGAGAGACAGCTTCGGGCTCAGCCTTGGGCTCTACGGGTGACACCTCGATCGTCTCCGCCTCAGACCGGCGTAAGGTGAGTCGGTACCCAAGGATGCTGTACTCGACCGGATCGAGAAGGGGCGCATTGCGGATCACATGCACCTCAGCTCCGGGGACAAACCCCATCTCCAGCAACCGCTTCCGAAAGGTCCTCGGAGCTGTATGATAGACGATGGTGCCGGTCTCTCCCGTGTGGAGCTGTGTAAGTCTCATGACGCTTATTTATCCTCTAATCTCTTCTGATTTGCAAATGTGCCTAAAGATAGTGGGGATCTAAATACTCACTTCTGAGTATTTTCCCGCTCCCTCAGCCGCCATCAAGAACTCTATTCCCTTGCGGGGGGGGGGGGATTATGTATATCTTTGTGGCGAAAACCTTTCCCTAATTTCCTTTTCATCACGATATCGGTGTTATGAACGCTTGTACCAAAACCTTACTGTCATTGCTGGTGACGCTGCTGACAGGTCTGACCTGTCTCGCCACGGACTACCACACACTGCTGAGAGATAAGACCACGGGCGAGGCGGTCGCCGGTGCGACTGCCCTCCTCCTGGCACCCGACTCGACGACCATTGCGGTGGTGGTCTCGGATGCCGAGGGGGCGGTGAGGCTCTCCGGCGAGGGAGCGTGCTGCCTCCGTATCTCGCACCTGATGTACCATCCGCTGACGGTCGACCTGGTCGGGGCGACGCTCCCCGACACCCTTCGTCTGGAGCCGCGGAGTGAGCTGCTAGAGGGGCTGGTGGTGAGTGCCGACCGTCCCGTGATGAAGCTGCTGGAGGGCGGCATATCGAGCTATGACGTGGAGCTGCTCTTCGAGAAGAGTCCCGTCTCCACCGCCTATGAGATGCTCTGCCGCCTGCCGGGGATGAGGGAGGAGGGCGGCGTGCCGGTGCTCGCCGGGGTGTCGGGCTTTACTCTGGTGATGAATGGCAAGCCCTCATCTCTGCCACAGGATCAGCTGCTGGAGCAACTCAAGTCCATACCGGTGTCACTGGTGGCGAGTGCGGAGATCTCCTACACGCCGATCGCCCGGTATCGGGCTAAGGGGGCGTCCGTCAATATTGTACTCAAGCACCAGTCCAGAGACCGGGTCACCTCCGGGCTCTCCGCACAGCTCTTTGGGACCTATACCTCTCAGTACTACAGCCGGTATGCTGCCGGGGGAAGTGCCCTATACACCTCTCCGAGCGGACTATCCGTCTCAGGGAGGTATGGTGCCGGTCTCGGTGACCGGATCTCCGATCTGTCGGTGGTGACCGGCCCCATCGGCTCCTTGCCGGAGATAAGGACACGCAATGTCGGGAAGAGCTCTTTCACCACCCATACCCTCTCGCTTGACCTGGGATACCGGAAGGGGCGCCACGACCTGTCGACGACGTACTACGGTACATTCTTCCCCAATAATCACTTTGCCGAAAAGGATATCGAGCGCTCTCATCCGATAGAGAAGGAGCAGGAGTCAACGCAGGGGACACACCACCTCAGCGTGGAGTATGGCTACGACGGACACCTGATGATCGGTGCCTTCTATACGGACTATCACCACAGCCAGTCTGTCACCTATGGCACCGGAATGGACGCAACGCCGAGTGAGGCCTTTGCCTTCGACAACGGTCAGCGGTCTCGTGTCGTGGGTGCGCATGTGGACAATAGCCACCGGCTGGGAGGCGGCTGGGGAATTGAGTATGGGAGCAAGTTCTCCCTCTCCCACACCGCCAATCGTCAGCAGTACTGGGTCGTCGCCGGAGAAACGCAGACGACTGACCCGACTGAGCGGGTGAGCCGGGAGCTGCTGGCGGACATATACCTGGGGGTCAAGAAGCAGCTCACCTCCGCGCTCTCCATTGATGCGACTCTCATCGGGGACTATGCCCGATACTACGGTCATGAGGAGACCTTCCGACTGATGCCTCAGGCCTCCCTCCTCTACAGGATCTCTCAGACGGATATGCTGCAACTCTCCTTTAACTCTCAGAAGAAGTACCCCGCCTACTTTGAGCGCGAGCCCTTCTCTACTCAGCGAAGTGCCCTCCAGGTGTGGCAGGGTAATCCCGATATCAGACCCTTCGTCACCTACAATGCGCAGGCGGTCTATGTGCTGAGGGGGAAGTACCAGTTCGTCATCAGCGATAACTACGCCCCTCACTGCTTCATCCAGCAGATGTATCTCGATCCGGAGCTGGAGAAGATCGTCTACAAGACCTGGAACTGGCACTACTACAATAACCTCAGCCTGACGGCGGTTGCGCCTCTTCCCAAGACTGATTGGTGGCAGGGACGGCTGGTGCTGGATGTCGGCTCCACGTGGATCAAGCTTGATGTGCCTTTTGTCGGGACCGTAGATCGCCGACGCACTTATCTATTTGGCTCTCTCTCCAATGACTTTGTGCTCAGCGAGCGTAACGGACTCACCGCCGGACTTGACTTATCCTATATCACGGGGAGCATGCAGGGGATCTATGACATCTCTGATCTGGCTAATCTGAGTGCGAGGATGAAGTGGGTCAGCCGGGACAAGAAGTGGAGCGTGACGGTACGGGGCAACGATCTCCTGGAGAAGGGATCGCCGAGGGTCAGGGCGAACCAAGGGGTGCAGCAGTTTGACTTTGTCCCCAGCCGACACGGGCGCAACTTCAGTCTGGACATCCGCTACACCTTTGGTAACTACAAGAGCGTGAAGAGCCCGTCGCTGCTGGACACCAGCCGCTTCGGTATGTAGTCCTGGTTTTAGGTACCTTGTGGGTCTCAACGATAGACACCTATTTATATATGAGTACCTACTTTAGATCCACACTCTTTGTCTCGCTCCTCATCCTGCTGTCGGCTCCGGTCGTACGGGCTCAGCAGTGGATGGACCCTGCCGATGCCGATCCCTGCCCGGTGCAGAGACGGCTGACGACAGACGCCGGTCTCTACGAGCGAGCTGGGAAGGGAAGCAGCTCCGATGGGCTGCTGGTGGAGTTTTACACCACCTCACCGACGATCCGCGTCCTGATCACAGCCGATGGGGCGATCTCATCGGGGATAGACCTCTTCGCCACCGACTGCGACGGAGTGACACGACCCTGCCGAGAGACAATGGTGGCGGGCGATCTCATCACCTTTTCCAAGCCTGAGACGAAGAGCACCCATAAATACGGCGACCGCTGCCGACTCTATCTGCCCCTCGGAGTGACGGTCACGTCGCTGCAAGTGGGCGTGGACGAAGGGGCGTACTTTGACTGGCTGCCCGACCGGGTGGAGCGACCGATCTTAGTCTGCCTGCCGGCGGAGCGTGGCATGAGTCCGTCAAAGACCCGTGCGGCTCGGCTGGAGCGCGAGCTGGACATCCCTGTAATCGCTGTCCCTGAGGGCTTGTCCAAGGAGGAGATGATGAAGTCCCGACCCCGCCTAATCCTTACAAGTGAAGCGAAAGATCTTGCCTCGGAGGCGAGAGAGGCACTGGGGCTGCCGACGAAGTGGGTCTGCCCGCCGGTGACGCAGTCGAGGGACCGGGAGTCCTACGTCTGGGAGCGGAGGCACAACGAGGTGATCCTCCGCAATCGGACCGCCAAGCCCAGCGTACTGGTGCTGGGCAACTCGATCATGCACTACTGGTCAGGCCTGCCGGCATCGCAGCACCACCGCGGGGATGACTCCTGGAGGAAGCTCTTCGGGGACCGCGTGGTGACCAATATGGGCTTCGGCTGGGATCGGGTGGAAAACCTCAACTGGCGCCTCACCCATGGAGAGATTGACGACTGCGACCCGGAGGTGATCCTCCTCGCCATCGGGACAAATAACCTCTCCGCCGGAGACGATAATCAGCACATCGCCCTAGGAATCGCTGAGACGGCGGCCCTTATCCGGCGTATGAAGCCCAAGGCTCAGCTCTACGTCCTCGGGGTGCTGCCCCGCAAGGATATGATGTCCCGGATCCGTCCGCTCAATATGCTGACCGAGTCGCTCATAAGCGTCATCCCCGGGGCCACTTTCATCGACGTCTCCGAGGGGCTGACAGAGGACGGCAAGCTCATCGACGCCCTCTTCCGCGACGGCCTGCACCCCAATGCCGACGGCTACCGCATCCTTGGCGACAACATCGCCCGCCGGGTGGACCTCTGATCCATTCTAAGCTGGTGGGGTATTGGAATTGAGGGGATAAAGGGGTACCTTTGCACCCGAATTATTCATTTATTCACTCACAACTAATAAGGTTACAGAGATGAACCATTACGAAACCGTTTTCATTTTAACTCCCATTTTGTCTGCCGACCAGACAAAGGAAACGGTGGATAAGTTCGCCAATCTGATCACCGACAACGGTGGTGTCGTGGTGAACTGTGAGGAGTGGGGTCAGCGCAAGCTCGCCTACCCGATCCACAAGCTATCTACCGGTAATTACTTCCTCCTCGAGTTTGACGCAGAGCCTGACTTTGTCGATACACTCGAGATCAACTTCCGCCGCGATGACCATGTCATCCGTTTCCTGACCTTCAAGCAGGATCGCTTTGCTCACGAGTACGCTGAGAAGCGTCGTCGCAACCACAAGGAGACTACCCCTGCTGCTACTGAGACTCCCGCTGAGGAGGCACAGGCAGAGTAAAGATCCGGTAACACAAGCACACTGACATATCATGGCAAAGAAGACATACAACAAGGGCAGAGCCAAGATGCGCTACCTGACCCAGCTGACCCGCGACAAGCAGAAGTACTGTCGCTTCAAGAAGGCCGGCATCAACTACATCGACTACAAGGACCCTGAGTACCTCAAGAGATTCCTCAACGAGCAGGGTAAGATCCTTCCCCGTCGCATCACCGGCAACTCGCTGAAGTTTCAGCGCCGAGTCGCTCAGGCGGTCAAGCGTGCTCGCCACCTTGCCCTCCTCCCCTACGTTACCGATCTGATGGAGAGGTAATCCGGGAGTCAGACAATCATTTTTTGAGAATACTAAAAGGAGACAGAATATGAAACTTATTTTGAAAGAGGATGTCCGTAACCTCGGCTTCAAGAACGAGATCGTAGACGTGAAGCCCGGATATGGTCGCAACTTTCTAATCCCTAAGGGTATGGCTGTGCTCGCTACCGAGAGCGCACTCCGTATACACGAGGAGAACCTCCGTCAGCAGGCAGGTAAGCTCGAGGCCTTCAAGGCTGAGGCGCAGAAGCGTGCCGACAAGCTGAGCGGTGCCAAGGTGGAGCTCTCCGCCAAGACCTCCTCTACCGGCAGTCTCTACGGCTCCATCACCACCACTATGGTGGCTGACGAGCTGGAGGCTCAGGGCTATGAGATCAATCGCAAGATGATCGAGATGCCCGGTATCAAGGAGATCGGTCAGTACGTTGCCAAGATCCGCTTCCACAAGGATATCGCTGTCGACGTACCTGTCATTGTCACCAGCGAGAATCCTGAGGATCTCGAGCTCCCGAAGGAGGAGGAGAAGCCGGCTGAGGAGCCTGTCGCTGCCTCCAATGAAGAGCAGGAGGGCGAGGAGGTCGCTGCTGAGAGCAACGAGACAGAGTCTGCTGAGTAATACTTAGCACATTCCCATTTGCACAAGGGGCGTGTCGGTTAGCCGGCACGCCCTTTTTTTATTCTCACTATCTCGCTTTATGGATTGTCTTTTTCCGGAGCAGAGTGTGGCAAACTAATATCGGTATAAGGTGAAACCATAGTCGGTAATAGTTGACACTAATACCGGTAATAGAATTGACTGATCGCTACCTGCTGGCAGTCAGTCTTGTGCAAGTAGACATGCAGAGCCGAAGAAACAGGATCAGAGTTGGGACTCCTTATGATGATTGGGTTGCAATGCATTCTTCTCGGAACGAGGTCGGAGACAAAGGAAAAGGGGTAAAAATGGGTATATTTGTGGCAAGAATAACATTACGGCTATGTGTGCTAAGAAAGACGACTGCTACTCTCTCCTCAGACATATCGACACTCCTGCGGATCTTAAGCGACTTGATCGCTCACAGCTTCCTCAGCTCTGTCGCGAGATCCGTCTCTACCTGACGGAGGTGCTGAGCCAGACTCCGGGACACTTCGGGGCCAGTATGGGAGCCGTGGAGATCGCTGTGGCAGTCCACTACGTCTACGATGCCCCGGAGGATAAGGTGATCTGGGATGTCGGGCACCAGGCCTATGCACACAAGCTACTGACCGGCAGGAGGGAGGCATTCCCCACTCTGCGACAGTGGGGCGGCATAAGCGGCTTCCTCCACCCGGGAGAGAGCATCTACGATGCCTTTATCTCCGGTCATGCGTCCAACTCTATCTCCGCCGCCGTCGGATATGCTGCCGGCAGCAAGCTGGACCATAAGGACAATCACATCATTGCCGTGATCGGTGATGGAGCTCTCTCGGGAGGGCTCGCTTTTGAAGGACTGAACAACGTCTCCGAGCGGCACAATAACGTCCTCGTCATCCTCAATGACAACCACATCTCTATCGACCCTGCGACGGGTGGACTGAGCCGGTATCTGGTCAAGTTCATCACCAGCCCGGAGTACAATAAGCTCCGCAACATAGGAGCGAAGGGACTCTCCAAGCTCAATCTGCTCACCGACTCGAGGAAGCGAAACCTCCAGCGCTTCAATAACAGCATCAAGGCACTGATGACCGACGAGGGAAATTTCTTCGAGGACTTCAGTATGCGCTACTTCGGCCCCATTGATGGCAATGACATCGAGACTTTTGTCTCTGTGCTGGAGGCGATCAAGGACTTCGAGGGACCGAAGCTGCTTCACGTCAAGACGATCAAGGGGAAGGGGTACAAGCCGGCAGAGGACAGCTCCGTCCTCTGGCACGCCCCGGGACGCTTCGACCTCCGCACCGGAGAGCTGGCAAAGAAAGGTAAGAAAAATGGAGCACCGGAGAAGTTTCAGGAGGTCTTTGGGAAAACCTTAGTCGAACTGGCCGACCTTGACGATCGGGTCGTAGGTATCACCCCCGCTATGATCTCAGGGAGCTCCATGGGGTATATGCTCCGCAAGTATCCAGACCGGGTCTTCGATGTCGGTATCGCCGAGGGGCACGCGGTCACCTTCTCTGCCGGACTGGCGCTCGAGGGGCAGATCCCATTCTGCAACATCTACTCCACCTTCCTCCAGCGGGCCGTCGACGAGGTGATCCACGATGTGGCTGAGCAGAGAGCCCCGGTAATCCTCTGCGTCGATCGTGCCGGGCTTGTCGGCAATGACGGAATGACGCATCAGGGTCTCTATGACCTCGCCTACCTGCGCTCCATCCCCGGCCTGACACTGATGTCCCCGATCGATGAGTGGGAGCTTCGGATGATGATGTACACCGCTTATAAGCACAAGGATGAAGGGCCCTTCGTCATCCGCTATCCGCGTGGCGAGGGCAGCAATGGCAGCTGGCGCATGCCACTGGAGGAGCTGCCGATCGGCAAGAGCGATGAGCTGGCAGAGGGGGAGGAGCTTGTGATCGTCACCTATGGTCCCGTGGGCGCTGTGGCTCGGCGTGTCGCAGAGCGCCTGAGGGAGGAGAAAAAGCAATCGGTGGGGCTGATCAACCTGCGCTTCCTCAAGCCCCTTGACACGGAGCTGCTGGATGACCTTCCACAGCGGTATCGTCAGATCCTCACCATCGAGGATGCGGCTCTCGCTGGGGGGATGGGGAGTACCCTCCTCGAGTACTACGCCGACCGAGGGGTGACGATCCCGATCCACCGTCTCGGTGTCGGAGATGAGTACATCCGTCACGGAGATGTGGCGATACAGCGTGCCTATGTAGGCATCGACGAGGAGGGGATAAGGACTGAGGTGGAGAGCCTCTTGGATAGAGTATAAGCGATGAGAGTATTTATAGTAGGAGCAGGAGAGACCGGCACCCACTTAGCCAAGCTGATCAGTCAGCAGGAGCACCACGACGTAATCTTGATGGACGAGGATCCGGAAAAGGTGGACTTTGCCTACGACAACTCGCTCGAGATCATGCCCATCGTAGGTAATCCCACCTCCATCCGTCAGCTGAAGCATGCCGGGGTGGAGGGGGCGGATCTCTTTGTCGCTGTAACCCCCTCTGAGAGTGCCAATATCCTCACCTGTATGATCGCTCATCGGATGGGGGTCAAGAAGACCCTCGCCCGTGTGAGTAACTACGATTACTTCCTCCCCGAGTACCTTCCTTACATCAATGGCCTTGGCGTCGATGAGATGGTCTACCCGGAGGCACTGGCCGCCCAAGAGATCTACAATGGCCTCCGCCTACCCTGGACACGCCAGTACTGGCGACTCTTTGGTGGACGGCTCCACCTCTGCGCCTCTCGCATCACGAAGCACTCCCCCTTGCTGGGTAAGCGGCTTATGGAGTTGTCGGACCTCGACGAGAAGCACTTCCACATCATCTCGATTGTCCGTGGTCGGGAGAGCTTTGTCCCGAGAGGAAATGACACTCTGGAGGTCAATGACATCGTCTACGTCGCCTGCAATACTCAAAACTTGGACACCGTGCGCGAGTATTGCGGTCAGCCTAAGGTGGATGTCCGTAAGGTGATCATTATGGGGGGCAGTCACATTGCGCTCCGCACGTCAGAGTTGCTGCCACACGATATGAGCGTGAAGATCATCGAGCGGGACCTGGATAAGTGCCGGGAGATCTCCGAGCTGACCAACGACAACACCCTGGTCATCCACGGTGATGCCGCCGACTCCGACCTCCTGATCTCGGAGGGGATCCGAAATACACAGGCATTCCTCGCGCTCACCGGCAGCTCCGAGATCAATATGATCGCAACGATGAACGCCAAGCACCTCGGCATCCCCCGCACCGTAGCAGAGATCGAGAATGTCGACTACCTCGACATCGCCAGTCAGCTCGGCATCGGTAACATCGTGAATAAGAAGATCATCGCTGCCAGCAAGATCATCCGCCACCTCCACCGGATAGATATATCGGATGCGAAGACGATGGCGATAGGTCATGGAGATGTGCTGGAGATCGTCATCACAGAGGGCAGTAGCATCACCAAGGCACCCATCAAGGACCTAAAGATCCCCCGCAGCATCACTCTCGGAGGCTTCCTCAGGGATGGGGAGGTCTACCTCGTGGAGGGGCACACAATCCTGAAGCCGGGAGACACCGTCCTCGTCTTCAATATCAACGCCAGCGACGCTGAGCTAGATGACCTCTTCAAGTAAAGCACTGAGCTGAGCCATGCTAAGGGAAGACTTTTTCGTAGACGATTACCAGCCGACAAAGCGACTCCTCAACTTCCGCTTTGTCCTCAGGACGATGGGCGAGCTCTGTATGGTGCTCTTCCCCTTCCTCGTCATCGCCCTCTTTATCTCGCTCTACTACCCGTACGATACCGGTACAAAACCTCTCGCCATCACTGCCGGAATCGATGCGGCTGTGGGTGCCCTGCTGATCCTTCTCGGCAAGGATCAGGGAAATACCAACATCGGCTCTCGAGAGGGAGTCATGACGGTGACGATCAGCTGGTTCTTAGTCTCCCTCATCGGTATGCTTCCATATCTGCTGGGTAGCTATATCACCTCTGCGTCGGCAGCATTCTTTGAGGCTATGTCCGGCTTTACCACCACGGGAGCTACAGTCATCAGCCGGGTGGAGGACGTCCCGAGGAGCATCCTCTTCTGGCGCGCATCGACACAGTGGCTCGGTGGACTGGGTATCATCGCCTTTCTTGTCGCACTCATACCTATGTCAGGGCAGCGGGCTACGACGATCTTCAATAGCGAAGCGACCGGGGTGACACACCAGAAGTTTGACCCCCATATCGGGACTATGGCGAAGTGGCTCATCGTCATCTATGTGAGCTTCACGATCCTCTGCATCCTGCTCTTCGGGATCGGTCCCATGAGCTGGTACGATGCAGTCTGCCACACCTTCTCGTGCGTATCGACGGGAGGCTTCAGCACTCACTCCGAGTCGATCGGCTTCTTCCACTCCACCTACACAGAGCTGGTGGCGATCACCTTTATGCTGCTGGGAGCGACTCAGTTCTCGCTGATCTACTTTGCGATCGTTAAGCGGCAGCCGAAGCGCCTCTTTCAGGACAGCGAGCTCCGCTGGTTTCTCTCCTTGGTGCTCATCATGACGACCATTGGGGCCATATGGCTCTGGTACTCAGGTTACTTTGACGCTGGGGATGCTTTTCTCAAGAGTCTCTTCGCCGTTACCACACTCGGGACGACCACTGGTTTCTTCTCCGGTGACTACTCCATCTGGGGGAGCTTCTTTGCCCTGATCGTGATAGCGTGCATGTTTATCGCCGGCTGCTCCGGCTCCACTTCAGGAGGTTTGAAAGTGGTCCGCTTCGAGGTGTTGGCAAAGAACCTCAGTAAGGAGCTGGTCCGGCGCGTCCACCCCAATGTCGTCTCCACCATACGAATGGGCAACACCCCCATCACCGACAAGGTGGTGGTGCAGGTCACCTCATTCTTCTTCGCCTATTCAGCTCTCGCCATCACTGCGACCGGTGTGATCACCGCTGAGGGATACAATCTGACCGACTCCTTCTCCTGCGCAGTCTCCTGCCTCTCCAATTCCGGGGGCGGTCTGGGCGTCTTCGGTCCGCATGGCGGCCTCTCATCGCTAAGCAGCGTGACGCACATTTTCCTCTCGTTGCTGATGGTGATGGGTCGACTGGAGATCTTCACCGTGCTCTCACTCTTCCACCCTAGCTATTGGCGGAGCTGAGAGCCTATCCTAATCTTACATAATACAGTAAAGCAATGACAGACACCAATCATAAGAGCGAGGAGATGAATCTCGAGGATATCCGGCGCGACTACAACGTCGGCTCACTCTCGCACAGCGATATGACGAAGGACCCGCTCGACAAGTGTCGCGAGTGGCTCGAGGATGCCCTTAGGCTCAATGTGATAGAGCCGACAGCCCTGATCGTCAGCACGGCTACCCTCGATGGACAGCCCTGTACCCGCACGGTGTTGCTGAAGGAGATCTCCGAGGATGGGAAGTTTATCTTCTACTCCAATTACGAGAGCCGCAAGGGGCACCAGATCGACCTCAACCCCAAGGTGAGTCTCACCTTCCTCTGGCACCAGCTTCAGCGCCAGATCCATATCGAGGGTATCTGTCAGCATGTCGCCCCGGAGGTGTCTGATGCCTACTTCGCCAAGCGCCCCTACAAGAGTCAGGTCGGCGCTCGGATATCGCCACAGAGCCATCCGATCCCCAATCGGATGTTCATCGTGACCGAGTTTGCCAAGGAGGCGCTGAAGGTGGGAGTAAAGGTGCCTCGCCCCGAGAGCTGGGGAGGCTATGAGGTGACGGCTCACCGGATCGAGTTTTGGCAGGGACGTCCCAGCCGCCTGCATGACCGATTCCTATACCTCCTGCAGGAGGATGGCAGCTGGTCCCTTACGCGAATTGCTCCGTAACAGGAGAGACAATAAAAAATAACTTGCGAATCAAGCAAAATAGACTTACATTTGCAGTGTGTTTTTCATAGTATTAGATTTTAGGTTAATATTAGGACGCAGAGCTGTCGAGAGACAGTTTTCTCCTAAGCCCCTTTAGGGCGACAACACAAGCCCCCTTGCAGACCCACGTCCGCAAGGGGGTTTTTGGTGTGTGAGGGGGGCGGAAGTGAGCGGAAAAAATCGTACCTTTGCGCTAATATCGAGGGTCTTATGGATCCGACACAGCGACATTGGTCCTATAGCTCAGTTGGTTAGAGCACCTGACTCATAATCAGGGAGTCCACGGTTCAAGCCCGTGTGGGACCACAGAGAGGAGAATGGTTGTAAGTTGCTATACATCAGCGGTTACAGACCATTCTCCTCTTTTTTTTGCAGATATAGGATCTCTATAGACCGCAAGAGATGCATCAGGAGGGTAGCCTACTCGATCAATATTACCACATTAACCCGCACATATCCCGCAAAATCCGCGTACTATGATAAGAGTATGTTGCCTTTAACATTTTATCAAAAAAAAAAACTATGCAGATCCGGCGAGATTACCTATCTTTACTTGTGAGTTTTAAGGACTTTAGGTGATGAGATTAGTCTCGACCCAATAACAACAACCGGTGATATGGTCGTGCAAAATGGAAGCTATTTCCATATTAGAGATCCTCACTGATGATGGACAACGTACGACTAAGCAACTTACTTACGTCTCCACGGATGAGGACGGGGATAAGCACTACAATTGTAGCTCGGCCAACTCGGATCTGGAAGAAAAGGCAACTAGTAAAGTGCTTGGGGACCCTATCCGACAGCTCTCCATTGCCAAGGTAATACGTATTGACTAAAGTAACATATGATAAAGAGAATACTTACAGCCACATCCATCCTCCTGCTCGCATGCAGTTGTTCAAGTGGCAATGCTGACACCTTATCTGATAGCTGGAGAGATCAGCAGAGACTGCCTGCAGACGTAACCGAGGTATGTGAGCAGACCTTGATCAGCCTGCCCGACACTGACCTTGACGGCCAACACTATGATGTATGCTATAAGCTGGATGACATCGGTCGGGTGGTGGATGAGATAAGCATTGACACCGATTTTAGTATGTCCTCTAAGACCTACATATATCAGGGCGACAACGTAATGCCTGATAGCTGTGTTGTCGAGGATGGTAATGGCGTGGAGGAGCGTCGTGCGGTCCCGAGAGGGCAACAGATACAGCAGGACGCTGATGACTACTCTATAGCGTGGACATATGACGATAAGGGCAGGGTAACGCAGTCCCGCTATACTTATAAGGCGACCGGTAAGGTGACGATGCAGCTCGACAGCGAGTATAACGACCGAGGGGAGCTGATCCGAGAGACCGACACCTCATACGGAGAGACTACCATCTGGACGTATGTATACAGCTACGCACCTGACGGGGACTATTGGCTCACCCGCCAAAAGTATGAGAGCCGTCAAGATGGCCCGAGGGAGCTCCGAGAGACCACCACACGCACCCTAAAGCGCAAGTGACTGCGCAATTTTTGCGCAACGGATATGCTGGAAACGTCATAAACACCACCTATTCAGCGGTTTATAAGTTGTCTTTTCCTGACTCATAACCAGGGAGTCCACGACTCTTCAAGCCCGTGTGGGACCACTTTGATCATCCAGAGAGTGCGAAAGGAGCTTCCGCACTCTCTGGCTTTTTTGGAGGGGCTTATCTAATACCGATATTAGGTGACACTAATACCGATATTAGAAAAGTCTAATATCGGTATTAGATTTCATCCACACAGGCACCAGTCGGAAGGGCACGAGAGGAGCAGCTCAGCCACACCCCCTGAGGGTCGGTCGAGAGGAGAGCAGGAGGTGTGGAAATTTGGGTAACTTTGTCGGTCACTAATGATACACAGAAAAATCAATGGGTAAGAAATTTAAGTCAAGAAAAGAGAAGAGTAGTCAGGCATTTAGGGACTCGTCCTACAAGCCGAGTAAAAAAGAGCGGGGTTTCTCTCGCTACAGGAGGGATGTCATCGACTACTTCACCAGCCATGCCAATGTCTGTGTATCTGTCGACGAGATCTGCGAGACGGTCGGCGCTGATGATGGATCGGAGAAGCAGATGGTCAGAGAGGTGCTTGATCAGCTGATGCGCGAGAAGCTCATCCAGGCAGGTGCCGCCAGTGACGAGTTCATTTACCGGACAAAGAATACGAAGCTCGTGGGATCCTTCCGCCGCAAGGCCGGCAAGGGACACAATTTCTTCTACCCCGAGGATGGTAGCGACCCGATCCGCGTAGCGGAGCGAAACTCTGCTCACGCCTTTGATGGCGACAAGGTAATGGTGCAGCTGTTGGCTCTGCGTCCTGGACAGGAGATCGAGGGCGAGGTGATCGAGATACTGGAGCGGGTGGTGACCAATTTTGTCGGCGTCATGTCGATCAGCAACGGCTACAACTTCCTCATCACGGACAGCCGTAAGCTGGACAATGACATCCTGATCCCGGATCGCAACCTCAATGGCGCTCAGGATGGCGAGAAGGTACTGGTCCATGTGCTGGAGTGGCCGGACCATGCCAAGAATCCTGTCGGTGAGGTGATCTCACGCCTCGGAGAGCCGGGGAGCAACGACACCGAGATGCATGCGATACTCGCAGAGTATGGTCTGCCCTACTCCTATCCGGAAAATCTGGAGCAGTACGCCAATGACCTCGATGAGCAGATGGCATACAATCCGAAGTACAAGAGAGAGGACTACCGTGACCGACTCACCTTTACCTGCGACCCGGAGTCTGCGAAGGACTACGATGACGCACTCTCCTACAAGGACCTCGGAGACGGCACCTACGAAGTGGGCGTCCACATTGCCGACGTCACCTCTTACGTCACCCCCGGAGACCCGATCGACGAGGAGGCCTCTCAGCGTGCGACCAGCGTCTACTTAGTCGACCGCACCGTGCCGATGCTGCCGGAGCGACTCTGCAACGACCTCTGCTCCCTCCGCGCAGGTGTGGACAGGCCCGCATTCTCCTGCATCTTCCGTATGAATCCCCTCGGCACTGTGCTCGACTACCATGTCGCCCGCACCGTGATCCATAGTGACTACCGATTTAAGTACGAGGAGGTGCTGGAGGTGATCGATGGTCAGCCCGGTGTGACGCCCGAGATAGAGGAGGCGATCCATAGGCTGGATGAGATGGCCAAGGCTCTGAGGAAGAAGCGCTTCGAGCACGGTTCGATCGAGTTTGAGCAAGAGGAGCTGGAGTTTGACCTCGACGAGAAGGGTAAGCCTATCGCTGTCCATGTGAGGGAGAATACCGATGCCAATCGCCTGATCGAGGACTATATGCTGCTCGCCAATCGCACCGTCGCCAAGCACATTGCTAAGCTGGCCAAGGAGCGGGACGAGAAGGTCCCACCCTTTATCTATCGTGTGCACGACAGGCCGGACGAGGAGCGGCTGCAGAACTTTGCCGAGTACGTAGAGCGGCTGGGGTACAAGTTTGTCTACACCGGTGATGCCCAGTCCATCTCCGACAACCTCAATAAGCTCCTTGAGGAGATCAAGGGGAAGCCGGAGGAGAATGTGATTCAGATCCTTGCAATCCGCACGATGTCCAAGGCTGTGTACCAGACAGAGAATATTGGTCACTTCGGGCTCGGATTTGAGTTTTACACCCACTTCACCAGCCCTATCCGCCGCCACCCTGATATGATGGTCCACCGCCTCCTGTGGCAGTATATGACCACCGGGAAGAGTGCTGACAGGAGCGACCTCGATGCCATCTGCGAGCACGACTCTGAGATGGAGAAGACGGCTGCCGATGCGGAGCGCTCCTCTGTTAAGTACAAGCAGATCGAGTATATGCAGGAGCGACTGGGACAGGAGTTTGAGGGCATGGTCAGTGGTGTCAAGGACTTCGGGATCTTTGTGGAGATCAAGGAGAATGGCTGCGAGGGACTGGTGCCGATCCGTGACCTCAGCGATGACTTCTACGAGTACGATGACAAGACTATGGCCCTCGTGGGTATCAATACCCGCCGTCGCTATGCCCTCGGTGATATGATCAAGATCCGTGTCGCACGAGCCGATCTCCAGAAGAGGTTCCTCGACTTTGAGCTAGCGGATAAGCCGGCCGGTCAGCCTCAGGATGATCATCGTAGAGGAGGCTATGACTCACACCGCGGTGGCGGTCGTGGCGGTAACCGTTCAGGTCGCAGACACTGACAGAGGAGATCGGACGACATGCGCGATGAGGATCGTAAGATAGAGGGTCTGGAGGACTTCGATATACGTGGTGTCGAGCTCGGGAGTGATCCACTACCCCCCTCTCTCTCAGAGGATGGGCGAAAGGATCCCGACAAGCTCCTGAGGCCGCAGCGCTTTGAGGACTTCACCGGTCAGCCCGATGTGGTGGGCAATCTCAGCGTCTTCGTCAAGGCGGCGAAGATGCGAGGTGAGACGCTCGACCACGTCCTGCTCCATGGTCCGCCCGGACTGGGGAAGACCACCCTCTCTCAGATCATTGCAAATGAGCTCGGTGTGGGGATCAAGGTTACCTCAGGCCCGGTGCTGGATAAGCCGGGAGACCTTGCCGGTGTACTCACTTCCCTCGAGCCGGGAGAGGTGCTCTTCATCGATGAGATCCATCGCATGCCGCCCGTGGTGGAGGAGTACCTCTACTCTGCCATGGAGGACTACCGGATCGACATCCTGATCGACAAGGGTCCAGGAGCGAGGAGCATTCGCCTTGACCTTGAGCCCTTTACCCTCATCGGGGCCACCACACGAAGCGGTCTCCTGACTGCTCCGCTGCGGGACCGCTTTGGGATCAATATGCACCTCGAGTACTACGATGCGGAGATGCTGCGGGAGATCGTCCTCCGTAGTGCCGGCATACTGGGGATCGAGTGTGAGGAGCGCGCGGCGACAGAGATCGCCAATCGCAGTCGCTGCACACCTCGTGTGGCCAATGCGCTCCTGAGGAGAGTGCGCGACTTCGCTCAGGTCAAGGGGACCGGCAAGGTGACGCACGAGGTGGCTTGCTATGCCCTCGAGGCGCTCAATATCGATGAGTACGGACTGGATCAGATCGACCGGAAGATCCTCTTGGCAATCATGGACAAGTTTGAGGGCGGTCCGGTGGGCGTCGAGACCATCGCCACCTCCATAGGAGAGGATGCCGGCACCGTCGAGGATGTCTACGAGCCCTTCCTGATCAAGGAGGGCTTCCTCAAGCGGACCCCCAGAGGGCGCGTCGTCACCTCGCTGGCCTACACCCACTTTGGCCGACCCTCTCAGGCGCCGGCTCGGGGACAGATGCTCTGGGATGAGCAAGATTTCTCACTCTAAAGACTTATGGCACAGGGTGGTGGTATGAAGAGTCTGGCCAAGGACACAGTGGTCTATGGCCTTACGAATATCGTCAGCAAGTTTCTCAATTGGCTTCTGGCACCCCTCTACATCCGGGTGCTGGCAACCTCGGCGGAGTATGGCATAGTGACCAATCTCTACGCCTGGGTCAGTGTGATCTTAGTGGTGCTGACGCTTGGCCTGGAGACGGGGCTCTTCCGCTTTATCAATACCTCCGATAAGCCGCAGCAGGTCTACGCCACCTGCCTCAAGGTGCTGTCGGTCCCGGTGCTGCTCTTCCTCCTCATCGGTCTCACCCAGACGCAAGCGATAGCGGACTTCCTGAAGTACCCCCTTCACCCGGAGTACGTGGGGATGTTTGTCGTCATCGTGGCGCTGGATGCCCTGATGTCACTCCCCTTTGCCTACTTGCGGTATCAGCATAAGCCCTGGCGCTTTGCCTTCTACAAGTTCCTCTTCATCGGTCTCAATATCTTCTTCAACCTCTTCTTCCTCATCGTCTGTCCGCGACTCGAGGCAGCGGGGTACGCTCTCCCCGGCTGGCTCTACCGATCCGGCATGGGGGTTGGCTACATCTTCATCTCCAACCTCCTCGCCTCCGGCATCGAGGCGCTGATGATGCTGCCGCTCTTCCGGTACGGGATCAAGGGCTTTGACCGGGAGCTCCTGCCCAAGCTGGCACTCTACTGCGGTCCGCTGGTGCTGCTCGGGCTGGCGGGGGATTTCAATAAGATGGCCGGTCAGGTGCTGATCCCCTACCTCTATGCCGACCACGGTGAGGGGATGACGGCGCTCGGGATCTTTGGCGGAAACCTCAAGATCTCGGTCATCATGGTGATGTTCCTACAGGCCTTCCGCTTCGCTTACGACCCCTTCGTCTTTAGCAAAATGAAGTCGCGTGACGCCGGTCAGGCCTACACGATGGCGATGACCTACTTCATCCTCTTCGCCTCGGTGATCTTCGTGGGGGTGATGTACTGGATCGATGTCTTCAAGGTCATCGTCCGCCCTGACTACTACTCTGGGCTGGTCATCGTGCCGTGGATGATGTTCAGCGAGATCCTCTTTGGGATCTACTACAACCTCTCGGTGTGGTACAAAGTGACCGACCGGACCTACTACGGGGCGCTCTTTGCCGTGATCGGACTGGTCGTCACACTGACGATCATCACGCTGGGCGTCCCCCGCTTCGGCTTCATCGCCTGTGCATGGGCCGCCGTCAGCTGCAATCTCGTCATGCTTCTCCTCTCCTACGTCCTCGGTCAGCGCCACCATCCGATAGCTTACCGGACACGGTCGGATCTCGGGATCCTGGCGCTGGGAGCGCTCTTCTACTTCGGGGGGATGCAGATCCACCCCGAGAGTGTGGCACTCACACTTGTACTCCGTACACCCCTCCTACTGATCTACATCGGTCTTGCGGGCTACCTCTTTACTCCTGTTTTTGCTCAATTACGTCATCGTAGATAATGAGTACCCAACCATCCAATCCCACTCCTGAAGAGGCTGAGAAGCAAGAGCCTCAGATAAAGAAAAAAGAAGGTCTCATCGGCTTCCTCAAGGAGTACTTCGACCTCGGTCTCGATAAGGAAAATGAGCTGAAGACCATCGAGTCCATCGCTGCTGACGTCGACTTTAAGGGTCCCAAGATGTGGATCCTGATCTGTGCGATCTTCATTGCCGCACTGGGGCTCAATATGAACTCGACCGCCGTCATCATCGGTGCGATGCTCATCTCCCCGCTTATGGGTCCTATCCTCGGCTTTGGCCTCGGTCTCGGGATCACAGATTTCGATCTGGTCAAGAGGAGCCTCAAGAATCTCGGTATGATGACCCTCATCGGCATCACCACTGCTACAGTCTACTTCCTCCTCTCGCCTATGGAGGCTCCCACAGGTGAGTTGCTGGCTCGCACGCAGCCTACATTCTACGACGTGCTGATCGCTTCCTTCGGCGGTCTGGCAGGCATCACCGCCGGTGCCAGTAGGAATAAAGGGAATGTGATCCCCGGTGTCGCCATCGCCACCGCCCTTATACCCCCGCTCTGTACAGCAGGATATGGTATCGCGACGATGAACCTCCACTACTTCATTGGAGCCTTCTACCTCTACATCATCAACGCTGTCTTTATCGGTCTCGCCACCTACATCACTGTCCGCGCGCTCGACTACCCGCGGGTCACATATGTCGATAAGAAGCGGGGTCGGATGCTCAATCGCGCCGTTGCTGTCATCGTCATCTGCACACTCCTGCCCAGTATTTACTTGGCAGTACGGATGGTACAGACCTCGGTCAAGGAGCAGGCAGAGCGAGCTTTCATCCGCTCTGAGGTCGCTGGCGATGACCGCTATGTCCTCTCCTACGACTCCTACAAGCGTGGCGACTCCACTTTTATAACCGTGAATGTACTCGGCTCTGAGATCACCGAGGAGGAGGAGAAAGTGCTGGATGCGAAGCTCGACGGCTATGGTCTCCGCAAGACCGCTTTGATGATCCAGCAAAACTACGACCGGCAAAACGCTCAGCGCCTCCGCTCCTCGATCCTCAGTGACGTATACAAGGGCGATGGCGGACGCGGAACCGCTGACCTCGTCGCTTACCAGCACTACCAGATCGACTCACTGCAGAGACTGCTCTCCCAGTATGCCATTATCGGAGAGGAGTCGAAGCGACTTGCCGTCGATATGAAGGCGCTCTTCCCTGAGGTGAGTCAGCTGGAATTCGGCGACGTGATCACCTACAATCAGGACTCTCTCGAGGTCATCAGTCCGGATACGACCTTCCTTGTCCGGATCTACACGCCCTCAAGCAAGCTCACCGAGGAGAGAGAGCAGACCATACGTCGCTGGGTGGCCATTCGGATCCCCAAGTCGAGGGTAGACATCCTCACTTCAGCCAAGAAGAAGTAGAGGTATGAATACCCACGGCAAGCTCTTTCGTCTCACCACCTTTGGCGAGTCGCATGGTCCCTGTATCGGAGGGGTCATCGACGGCTGCCCTGCCGGTCTCAGAGTCGACAACGATGAGATGGCGCATCAGCTTGCCCGCAGGCGTGGTGGAGCCTCCGAGGGATCGACCGCGCGGCGGGAGAGTGACCGGGTCGACTTCGTCTCCGGTCTCTTGGACGGCGTCACTACCGGCACGCCGCTCGCCTTCCTGATCCCCAATGAGCAGCACCGGAGCTCCGACTACGACCGACTGAGCGATGTCTTTCGCCCCTCGCATGCGGACTATACCTATACTAAGAGGTACGGCATCCGGGACTGGCGGGGTGGTGGCAGGGCATCAGCCAGAGAGACAGCAGTCCGCGTGGTGGGCGGGACCATCGCCCGCCAGATCCTCCGAGAGGAGGTGGGGCTGGAGATCGTCTCCTACACCTCACGGCTGGGAGGCTTGGGGCTACCGGATAGTTATATGGATGAGGTAGACAGCGCCGAGGTGGAGGCTTCCGAATACGGCTGTCCTGACCCGGCTACAGAGCAGCAGATGGAGGCACTGGTCCGTCAGGCTCGTGCCGACGGTGACTCCCTCGGGGGTGTGGTCTCGACGCTGGTGCGAGGTGTGCCTGCCGGGTGGGGAGACCCGCTCTACGACAAGCTCTCTGCCGACCTTGCTTCGGCGATGATGAGTATCAATGCCGCCAAGGGCTTTGAGATCGGGGACGGCTTTGCCCTCGCTGAGATGATGGGGAGAGAGGCTAATGATCCTTTTGTCACTAATGAAAAGGGCGAAATCCGAACCTCCACCAATCACTCGGGAGGCATCCAGGGCGGCATCTCCAATGGGGAAGTAATCCGCTTCCGAACCGCCTTCAAGCCCATCGCCTCCATTGCTCGCCCTCAGTTTACAGTAGACACCGATGGTCATCCCACCGATCTCACTATCTCCGGTCGCCACGACTGCTCCGTCTTCCCCCGCGTGCTACCTATCGTTGATGCCATGACGGCACTCGTCCTCGTCGACCAGTACCTGCTCCTCCGTGGGGCAGGACCCCTGTCGTGAGGCTTACTCCTCCGCCCCGTTTCTATGCCCTGAGGTGCGGATCAGCTCCAATAGCTCCTGGTACAGCGGATCATCGATAGAGGTGGCGAGGAGATAGGGAAGATCCTTTCCCTCCTCGAGACGCTCTCTGATGTCCGTCGAGGAGACCTCGTACGTCGGCACATCGTCGATCACTCGCGTCCGGACTGGCATCTCAAAGTCCTCCGACAGATGGTATCCCGGTCGCGGGTAGACCAGTATGTCCGTCGTCTGTGTCAGCTCATCGCTATGGTACCACTTATGGAGCCAGAGCAGGCTGTCGAGCCCCATCAGGAGTGTAAAGTGACTGTCCGGGTACTTCTCATGGAGGTATTGCATCGTCCGGAGGGTGTAATTGGGCTGTGGCAGCTCCCACTCATCGAGGCTTAGACGGATCTTAGGGTGCTCCCGCAGGAGACTCTCTGCCCAGCGCCGCCTGAAGTCGTCCGGTAGCAGCAGGTTGTCCTCCTTGAAGGGGTTGCTCGGTGTGAGCGAAAACCACAGCTCATCAAAGCGGTCCCTCATCTGCTCGATGATGTAATTGGCGAGGCAGAGATGACCGATATGCAGGGGGCTATAGGAGCCGGGGTAGAAGAGTATCTCGCGCATCCGTTACACGTCAGCAGTAAGGAAATCCTCAATGGCACGAGCAGCAGCCTGACACGCCTCCTCAAGGTCGTCATTCACGACGATCGCATCGTACTTGGGAGCAAAAGAGAGCTCCGTCTCGGCCTTGGCGAGCCTGCGCTCAATCACCTCGGGGGCATCCGTCCCCCTCCGCTCCAGTCGCTCCCGCAGACGCTCAATACTCGGAGGCTGTATGAAGAGCGTCAGCGCTCTGTCACCATAGATCTTCTTGACATTAAGTCCCCCCTGCACGTCGATGTCGAGGATCACATTCTCCCCCTGAGCCAGCGTCCGGTCCACCTCACTCCGGAGCGTCCCATAGAAGCATCCGGGATAGACCTCCTCGTACTCCAGGAAGTCCCCCTCCCCGATCCGCTTCCTGAAGTCCTCCTCCGAGAGGAAGTAGTACTCGACGCCATCCCGCTCGTTGCCACGCGGCTTGCGCGAGGTGGCAGAGATGGAGAAGCGGCCCCGGAGGCCATACTCACTCATAAGTTTATTGATGATCGTGCTCTTACCCGAGCCGCTGGGGGCGGAGAAAATGATTAGCTTGCCTTGCATGTAGGGGAGTAAAAAGTGATTGATACTATCTATCTCAAGTCAAAGGTACCAACTTTTTGCCGTCTCCCCTTTTCATCCCCGAAAGTTCCCGCTCACCTCCGAGGAAAGGCCCAAGGCAGCTGACAGCAGGGTCGGTTGTGCAATAGAAAGCTTTTATCTAACTTTGCACGAGTAGGGAAGGGGTCTCCGAGATCTCACATCATTGCCCTACCCTCTCTCACGCGCAGATACCAAAGTGGCCAACTGGGGCTGACTGTAAATCAGCTGGTTTTCACCTTCGGTGGTTCGAATCCGCCTCTGCGCACCATTCATTATCACTCTTTACCCTATCGTCACATCCACGTCGCTCACCACCTGACGTGATCTACTGAGTGACTGGCGGATCGGTGCTTCTATACCCCGATCGGGGAGTCGCCAAGGGGGTGTGTCTCCATGCTTCAGTGAGAGCCCCCGACCATCGCATCCTTATGAGCCGATAGGGACAGAAAGACTAATTCCAATCCATTTATATGTACACCATCACTGAGCTCTCCAAGCTAAGCAGAGAAGACCTCAATAAAGTGGCTGCTGATCTTAAGGTAAAAACCAGCCCGGACACCGAGGCACGCGAGATCATCTACGGCATACTCGATGCCCAGGCGGTCCACGTAGCCACCAAGACCAAGGGTCAGACCGACTCGACCACTCCTCGCCAGAGCAACAACAAGCGCACCCGAAGCACGGCAAACAATCGCTCCACCGGCAAAGACAAGAAGTCGGAGGAGGGCGACCCCGCTAAGGAGACGAAGAAGGAGGACAAGCCCGCTACCCAGAAGAAGCGCGGACGCCCTCGCAAAAACCAGGCAGAGAGCAAGCAGGAGAGCGAGAGCGCCAAGGATAAGGACAAGGACAAAGACAAGGAGAAGAATAGTCAGCCGAAGAAGGAAGACTCGAGGTCAGCCAACGAAAAGGAGGCCAAGGAAACTCCCACGGAGAAGAAGACGGTCTTTGTGAATAAGAATGCCACAGACACCGTCCTCGATGACCTGATGGGCATGCTCACCCCCAACCCTCGACCCTCTCAGCAGAGCAGTAAGCCCTCAGAGCCTAAGAAGAGCGAGCCCCACAAGGAGTCCACTCCGGCAAAGCACGAGCAGCCCTCTGAGGAGGCGCCTAAGGAACAGGAGAACAGAGAGGAGTCTATGAAAAGTCTGCCGAGCAACCAGGGCCCGAAGCGCCCCGTCAGCCAGGGATCGTACGACTTCGGTGACGCACTTACCGCCACCGGAGTGCTTGAGGTGCTGCCTGACGGCTATGGATTCATCCGCTCTGCAGACTACAATTACCTCTCCTCTCCGGACGATGTCTACGTGTCACAGAGCCAGATCAAGAACTATGGTCTCAAGACAGGAGACGTGGTAGAGGCGGTCATCTCCGCCCCGAAGAGCCAGGATAAGTTCTTCCCCATGAAGAAGCTGATCCGCCTCAATGGCTGCGACCCCAAGGTGGTACGCGACAGGGTCCCCTTTGACCACCTACTCCCCGTCTTCCCGACAGAGAAATTCAAGCTCGAGGTACCCAGCTCGGCTCACGTCTACGACCGGACGGCGACTCGCATCTTTGACCTCTTCTCCCCGATCGGTAAGGGTCAGCGCGGTCTGATCGTCGCTCAGCCCAAGACAGGTAAGACGATGTTGCTCAAGGATGTGGCCAATGCCATTGCCTACAACCACCCCGAGGTATATATGATCGTCCTCCTGATCGATGAGCGACCGGAGGAGGTGACCGATATGCGTCGCAATGTGGATGCAGAGGTGATTGCCTCCACCTTTGACGAGCCGGCAGAGGAGCATGTCAAGATCTCCGAGCTGGTGCTTCAGAAGGCAAAGCGCTTGGTCGAGTGCGGACACGATGTGGTGATCCTCCTCGACTCCATCACCCGCCTCGCACGCGCCTACAATACAGTCCAGCCCGCCTCCGGTAAGGTACTCTCCGGTGGTGTCGATGCCAATGCGCTCCAGAAGCCTAAGCGTTTCTTCGGTGCGGCTCGCAATATCGAGCACGGTGGCTCGCTGACGATCCTTGCCACCGCACTGATCGATACGGGATCCAAGATGGACGAGGTGATCTTTGAGGAATTCAAGGGTACCGGCAATATGGAGCTGCAGCTCGACCGCAAGCTCTCCGACAAGCGCATCTTCCCGTCCATCGATCTCAATGCCTCCGGCACTCGTCGCGATGACCTGCTACAGAGCGAGGATACGCGCCGCCGTATGTGGATCCTCCGCCGTCAGCTCGCCGATATGAATACTCAGGAGGCGATGGAGTTTGTCCTAAAGCAGATCCGTGGCACGGTGGATAATGTCGAGTTCCTCGCATCGATGAATAGCTAATGGCGATGAGCGTGATCCGTCGGTGCCACCTCTACCTTGTCGGTCTAGTGCTCGCCCTCTCTGTGACAGAGGGGCTGGCTCAGAGCTCGATAGATGTTAAGATGCGCGCCTACGGACTAGTCGACATTTCCGAGGTGGACTCCACCATCATGGTAGACCTTATGTACTCTCGGAGCGACAACTTCATGCAGGCGGATGTCTACGGAGACTTCGCCACCGCCTATCTGACCCCCGACTTTGCAGCCAAGATTGCGAGAGCCCAGCAGATACTGCGGGAGGAGAGGGGCGACCGCTACTCGATCATCATCTACGATGCAGCGCGACCTCTCTCAGTCCAGCAGCGGATGTGGAATCTCGTCAAGGACACCCCGAGCAAGGTCTACGTCGCACCGGTCAGTAAGCGGGGTGGCGGGCGGCATAATTACGGGGTCGCTGTCGATATGAGCCTCTACGACAGGGAGTCCGGTCAGCCACTTGACATGGGCAGCCCGGTCGACCACTTCGGCATACGTGCCCACATCAATAATGAAGCGGCTTTGGTCAAGCAGGGACTCATCACGAGAGAGGCGATGAAGAATAGGCAATACCTCTTCCACCTCATGGACCGTGTGGGACTGAGACCGATCCGCAAGGAGTGGTGGCACTTCCAGGAGCGCAATTCGATCCGCGAGGTACGGGAGCAAAATCGGCTCTTAGACTTCTGACGATATGAAAGGGAAGCTATACCTGATACCGGTCTCGCTGGGCGATAGCCCCACCTCTCGGTACGCACCCGCGCTAAATGTCGAGCTGGTCTCCCGGCTGAGCCACTTCGTGGTGGAGAGTGCCCGGACGGCTCGGCGCTGCATCCGCTCGCTCTGCCCAGAGAAGGACTTGGACGACCTGCTCCTACTCGAGGTTGATAAGCACAAGGGGTACAGCTACCCGAGGGAGAGGGTGATGACACTCCTCGGTGAGGGCGTGGACGTGGGCTTTATGAGCGAGGCAGGCTGTCCCTGCGTCGCCGACCCCGGGAGCATCGTCGTCGCCGACTGCCACAAGGCCGGCTTTGACGTCGTCCCGCTGGTCGGGCCATCCTCTATCATCCTGTCGCTGATGGCATCAGGCTTCAGCGGTCAGTCCTTTGCCTTCCACGGCTATCTCCCCTTTGATGGCAAGGAGCGACGTCAGGCCTTAGGCGAGGCTGCCGCTCGGGTCCGTCGGTTCGGTGAGACGCAGATATTCATCGAGGCACCCTACCGAAACGACCGATTGCTGAGGGAGCTGGTGGAGCTCCTGCCGAGCGACCTCTCACTCTGTATGGCAGTGGACCTCACCACGGACCAGGAGGAGATCCACCGGATGACCATCTCCGAGTGGCGACAAGTGCTCTCACGAGAGAGCAGCTGGCACAAGAGACCGGCAATCTTCCTAATAGGACAATGATATGTTACTGAAATACTACACCAATGGCACACCCTCGCCCGTCCTGCTGAAGCAACTCTCGCAGTCACTGCAGGCGGACAAGCTGCTGATCATCCCGACCGACACCGCCTACAGTATCTGCTGCAATGCCCTCAGCATATCGGCTCTCGGTCAGCTCGCTGACATCAAGGGGGTGGATCCGGAGCAGAGCCACTTTACGATCATGTGTCAGGACCTCTCGCAGGCGAGCGAGTATGCCAAGCTGGACAACGAGATGTTCCGGATGATGAAGCAGAATACCCCCGGACCCTTCACCTTTATCCTCCCCACGAGCAGCGCCCTACCCCGTATCTATAAGGGTCGTAAGGAGGTGGGCATCCGCATCCCACGTCACGAGCTGGTCCTCTCACTGATACGCTACAGTGGTTCTCCGCTCACCGGCTTCTCTCTCCCGGAGCTGCCGCAGCAGCTGGAGGACATCGCCTACGACTTCAATCCCGAGCTGATCAACGAGCTCTGGGGCGACAAGGTTGAGCATGTGGTGGATGGCGGCATCGGCAGTCTGCAGGAGTCGGCGATCATCGACTGCACATCGGAGCCCTACTCCATTGTGCGTGAGGGACCGGAGGAGCTAAAGCTGTAGGACATTAGCGCAGGGTCAACCAGGGGGGAAGAATAAAATTATTTAGTTTCCCCGCTTGCACATTAGTGGAAAAATAGTATCTTTGCACTCGAAAAGAAGAAAGGAGGATGATTCTTTGGGAAAAGGGTCTCTCCTGCGAGTAGCAGATAGACTTGGGGGAGCCACGGACAATTAGCGGCTGTGGCGTAATTGGTAGCCGCGCCAGACTTAGGATCTGGTGGAGAAATCCGTAAGGGTTCGAGTCCCTTCAGCCGCACTCGTTTAGGTAAGATTGATGATTAGTTTTCATAGATTGTAAGTTTTGGTTTTTGACGCTCTAAGCTTTCGCTTAGGGCGTATTTTTTTGCCCGGTGGAGGAGGCCTATTTCTAATACCGATATTAGCCGCGACTAATACCGATATTAGGATTCTCTTTTACCGGTAATAGATTTCTCTAAACCCGATATTAGAAGCAGCCGGTTTCTACAGGCTCTTGATGCGTTTGCTGACCCGACTATGGTCGGACCCTGCGGTAAATGTGGTAACTTTGCGTCAAAAGAGCAGAGAGCCATGACAGAGAGACTTATCAAATACCGGAGACGCCCCACCACCGCGGTGCACGTCGGCGCCCACCTCATCATCGGAGGGGGGTACCCGATCGTGATCCAGTCGATGGCCAATGTGGACACCAACGACCTTGAAGCGAGCGTAGCGCAGGCGAAGCGCATCGCCGAGGCGGGAGGAGAATTGGTTCGCTTCACGACACAGGGCGTGAGGGAGGCGAGGGCGATAGGTCTGATACACGACCGGCTCCGGGAGTCTGAGAGCCAGATCCCGCTGGTTGCTGATGTGCACTTCAACCCCAAGGCCGCCTACGAGGCTGCCAAGCATGTGGAGAAGGTGCGGATCAATCCCGGCAACTTCTACGACCCGGCGCGCGTCTTCGAGCGGGTGGAGTACACCGACGCTGAGTATGCGCACGAGCTGGAGGAGCTACAGAGTAAGTTTGCCGACTTCCTCGACCACTGCCGCTCGTACGGCACGGCGATCCGGATAGGGGTCAATCACGGGTCACTATCCGACCGGATCATGTCTCGGTACGGGGACACGGCGCCGGGGATGGTGGAGAGCTGCATGGAGTTCCTCGAGGTGTGCCGGCGGAAGAGCTTCGACGACGTCGTGATCTCGCTCAAGTCCTCCAATACCGTGCTGATGACGGAGGCGGTGCGCCTGCTGGTGAGCGAGATGGAGAGGAGGGACATGCACTACCCGCTCCACCTCGGCGTGACCGAGGCGGGGGATGCCGAGGACGGTCGCATCAAGAGCGCCGTCGGCATCGGTGCCCTGCTGAGTGAGGGGCTGGGCGACACCATCCGCGTGTCACTGAGCGAGCCACCGGAGCAGGAGATCAAGCCGGCAAGGATCTTGGTCGAGTGCGTGGAGCAGGCCGCCGAGGCTGAGCCCATTTCGCTCGACTCGTCATCTGTCACCCCCCACCCCGTGAGACCATCGAGTACGCCCTTGGTCATCGGGGAGGTCGACACCTATGAGAGAGACTGCTGTCCCGACTTGGTACGCTCTGATCCCCGCTTAGTGACGGTCACTGACGGGGAGGCACTCCGCGGGGAGATCCCCGACCTCCCGGAGGGGGGACATCTGATCATCCGGATCACCCACCCCGATGCGCCCGCTATGCTGAGGGCACTGGATGAGGTGATGACCACACCATATATAATAGGCATCTCCGCTGAGGGGCGGGCCGACGAGGCGGCGGTCAGGCTCGGCTATGCGCTTGGCTCAGCCCTTCTGCGCGGGCAGGGAGAGGGCCTCTACGTCTCGGGTCCGCACCTGAGCGGCAGAGAGGCTGTTCGGCTCGCCTTTGGACTGCTACAGGCAAGCCGAAGACGGATCTCTAAGACTGAATTTATCTCCTGCCCCGGCTGTGGTCGCACGCTCTTTGACCTCCAGGAGACGGTCGCAAGGGTGAAGGCTGCCACCTCGCACCTCAAGGGACTTAAGATAGGTGTGATGGGCTGTATCGTGAATGGTCCCGGGGAGATGGCAGACGCAGACTACGGCTACGTGGGGTCGACACCCGGACGGGTCGACCTCTACCACGGCAAGGAGCGGGTGCGGCGCGGTATCCCGCAGGACGAGGCGGTCAATCACCTGGTCGACCTCATCAAGGAGTGCGGCGACTGGAGGGAAAAGGAAGAGTGATGGACGAGGACGAGCTGGACGAGCGGATGCACGAGGGGCTCTACGAGCGACCCAATAATGGCTTCCCCGCCCGAGGAAGCATCGAGGTGATCGTGGGGTCGATGTTTTCCGGCAAGACAGAGGAGCTCATGCGCCGTCTCAGGAGGGCAGTGATCGCACGCCAGCGGGTGCAGGTATTTAAGCCCCTGATAGATACTCGCTACTCACAGGGGGACGTGGTCAGCCACGATCGCAATACGCTCGAGGCTACCGCTGTGGCACGCCCGGAGACGATCCTTCTCCTGAGCTCGGATGCTCAGGTGGTGGGGATCGATGAGGGGCAGTTCTTTGACACTTCCTTAGTAGATATTTGCCTACAGATGGCCGATAGCGGCATCAGGGTGGTTGTATCGGGACTGGATATGGACTACGAGCGGAAGCCCTTTGGCTGCATGCCACGCCTGATGGCGGTCGCCGATCGGGTCCTCAAGGTACACGCCATCTGCGTTTCCTGTGGTGCCCCCGCCCTATACTCCTACCGCCTGGTCTCCGACCAGAAGCAGGTACTCGTCGGGGCAAAAGCGGAATACGAACCCCTCTGTCGCAATTGTTATCTCAAGCGTCTCAAGCACCTATGAATACATCCACAAAGACTGACCAAGAGAGAGCAGATCAGCTCACCCCTGACCCATCAGGAAAGATCACGCTTGTACCGATCGGTGGGCTGGGAGAGCGGCTTCGTGCCGTGGCCTCGACCATTGCCCTGGCGCGGAAGTACTGCCGACCACTGGAGATCATCTGGTTTGAGACCGATGACTTTATGGCTCCGTCCAATCGACTTTTTACCCTCGACCCTCAGATGAGGAGGGAGGAGATCACGATCCGAGAGGCGAAGTGGACCGACTGGATCAGCAACCGCTATCCCGACAAGGGGAATGTCTGGCTCTCGGCACCCTATCTGATGGTCTCCTTCGACAGCGTGCTGACAGACGACAAGATCAAGGAGCTGCAGGCGCATGCGCCGGAGCAGCTGGAGCTGATATTCCGCCGGAGACACCACCGGCTATTCATCGAGACTGGGATGGAGCTGACTCGCTCGCGAGATATGTACAGTCCACTACTTCCCAATATCGAGGTGATCAACGTGCGCAACTCTCGCCTCTCCTCGTGGCACAACAATATCGTCGGGATCCACATAGACCGCGACTCCGCCGTATCGATGCAGGACAGCCCGATAGAGCTCTTCATCAAGCGGATGCATGAGATCGTAGTCGCCGATCCCGGCACCTCCTTCTTCGTCACCACCACCTCTCACAATGAGCGGGAGCGGCTCCAGACGCTCTACAGCTCGAGGATCATCGCCCCCTCCTCTATGTCGGACGGGACGTCAGTAGACGGACTGATCGAGATCTATGGGGACCTGCTCGCGCTCTCCCAGACAACTAAGATCCTCACCACGCCGAATAGCGCCTACAGCGCCGTTGCCTCCGCCATGGGACACATCCGATCAGAGGCACTGAGCATCTACTCGTCTTCCACGATCATCACCACCTAATATCACACCATGCTCACGCTAAGTCACGTCGGCGTCTCCTTTGGCGCCACCGTACTCTTCTCAGATATCAATCTACAGGTCAATGCCGGGGAGCGGATAGCGCTCGCCGGACGTAATGGTGCCGGGAAGACCACCCTTCTCAATATCATTGCGGGGCTCAACGCTCCGACGGATGGGTCTGTCGCCTTAGCCAAGGGGGCTGAGATTGGGTACCTGCCACAGTATATGATGCTCAATGATGAGCGAACCGTCCGCGAGGAGGCCCGCAAGGCTTTCTCCAAGGAGCTGGAGCTAAAGGCGACGGTGGACCGGCTGACTGAGGAGGTGGCTACCCGCACCGACTACGACACGGAGGAGTATATGGAGCTGATCCAGCAGCTCGCCAATGCGACGGAGCTGCTCTCTATCTACGACACGTCGCGGATGGAGGCGGAGATCGAGAAGACTCTGAAGGGACTGGGCTTCGAGCAGAAGGACTTCGATCGGCCGACGAGGGAATTCTCCGGAGGGTGGCGCATGAGGATAGAGCTGGCAAAGATCCTGCTCGGGAGGCCAGACCTGCTCTTGCTCGACGAGCCGACCAACCACCTCGACATGGAGTCGATCGTCTGGCTGGAGGACTTCCTGACCGCCTCACCCGCAGCCGTGATCATGGTCTCGCATGACCGGCGATTCCTCGACAACGCCACCACCCGCACCGTGGAGATCTCGATGGGGAAGGCGTATGACTTTAAGGTCAATTACTCCCACTATGAGGAGCTGCGGGAGGAGCGCTTCGAGCAACAGAAGAGAGCCTACGAGAATCAGCAGAAGATGATCAAGGAGACCGAGGACTTCATCGAGCGCTTTAGGTATAAGCCGACGAAGTCGACCCAGGTGCAGTCCCGGATCAAGGCGCTGGAGAAGATCGACCCGATAGAGATCGACGAGATCGACCGCAAGACGATCCACTTCCGCTTCCCCATGAGCATCCCCTCCGGTGCCTACCCGCTTATCACCAAGGATATGAGAGTCACCTACGACGGCAAGAGGTACGTCCTCGACGGCATTGACCTGACGATCGAGCGGGGCGATAAGATTGCTCTCGTGGGGCGAAACGGCTCGGGTAAGACTACCTTCGTGAGGGCCGTGCTGGGAGAGATCCCCAGTGAGGGGTCGATCAAGATCGGCCATCAGGTGATCACCTCCTACTTTGCCCAGAACGAATCCTCCATGCTTGATCCGGAGAAGACGATCCACGACACCATCGACGATGTGGCCGTGGGGGATATTCGCTCGAGGATCAACGACATACTGGGAGCCTTTATGTTTGGAGGCGAGACAGCCGACAAGAAGGTGAAGGTGCTGAGTGGCGGGGAGAAGGGGCGCCTCGCGATGATCAAGCTCCTTCTCTCCCCCTCCAACTTCCTCATCCTTGATGAGCCGACCAACCACCTCGACATAGCCTCTAAGGGAGTGCTGAAGGAGGCGATAGCCAATTACGACGGCACGGTGCTGATCGTGAGCCACGACCGTGACTTCTTGGAGGGACTGGTGGACAAGGTGATCGAATTTGAGGACGGGAAGGTCATCAACCATCTTGGTGGTATGGAGGAGTACCTGCGGAAGCTCCACGACCGCAATACAGAGATCAATCAGTCGACAGCAAAGGAGGGCGAAGGAGAGAAGAAAGTGCCCAAGGGAGGAGGACGCGAAGACTATGAGCAGCAGCGGGAGCAGCAGCGACAGATCTCGCGCTTAGAGAAAGCCCTTGCCAAGGCTGAGGAGGCGGTTGATCAGCTCGAGACAGAGAAGACGTCCTTAGAGGACAGGCTGACGATACAGGCCACTCCGGACCTGCTCAATCAGTACGAGGAGGTAGACTACAGGCTGAAGAAAGCGATGAAGGAGTGGGAGAAGTGCGCTGAGGAGCTAGCAGCCTACAGCGACTGATCAGCACAGCTTATAAAGCGGTGAGATCACCCGACGTTGCAGCACTTCGAGCTGCAGATCCAGCCCGGGGCGGACTCCGATTGCGCTGAGTGCGTTGCTCATAGAGTCTCGCGCCACTGAGGGATTGTTATTTTGCCCACTGAGGTGACATAGAGCGAGGAAACGTAGGTCGGGGTGGTAGTTTCTCGTCACCGTGCAGGCTGCCTCGCCATTGCTGAGGTGCCCGTGACTGCTGAGGATCCGCCTCTTGAGCATCATCGGATAGGGACCTCTCCGCAACATCTCCTCGTCGTAGTTACTCTCGATCACGAGGTAATTTGCTCCCCTAATAGCTGCCTCCACCTCCACAGTCACTTCACCCACATCTGTTATCAGGGTAAAGCAGCCGCGTGGTCCGGTGATCCGATACCCAACATTCTGCGTCGCATCGTGCGGCACCTCAAAGGAGGAGATCTCCATGGCACCCAGCGTGAGTGGCTGACCCAGCTCCATGAGAGCCAAGTGGTTCATCAGTCCACCATGCAGGTAGGTGGCGTGGTGAAGTGCCTTATAGACCAGCGGGGAGGCATAGACCGGTATGGAGAAGTCCACGGCAAAGGACTCTAAACCCCGGATATGATCAGCGTGGTCGTGCGTGACAAAGATAGCCGCGAGCTGCTTGGGATCGATCTCCAGCTCCTTAAAGCTCTTCTTAAGCGTGCGGATCCCCAGCCCCGCATCGATCATAATCATTGTGTCGCCACAGGAGAGAAGAGAGGCATTGCCACAGCTACCACTGCTCAGGCTTCGGAAGTAAAAGGCCTCGTGATCTCTGGTCTGATCGGGAAAGAGGGAGGATGCAAACATGTACTATCGTCTCACACGGTCATCTCTCCCCTGAGATTGACCCCCATCAGCCGCTTCACCTCGTCAGAGGACTTGCCGCTGCCCAGCAGATGCATCAGCTTGGCGAGAGCGGCCTCTACGGTCATGTCGTGACCGCTCAGCACGCCGGCACCGAGGAGGGTGACACCTGTCGCATAGCGCTCCATCTTCACCTTTCCGACAAAGCACTGCGAGATATTGACGATGATGATCCCCTGAGACGTGGTCTCCTTAAGGATCTCGAGGAAATGCTCCGATGCCGGGGCATTACCGCTACCGAAGGTCCTAAAGACCACAGCCTTGAGCCCCGGGGTCTCAAAGGCTGACGCCACCATGCTCTCCGGCAGTCCCGGGAAGAGCGAGAGGACGAGTATATTGGGATCAAGATCCAAGTGAAGCCGCAGGTCGCCCTCCCCAAAGTCACTCCGCATCAGCACCTCAGGATGATAGTGGATGTCGATGCCCGCATGTGCGAGACAGGGATAATTGGGAGAGTCAAAAGCCTTAAACTGATCTGAGCTCACCTTCGTGCATCGGTTTCCTCTCAGGAGTCGGTTGTCGAAGTAGATGCACACCTCCCTCACGAGGGGATTTCCCATCGGATCCTTTGCCGCAGCAATCTCGATCGACGTGAGCAGATTCTCCTTGCCATCCGTCCGCACCTTACCGATAGGCAGCTGCGACCCGGTCAGCAGGACCGGCTTGCAGAGCCCCTCCAGCATAAAGCTGAGCATGGAGGCGGTGTAAGCCATAGTGTCCGTCCCGTGGAGTATCACGAAGCCGCTGTACTTGTCATAATTCTCCCGAATAGTCAGCGCCATCTCCCGCCAGTGCGTCGGCCCCATCTCGCTGGAGTCAATAACCTGATCGAAGGAGTAGGTATCGATATGGAAGGAGAAGTTATTCACCTCCGGGACATGCTCCTCTATGTAGGCAAAGTCTATCGCCTTCAGCGCACCGGTATTAGGATCCTCGGTCATGCCGATCGTCCCGCCCGTATAGATGAGGAGGACCGCTGTGGAGGGGTCGTAGGGCTTATTGTTGGTCGATTTTCTCATGGTGACTATAGAAGTAAAAAAGGTCAAGCGCAAAGATAGCTATATTATCGGCTCGGTGTCACAGTGACCCCCACCTCGATCACCCCTCGGATGACAGAGTCCCTCAGAAGTGGTCGGAGACTGATGGTATAGAAGCTCGAGGTATCCGGTCGGAAGTCTGATATGATCGCAAAGGGGTACTCCCTCACGATGTAGCCGGTCGTCCGGAGCTTCGCCGGCGTGATGGGTAGCATTACCTTAGACTCCTCGAAGTGGTGATCCGGGGTCTCCAAGACTACGCCGAGGGGTATCTGGCGTAAGGCGAAGTCGGGAGTCACCCGCACCACACCCTCTACCAGATAGCGCTCACCGGGAGGGGCAGAAAAGGTGTAGAAAAGCTCATCATCGATAGCCCACTCTGCCCCCTCCAGCGACTGATAGTAAGAGTAGATCGGCTGCACCCTCCGCTGGCATGCATGCAAGAGCAGCACCACCAGCAGAGAGGCGACAAAGAGACCATACCGACTGAGCCGCTTCATAGCACCTTTGTCACTACGAAAGAGTCTACTTGCGAGCCTCACCCCGCGGCTGTCTTGTCCCCTTGGACCGCCCGGACGAGCCACCCTGAGGGCGCCTCCTATTCCGACCATTACGCGACCGCTTGGGACGTGAGTCGTCTCGGGACTTGTCGAAGCGGGAGAGGCTCTCCTCCGACAGTATGTCACTTACCCGACTCAGTCCGGAGAGCTGCTCCTCCTCAGAGTCTGAGACGAGCGATACCGGTTGTATGCCGGCACGATTTTGGTCAATCACCTCGAGGGCTCGCTCCTTGCTGATCGTCACCACCTCGCGCTGCTTGGACGGGGCATCCCCGGTGGAGATATAGGAGACCTGTCCCGCAAGGGTATCCGCCTTGAGAAACGCATAGACACCACGCTGACACTCCAGCCGCACATCTCTCGGTGGCAGCGAGCTCTGAGCCTCCGCATAGGTGTCTCTCTCATAATTGAGGCAGCACTTTAGCTTGGCACACTGACCCGCCAGCTTCTGAGGATTGATAGCAATATCTTGTTGGCGGGCCACATTGGTACTGACAGAGTGGAAGCTGGTCATCCACCCCGAGCAGCAGAGCTGTCGTCCGCAGGGACCAATACCACCGATCCGTCCCGCCTCCTGACGAGCACCGATCTGTCTCATCTCCACACGTATGTGGAAGGCGTCTGCCAGCTCTCTGATCAGCTGCCGGAAGTCCACCCTGTGATCAGCGATGTAGTAGAAGATCGCCTTCTGCCCATCACCCTGATACTCCACATCCCCGATCTTCATATCCAGCCCCAGCCTCTTCGCGATCTGACGGCTGCCGATCATCGTCTCGTGCTCTTTCGCCTTGCTCTCCTCGTACTTCTGCAGGTCTAGCGGACGAGCTATGCGATAGATGGTCTTGGGCTGCTCCGGCATCGTGACCCCAAGCTTACGCATCTGGAGATCCACCAGTCGGCCGGTGAGCGAGACCCGCCCTATATCGTGACCGGGAGAGGCCTCGACAGCCACCATATCGCCCTTGGTGAGAGAAAGGTGAAGATTATTGAGGAAAAACTCCTTGCGGGTGTTCTTGAATTGTACCTCCACGTACGGGTGGTCGTCCAAGGACTCCGGTACGTCGTAGAAGTAATCGTATGTATCCAACTTACCACTATTGCCCGCCACCGACGGACACTTAGTGTGAGAGTCACTATCTTGTATCATAAAATATTCGGCTTCGCTTTGATAGTCTTGCGACTATACAAAGGTAGCAAAATGAGATGAGAGGGCTTAGCGACGCCCTTTCCGACTGACGCTAAGGGAGTCCAGCAGGGTCCCACCCTCCCGATAGACCGCTACCCTCAGCACCTTCTGGGTGACAGTCATGATGCCGTAGTACCGCGCTCCACTCTCCGAGGCAATGTGTCGCTCCGGCTCCTGCACCGAGTAGGTCTTGTGCGCCGTGCTTAGCCCTATGTAGTGAGGTCCGCCGCCATCGGCATCCCGGTCGTGGGCAAAGATATGGTCGTGTCCTGCCAGCACAAGGTCCACCCCGCATCGGCGAAATAGAGGACCGAGGAGACTATTATTCAGAGGGTTAAATCGGTTCTTCGTCCCGGAGTAAACCGGATGATGAGCACAGACAACGAGGAAGGGCTGATCCTTCCGCTCCCTCAGCACCCGCTCCAGCCACGGACGCTGAGTGCCGATGGACCAGAAGAGGGAGTTGGAGTCGTAGCAGACCACCCGCATATCGGGATAGTCAATATAGTAGGCGTGCCCCACCCTCTCCTCGGGACCATTGTCGGGGTAGTCAAGGACATACTCCCACCGATCATCCACATCGTACATCAGCCCCGCCTCATTCTCATGATCTCCGATCACGGTGATCAGAGGGATGCGCGGTGCCACAGAGGCAAAGGCATCGTAGTACCGTCTCCAGTACTGATCATGAGGGCGCTCAATCAGGTCTCCCACCTGGATCCACGCCGCCGCACCGGGGTGCGCCCTATACAAGCTGTCCATCAGCGGTCGCGTATCATCCCCCCAAGTGTCCTGCACATCACCGATAAGCACAAAGGTCTGAAGGCTGTCCGACGGGATGACGAGCGTGTCCCGATAGGCCTCCACCCCATCACCAGAGGTGATCGTGTAGGGGTACCTCCCCGCCACCAGTGAGGGGATAGTCACACTCTGCACGTGTGTCACTCCGCCGTGCGTCCTTATCTCATTATGAAAGGGTCCGCTCTGGAAGAGGAGACTATCCCCAGAGAAGAGGCGAAGGCTATCACCGCTGCGATCCGCCCCCGACACCCAAGAGACGACCCGCTCCCGGAGACCATCCTCCCCGGGGGTCAGTTGCACACGCTGCACACTGTCCGAGAGCACATACTCAGGCTCTACAAGCGGCGTGATCCACTTCGACCAATTGAAGCCAACTGTCCCGGTCGTGGTGGCTAATAGCGAAGCCGAGACTATCCGTATAATCTTGCCCATAGGGTCTCGTTGTTAGGTTTATCAGATGTGCAAATGTACCGACATGCCCCCATCTTGACAAGACCGACTGATCGAAATCCTAGCACAATACTATGGATGCCTTCTGGTTTTACATTTGCCTAAGTGTCAAAAACGTGGTACCTTCGCACGATATTAGATCGTACTTGTACGCTTACAACCGAAACAATGGCAACATTAGAGAAACTAAGAAGCAAAGCCGGATGCCTTATCGCCGCAGTAGGTCTCGGCATGGTCGCTTTCATCCTGGGAGACTTGGTCACCGGAGGGAGTGCCCTGTGGAGAGACAGCAAGATGACAGCCTTCTCTGTCAATGGCAATAAGGTCCGCATCGAGGACTACCAGCAGCATGTCAATGCTATGAATGAGCAGATGCGCGCTCAGGGTCAGTCCCTCAACTCCGACCAGACCGTACAGCTCAATAATCAGATCTTCGGCACCATCGTCTCCAATATGGTGCTCCATGACGAGGCTGGCAAGATCGGTCTGAGCATCACTCCTGCAGAGACCTTTGACCTCATCCAGGGTCAAAACATCTCGCCCATCATCCGTCAGCAATTCACGGATCCCAATACAGGAGAGTTCAATAGAGCACAGCTTCTTACGTTCCTTAAGCAACTCAATACCAAGGAGAATTACAGCCCCGAGCAGCAGTCGCAGATCGACCAGATGCGGAGCATGTGGGCTGAGACTGAGACCCAGGTAAGAGACCTCCGGCTCCAGGAGAAGTACCTCGGTCTCCTCTCCAAGGCTATCGTAGCTAATAAGCTCGAGGTGGCTCGCGAGACCGAGTACAATAAGACGGTCCAGAACCTCACCTACGTCGGTCGTCGCACGATCGCTCTGCCTGACTCTGCTGTCACGGTAGCCGATGCGGAGATCAAGGACTACTACAATGCGCACAAGGACTACTTCCGCACCGATGCCGGAGCGCACGTGGACGTCATCTACGCCTCCATCGACCCCTCTGAGGCCGACTACAAGGCCGCCGAGGAGGACATCCGATCCGCTCGCGAGGAGCTGATCGCCGGTAAGGATCCCGCTCTCGTGCTCTCCGACTACAGCGATGTGCCCTACGCTGACACCTACATCACCGCTGAGGACATCAATACCCCCTCTATGCCTACGGAGATCGCCAACTTCATCACCACTGCCGAGACCGGCTCCGTCAGTGAGATCATCCCGCAGGACAAGAATTACCTCGTCGCCAAGATCATCAGCCGCAAGCAGGCACCCGAGTCCCTGCTCGTGAGTCACATCGTACTCCCTCCCGCCGGTACGCCCAATGCCCCCGAGGTGAATGCTGATAGTCTCCTCGCTACACTGCAGGCTGCTCCCGCGACCTTCGCCACGGCTGCACGGACCTACTCCCTCGACCGCAACTCCTCTGCTCAGGGCGGTCAGATCGGTTGGCTCACCGAGGCTATGGCAACCAATTACATCGGTAAGGACTTTGCTGAGGCCATCTACTCCGCCCAGGTGGGTGTCCCCTTCTCCTTTACCTCCAAGTACGGTCGGCACATCATCCTCGTCTCTGAGGCAAAGCCTGTGGTAGATAAGTTTAAGGTCGCCCTTGCTGCCAAGGAGGTGACCGCCTCCACGGAGACGCAGACCCAGATCTACAATAACCTCAGCTCCTTCCTCACCTCAAGCAAAGACAAGGACCTCACCCAAGAGGCTCTCAACGCCGGCTACCAGGTACTCAAGGATCAGCTGATCTCCTCCTCGCAGCCCTCTATTGCCCCCGGCATCAGCAACAGTCGTGACATCGTCACCTGGACTATGCAGAATAAGGAGGGTACGATCTCCCCGATCAAGGAGGCTGACGAGAAGTACGTCGTCACCCGCGTCGGTAAAAAGTTCGGCGAGGGCTTTATGCCCATCGAGGTGGTGAAGGATCAGATTTCTGCACTCCTCGCCAATCAGAAGAAGGCAGACCTCCTCTACGATCAGATGATGAGCGCTGACCACTCTTCGCTCGAGGCTTACGCAAGTGCCATCGGCTCATCGATCGACTCACTCAGCTTCGTCAAGTACAGCACCACCAGACTTGAGGGTCTCGGCGTAGAGCCGGGCATCAACGCTGCCGCTGCTGTCGCTGCGCTGAATACCGCTACCCCCGTGAAGGGTCTCAATGGCGTCTACCTCGTCAATGTCCTCTCCCGTGAGGCTGATGCACAGGCGAGCGATGCCGCGACGATCAAGACCTCACTCGAGCGCTCACTGCAGGGTATGATCCGCGCAACTGCACTCCAGACGGTCATCTCCAAGGCTAAGATCTCTGACAACAGATACAACTTCTTCTAAGCCTTAGACCAAGTCGATAATCAAGAAGAGCGACCCCCCTTTGCAAGGGGGGTCGCTCTTCTTGATCGCTATCTGCCGGAGAGGGGCGGCACAGGTACGACAAAGCCACGCCGGGAGCGGATCCCGGCGTGGCTTCAGGGCGTGACTGAGTTGGGATTCGAACCCAAGACCCACAGTCCAATAGGCTGTTTCCCTCGCTTATAAAATGCTTATCTATTAAGTGCTAGCTGAGTTACTATTGATGTTACTCATTCTCGATATACTTCTTGGCAGCGTCCAAGATCTTATCTTCGTACTTATAGAGTTCGGATATTTTCCCATCCGTGAGATCAATATTCTCCTCAGGGTCTGGGTAGTGATTAATACTCAGCCGTCGAATGTCTCGGTAGTTAAAGCGCAAGCGGCAAACCGTCTTGGTCGTCTTGCCGTCTATAGTCACGGCAAAGTAACTCGCCGTATCCTTGTATGTTATTCGGTCGATGTCCATAATGCGCCCGAGGATTGCACGGATAATATTATAGCCGGCAAGCTCCTCATCTGTAGTTACGATACCATCATCACACTCGGGCTCTTCGCCTTTTTCTGGTTGCGGAGAAGGTGCCTCGGAATCTTTTATGGCTGCCTTAAGTCTCCCAGAGATCAAATCATTGAGGTGAGAGGAAATCGCTCGCTTGGTCAAGTCAGTAAATTGATCCAGGACGTTTTGAGTAAATGACTTGTCACAGACCTGCTTGCCGAGGAACTTAACAAACTCGGGACTTGGAGCCGAGAACTCTTCAGCAATGATATTTTTAAGTGCCATTAGGTACTTGAGATCGCTCGCCGTGGTGAGGATACTGTCCACGTCAAAGTAGGACTTGTGGAACTTCTTAAGCTCCTCGATTTGGGCCTCCTTCAGATCTAGCATATTGACCTCCAAAAATGGCTTCTTATCCATTTTGTTAGCCTCATCAATGTCTGTGTAAAAGCGGTAGAGTATGCCATTCGTGATGACACCAAACTTGGCATCTGAGATATTGAAGTAGCGGATCAGCTGATTGTCGTAGAGGTTAAGGTCCTGCTCCCAGTGCTTACACTCAATGAGGATCACCGGCTTATCATTCATCATGATAGCGTAGTCGATCTTCTCACCTTTCTTGGTGCCGATGTCGCAGGTAAACTCCGGCACCACCTCAAGAGGATTAAAAACGTCATACCCAAGTGCCTGTATAAAGGGCATGATAAGAGCGTTTTTGGTAGCCTCCTCGGTGTGGAGGCTGTCTTTTAGCTTTTCGATCCGTTCAGAGATCTGATTTACGCTGTCTTTAAAGTCCATTGCTGTATTGTTTTGGTGATTGCATAGTTCTCACATTATACTTGGGTGGTTTGATTTGATCACATACGATTGAGACACATCAACACCACTTCGACAGAGAGGCTCAACCTTCTTTCACCTAGATAACCAAGGATCTGGAGTAAAACCTCACTCGCTTCCATATGCCTCCCAGTGTTAAAAGGCCTACTTTTCAAGCAATTTCCTTGCATTGTACTTAGGCATTTCCTGCCTTTGTATCTGTGATAGCAAAAGAAATAAAGGGTGATCAGTTACTTTTATAGCTTCTATCGGAGACCAAATGTAACAATAATAAAGAGATATTGAACATTAAGAGACCAAAGAAATGATAGTCCTTACCTCAGACTCGAAGGAGACGATCCTCAGGGGATTAGACCAGACACAGTGGCGTCCAGAGTCTCTCGGACGTGAGCCTAAAGCTTAACAGCTTGCTCCTCGCCTTGATTGTAGCCGTCTCATCCAGCGATCAAATGCGAGATAGTGGTTTGAACAAAGGATACGGAGGAAGTATTTAGAGACTCACTGAGAGGTCAAGGTACAACAAAGCCACACCGGGAGGGCGATCCCGGCGTGGCTTCAAGGCGTGACTGAGTTGGGATTCGAACCCAAGACCCACAGCTTAGAAGGCTGTTGCTCTATCCAACTGAGCTACTCAGCCAGAGAGTGACCTCGCCACTCATTGACCGTGCAAAGGTACGATATTTAGCTCAAAAGTCTAAGCCCGCAGCCTGCATACTCAGGGCTGACGCATTTGAGCATTAGGTTAATCAAGTACCGAAGTGGGCTCATCCGTGAGGCACCCGAAGGGTGCTCGCTCCATAGGCATCGGTCATCCGCGAAGCGGTAACCGATGTGCCGATACCAGCCTTGATCCCCTCGACCCCTTGCGGGTCGCCGAGCAGAAATCCCCTTTCCCGGCGCCCCCCTCTGGGCGTCGCATTCCGCGGTCAAGGTTGATAGTGCGACACCCTGACGGGGTCGAGGGATTGCTTGCGACACCTGGTCCACGGGTCTTCGGGGCTAGGAAGTGGGCACCCACAAGGGGTGCTTCGTTCCCCTCTCTTCACGATGAGATGAATAGCTTCTGTACCAATCATATGCGTTGCCACAGCCTGTGTATACTGTAGAACAAACCCGGGAAGGTCAGAAAATGCTACTATCCCTCTGGGATAATTCTTTTACCGATATTAGTGTTGACTAATACCGGTAAAAGAATTCCCTAATATCGGTATTAGACCAAGGGTTGAGCCGGAGACACTTACACTGCCTAAAATCTGCACTAAAAAAAGAGAGCACCTCGGGCTGACCGAAGTGCTCTCGTGCAACGGAGAGTTGGAGTACGGGGATTCGAACCTCGACAGACAGAACCAAAACCTGTAGTGCTACCATTACACCATACTCCAGTCTGATGTTGGCGCAAAGGTACTGAAAAAGGGGCAAGAGGGCAAGGATAGAATCTTGGCACGTGGGCAATTTTTTGCTACCTTTGCGACGTCTACGGATGTTTTCATCCACTGGTTCGCTAGCTCAGTTGGTAGAGCACAACACTTTTAATGTTGGGGTCTCGGGTTCGAGCCCCGAGCGAGCCACAGGCAAGGAGAGAGCTGACATTAGTGTCAGCTCTCTCCTTTTTGTCTCTCCCACATAGCCCACCCACTTAGCCGAATTAAGTCCATCCTCAGGGCTGTTATTACTCAAAAATGTCAGTTAATAGAGTTATATTTGCTAACCGAGGACCTTGGAAAAAAGGTCTGTAGGGACAGAATTGAGTACCACCTTAGCATTCAACCTTATGAAGTCAAAGATATTAGGTGTCGCCATAAGTGCTCTCCTCAGCATCGGAGCAGGTGCACAGACCTTTATGGAGTGGCAGGATCCGGCTGTCAATGAGATCAATCGCCTACCGATGAGGGCACGCTTCTTCCCCTACGCCTCGGAGCAGGAGGCGAGGGTGGACGACCCGCTACGCTCCAGCCGCACCCTGTCGCTCGAGGGCGAGTGGAAGTTTGTCGCCACAAGGGATGTCAAGGGGTACCCCACCGACTTCATGAAGCCGGGCTTTGATGACAGAGACTGGCGGACGATGCCCATCCCGGGACTGTGGGAGAAAAATGGTGTCTGCGACCCGATGTACCTCAATGTCGGCTACCCTTGGCGCGGGCACTTCAAGAATCAACCTCTCGCCAAGGAGCCGGTGCCCTACAAGGACAATATCGTCGGCTCCTACCGCCGTGAGATCGTCGTGCCGGCTGACTGGAGTGGCGAGGACATCACACTCTACATCGGGGCGGTCAGCTCCTGCGCTTATGTATGGGTGAATGGCGACTTCGTGGGCTACACGGAGGATGGGAGACTGGAGGCGGAGTTTGATGTCACCCCATTCATCAAGCCGGGGGAGACGAATACGATCGCCTTCCGCGTCTTCCGCTGGTGCGATGGCACCTACCTCGAGGATCAGGATATGTTTCGCCACACGGGATTTCACCGCGACGTCTATCTGTACGCCCGTCCTAAGTCCCACTTGGCAGATATTACGATCACACAGGACCTGATCAATGACTACAAGGACGGACTGCTGGCTCTCCGGCTCAAGTCTGTAGGCTCTCCCAGGTACGAGCTTTCTCTCACCGACGCCCTCGGGCAGAGGGTCTGGGAGCGCTCGCTGCCGGGCTTCAGCGTCAATACGATCCGGGCCATTATCCCTAGTGTCGCAGCCTGGACCGCCGAGACCCCCAACCTCTACAAGCTTGAGATCAAGAGCTTCGTCGACGGAGAGCTCTCCGAGGTGTCTCGCTTCGACATCGGTTTCCGCAACATTAAGATCGAGGACACTCTGCTCAAGGTAAATGGCAAGCCAGTCCTCATCAAGGGTGCCAATCGCCACGACACCGACCCCAATACCGGATGCATCGTGTCGCGCGAGCGTATGCTGGAGGACGTGAAGCTGGCCAAGCAATTCAATATGAATGCCATCCGCACATGCCACTACCCCAATGACCCCTACTTCTACAAGCTCTGCGATGTGTATGGACTCTACGTCTGTGCCGAGGCTAACCTTGAGTCCCATGGCATGGGCTATGGAGCGGAGTCTCTCGCCAAGCAGCCGGAGTGGGTGGTCCCGCACGTGGAGCGAAACGTCCGTCACGTCGCCTCAAGAGGCATCCACCCCTCGATCATCATGTGGTCGATGGCCAATGAGGCCGGAGATGGGCAAAACTTCACCGTTGCCCGATCTGCAATCAAGAAGCTCGACACCAGTCGCCCGATCATACTCGAGCGTGCCATTGATGGTCCCAATACCGATATCTATGGGAATATGTACCGTCGTCCGAGTGAGCTCGTGGAGTATGCACAGAGCCATCCTACCAAGCCCTACATCCTCGTGGAGTACGCTCACGCTATGGGGAATAGCCAAGGGTGCATGACCGACTATATGGATCTCTTCCATACCTATCCGGTCCTGCAGGGCGGCTTTATCTGGGACTTTGTTGACCAAGCGCAGTATATGCAGAAGCCGGATGGCACCACCGTCAGAGGCTATGGTGGCGACTGGAACGACTACGACCCGAGCGACAACAACTTCTGCGACAACGGACTCTTCGACTGCACCCGCATGCCTAAGCCCAATGCGGTGGAGGCAAAGTACGCCTACCAGCCGGTCCTTACCACAATGGAGGGAGGACTCTCTCTCGGGCGTGTCACACTCCTGATCAAGAATGACAATGACTTCCGTCCGCTTGACTACCTGTCCCTCAATTACGCCATCACTGTAGACGGGCAGGAAGTGCAGTCCCGCTCTATGGCCTGCCCTGCCGTCAGGCCCGGTGAGACAGAGCGACTGGAGATCGAGCTCCCGTCCATCGATGCCACCGGCAAGGATGTCTTCCTCAATGTCGAGTACCGCACACTGGAGGTTCAGCCACTCATCCCCGCCGACCACCTCGTGGCGCGCAATCAGCTCACGCTTGCAGAGCATACCGAGCGGATGCTCCCACTCGGTCAGTATGGCTATGTGACTATGGAGGACAGCTCGGATCAGACGATCTACTTCTTGGTCAATCACGACTGCGTCGTCACCTTTGATAAGAAGAGCGGCTTCCTCACCGGCTACAGTATGGGAGACAGTGAGTATCTAGCAGAGGGGTCTGCCCTGAAGCCATCCTTTTACCGCGCCCCCACGGACAATGACGAGGGTGCCGGTCTCCAGCGGAAGTGGCAGGCGTGGAGAGATCCGGAGATGAAGCTTTCCTCGATCAGCGCTGAGGTGCTGAGCGGTCGCGGCCATGTGGTGACGAAGTACGACCTGCCGGGCGTACAGTGCGACCTGACGATGGAGTACACGATCGATGTAGACGGAAAGGTCTACGTTTCTCAGAAGCTCGATCCCCGCAGCAGCGAGAAGGATATGCCGGAGATCTTCCGCTTCGGTCTACAGATGGAGATGCCTGTCGCCTACAGCCAGATCCACTACTACGGTAGGGGTCCGATCGAGACCTACCCCGATCGTAAGGCCAATGCCTTCATCGGCTGGTACGACCTCGCCGTCAGCGACGCCTACTTCTCCTACGACAGACCTCAGGAGAGCGGTCTCCACAGCGATCTCCGCTACTGGTCTGTCGTCAATGAGCGGGGCGAGGGGCTGGGCTTTGTGTCGGGCAAGGACTTCTACGCCTCCGCCCTGCCCTACAGCACCACGCAGCTGGAGGACTTCCCCGAGAAGGCACAGCACCACTCCGAGCAGCTGATCCCGAGTAAGGATAGGGTCTTCCTCCATATCGATGCAGAGCATCTCGGCCTCGGGGGCATTGACTCCTGGGGATCCATCCCTCCGGAGCGGTGGCGCCTGCCCTACGGCAGCTATAGTCAGGAGATCTGCCTCTTCCCCGTGGCAAGGCGCTGACCGGCGATACCTACGAGGAGCCTCATCCGCGGATGGGGCTCCTCTTTTTTTATACTAAAAATAGTGTAAACTGAGGGGTTTGGGTACCTTTGCTGAGCATTCATCCATCACTTAGGATACTATGAGCGAAAAGATATACTACGGTATGACCGAAGACGAGGTGGCGAAGGATCTCGACACCTCGACAGAGCAGGGACTCTCCCCGGAGGAGGTGCGGCGGAGACTGGAGAAGTACGGACACAATAAGCTGAGGGAGAAGAAGCGGACCCCGCTCTGGAAGATATTCCTGAGCCAATTTAAGGACACCCTCGTGCTCGTCCTGATCCTCGCCGCCATCGTCACGGCCGTGATCGCTATTGTCGACAAGACGAATAACTTCACCGACAGCTTCATCATCCTCGCCATACTGATCGTCAATGCGGTCATCGGCACGATCCAGGAGCATAAGGCGATGGTCTCCCTCGACTCGCTCAACCGCATGAGTGCCCCCCACAGCAAGGTAATCCGCGGCGGCAACATCACTGAGATAAGCTCTGAGGAGATCGTCCCGGGAGACGTGGTGGTGCTCGATGTGGGCGACATCGTGCCCGCTGACATACGGCTGACCGACTGCGTCAATCTCAAGATCCAGGAGGCGGCTCTCACCGGGGAGTCGGTCTCCAGCGACAAAAGTGCCGACCCACTGCAGGCTGACCCTGACTTGCCCATCGGTGATCGCTCCAATATCGCCTTCTCCACCGGACTCGTCACCTATGGCCGCGGTAAGGGTATCGCCGTGGCGACCGGTATGGAGACCGAGGTGGGACACATCGCCGAGATGCTCTCTGAGACTGAGCAGCAAGAGATGCCACTCCAGAAGCGGCTCAATCAGCTCGGCAAGGTCCTCGGCTTCCTCGCCCTCGGCATCTGCGTACTGATCTTTATCCTCGGCGTCCTCTATGGTCAGCACATCCTCGACATGCTCCTCATGGCAGTCTCCCTCGGCGTGGCCGCCATCCCAGAGGGACTGCAGGTGGTGGCGACGCTCGTCCTCGCTATGGGCGTGCAGCGACTCGTGAAGCACAATGCCATCGTCCGTACCCTGCCCTCCGTCGAGACTCTCGGTAGTACCTCCATCATCTGCTCCGATAAGACCGGCACCCTGACGCAGAATAAGATGACCATCACCCACGCCTGGCTACCCGGTGACGAGATGATCGCCATAGACGAGACAGAGGAGTTGTCGGAGGCGACCGAGGAGAGCCTGAGTATGCTCCTCGAGGTGGGATCGCTCGCCAACGAGGCGCACCAGTCTGATGACCCCGATGCGGAGAGTCCCTACAGCGGTGACCCAACGGAGATCGCCTTCCTCGAGCTCGCCAATCATCGGGACGGGATGAGCAAAAACGATCTCGAGGCGAAGCACCCGCGCCGCGCCGAGGTCCCCTTTGACTCCGAGCGAAAGATGATGTCCACCATCAACGCCATGGAGGGGAAAGAGCTCCGCACCAATGTCAAGGGCGGTACCGATGAGGTACTCTCCCGCTGCAGCCACTACCTCCGCTCGGGCGAGCGTGTCCCGCTGACCGATGAGGTGGCGGAGGAGATCCGCTCAGCCAATGTCCACATGGCGGAGGAGGCGCTACGGGTACTTGCTGTCGCCTATGCCGACATTGACTCACTCCCTGCAGAGGAGACCTCCGAGGCGGTGGAGAGAGACCTGACCTTCGTCGGTCTCGTGGGGATGATCGACCCGGCTCGCCCGGAGGTAATCCCCGCCGTAGCCGAGTGCCGCACAGCCGGCATTAAGCCTGTGATGATCACCGGTGATCACCAGGTGACCGCCTCTGCCATCGCCCGACAGATCGGGATCCTCGAGGAGGGCGACCGGGTAACTAACGGCACCGAGCTGGAGAAGATGAGCGACGACGAGCTCTACGACCTCGTCCCCCACTGTGCCGTCTACGCCCGTGTGGCACCGGAGCATAAGGTACGCATCGTCAAGGCGTGGCAAAAGCACGACAAGGTGGTCGCCATGACCGGTGACGGGGTCAATGACGCTCCGGCACTGAAGCGAGCCGACATCGGTATCGCCATGGGTATCACCGGCACTGAGGTCTCCAAGGACGCTGCCGACGTGGTGCTGACGGACGACAACTTCGCTACGATCGTCAATTCAGTCCGCGAGGGACGTCGCATCTACGACAACATCGTCAAGTCGGTCCAGTTCCTCCTCACCTCCAATATCGGCGAGGTGATGCTGATCCTGATCGCCACGATCTTCAACCTCGGTAATCCGCTACTTCCGATCCATCTCCTCTGGGTCAATCTCGTCACTGACAGCCTGCCCGCTCTCGCCATCAGTCTCGATCCCCCGGCAGAGGGGATCATGAAGCGCCCTCCGATCGATAGCGAGAAGGGCTTCTTCACACGCGGCTTCATCTGGCGAATGTGCTACCAGGGACTGATCATCGGGCTACTGGCCCTTGTCGGCTACCTGATCGGAAGGAGTGATGGCGGAGTCGAGCTAGGACAGACGATGGCCTTCATCGTCATCTGTATGGCTCAAATGCTCAACATCCGCAACCTCCACTCCAGCACGTTACCGAGCTGGCACACCTCACCCTTTAAGAACATGCCGCTCTTCTGGGCACTGCTCGTCTCCACACTGATGATGGCGGCGGTGGTCTTCATCCCGGGCGTCAACGACATCTTCCACCTCGAGATGCCCGATCCGAAGCACTTCCTGATAGTCCTTGGGCTGATGTTTGTCCCGATCGTGATCGTCAACCTCTTCAAGCTCCTCGGCATCAATACCATCAAGGGAGAGTAAATCCTCCCCACATATCTCCGAGAGAGGGACTGTCCACGCAAGGCTGTATGGACAGCCCCTCTTTTTGGCAAGGGACCAGATGGTCCTTATTAAGGCGCAGTGCACTTTTCTTAGCGCTACAAATGATTTTCGTAACAGTCGGGGAAAAGCAGACAAAGGTCCGACCAACTGAGGTGAGAAAGGGATAGGACCACTTCATCTGGGAGCAAAGTCGGAAATTCGCACTCCTACACACCCGGCTGAGAGTCCAAGAGATAGCGATTATTACGAGAGGAAATAGGTACATTTGCGCAGTTCTTTTGAGAAAAGACCTTATCTAATCCAAAGAGACCCTTTATTCAGCAACAAAGATGAGTAACACCGTACCACCCTCGGGGGAGAGGACCGACAAGTGGAAGCGTGCGCTTGACGCAACGGTCCGGACACTCAAGACGACTAAGTTTTGGTCCGAGCTATTCATTATGACGGCAGCGGTATTCATGTGCGCCGTGGCCATCCACTTTTTCCTTTACCCGAGTGGGATCATCACCGGATCTGCGACAGGAGTGGCGATCGTCTTTAATCGTCTTATGCCGGGCATCACGACAGGCAACTTCATCCTGATCATCAATGTCCTACTCCTTATTGTCGCCTTCATCATACTGGGGCCGGAATTTGGCGCCAAGACGGTCTACACATCGATCATCCTCGGTCCCTTTGTCGACTTCCTGGCTGACGTGGCACCGTTAGAGAGGTCTCTCTTTGCCACAGAGATAGCCGGGACGATGTACTCCGATCTCTGGTCGGATGCACTGTGGTTTGTCCTCATCATCGGCATCGCTCAGGCGATCCTCTTCTCCGTCAATGCCTCGACCGGGGGACTGGACATCGTGGGGAAGATCATCACAAAGTATACCCATATGGCGATCGGCACGTCGGTGGCGATCGTGGGGATACTCTCCTGCTTCACCGCACTCCTCACCAGCTCTCTCGGCAACGTGCTTATGGGCATCTTAGTCACCTGGATCAATGGACTGATCATCGACTACTTCATGAGCAAGATGAGCACAAAGATCCGCGTGATGATCGTCGTCGATGACCCGACGAAGACCAAGGACTACATCCTCCATACGATCAATCGTGGCGTCACGATCCACGAGGTCTATGGTGGCTATACGGGGAAGAAGAAGTATCAGCTGGAGACGGAGCTGGATCAGAAGGACTTCACGAAGTTGCGGCAGTACCTCAGCACCACGACGGAGAATACCTTCGTCACCGCCGATCCGGTGAGCGACGTCTATGGGATCTGGAGGGAGAAGCCGCACCTCAAGCAGCTGGAGGAGGAGGCTGAGGCTGAGAACACGGTGACCATCCCCAATAGTCACCGCATCAAGCCGGAGTAAATCCCGATGGATAAGACTGTACTGCGACCACTCCTTGCGCTCCTCACCCTACTCTGTCTAGCCCTGCCCTCAAAGGCGGAGGGACGCAGGCTAGACCCGATCCACATTGATCTAGAGGCGCGGGGAAGCTACCACCTGGACTACGTCGCCGGCACTCTGGATGGGGGACGGACAGGATTTAGGGGCGACATCTTCAATTACATCATGTGGGGCGAGCTGGCGCCAAAGCTGGAGTACAAGGCTCGTGTGCGGCTCAATGGCGTCAATAGCGACTACTCCTTCTTCGACGCCACAGACTGGCTCTACCTCTCCTACAAGCTGACCGACCGCTTGTCCCTGCTGGCGGGCAAGTGGACGATCTACGTGGCGGGCTGGGAGCCGGAGCTGGCTCCGATAGACTGCTTCCAGCTGTCGGTCTTCCTCTACCACATCCCCTGCTACGCCTGGGGCGTGACCGGTTTTTACACCCTCCCGGGGGAGAAGGACACACTCGGAGCGCAACTCTGCGAGAGTCCATTCCGTCGCGAGTGGCAGCAGAAGTCTGGGACGCCGGCAAGTATGTATGCCTATAACTTCTTCTGGGAAGGGGACCACGGATGGTACGACCCGCTCTGGTCAGCCAATGTGATCGAGTACCAGCCTGGGAAGTTCATCAACTACCTCTACCTCGGCAATCGATTCAACATCGGCTCTAAGACCGAGCTGGACCTTGACCTTGGGAATAGAGCGACCTTTGGACAAAAGCCATTCTTCTTCTCCGACTACTCACTCACCGCTCGGCTGAAGTACTACCCCTCTGACTACCTCAAGCTGATCCTACGAGCCGGCTACGATACCAATAAGAGCGGCCTCGATGCCGACTATGTGGTGACCAACGGGACCGAGATCAGCCAGGTGGGCTGCGGGGTGGAGTACTTCCCCTACGGAGACAACCGCCTCAGGCTGCACGGCAATATCGGCTACGCCTTTGGCACCAATACACACCCCGAGGCGGCGGTGCTGGACCGGGAGATGCTCCTCGATATGGGGCTCACTTGGAGGATCCATGCCAAGTAGTCAATCGCGTGTAGTCATTTTTATTATCTTTGTGACATAGTGTGGGGTAGCGACCTCCACCAACCATTACGAATATAGCACAGAGCGACCTCCCGTCTTCTACTCACAACCGGACAGGGGACAGGGTGATCGCAGATAAGTAACCACTTAGTGAATCAACAGCATGAATTTCCTAAAGAAACTCTTCGGCGTCGGCAGTGACAACAACGACAGCAAGGACGATGACCGTCGCCGGGAAGAGAGACGCCCCGAGCCCTCTGCCACGGCCGAACCTAAGCCGCAGAGGAGCGAGGCAGGGCGAGAGAGGTCTCAGCGCCCCTCACGTCGCCGTAGCAACAACCCCGATGAGAGAAGAAATCAGCAGCGCCGCAAGCCCTCAGGCAATGAGCGGAGACTCAAGCCCGACAGCGAGACCGGTGAGGACAGCCGCCGCAGAGGCAGATCAGGGGACAGCAGTCGCCGTGGTCGCCGTCCGGCAGACCGGCGAGGCGAGCGGAGAAGCCGCATTGAGGAGAGACCCCGCGCCACCGAGCTATCAGAGTATGTACTGAGCACAGCAGAGGTGGTCCACGACGAGGAGCGCGACAAGTGGCGCTCACTCGACTTCCGTAAGCTGGACACCGTGATCCCCGAGAGGACCTTGGCACAGGATCACCCCGATGATCTCGACCTGCCGGAGCCGATGCGTCAGGCGATCAGAGAGTCCCTCGTCTGGGTCTCCTACGACAAGGAGCTGCCGGAGATCAGCTACGACGAGGAGGGCAATAAGCAGGTCGGAGGGACTGAGGAGCAACAGCGTCAGCCCTACTTCCTCGAGCCGAGTACGATATGGACCGAGGCGCCGATCAGCGAGGGCGACGGCGGGCGACTGAAGTACTCCCCCTCCTACCTCGAGCTCACTCCGGAGCAGAGGTATGAGTACCTCGACTGGCTCACCTGCAAGGACAAGAGCGGCAAGTGGGGCTACGTCTTCCTCTACTACAATGGACTGGAGCGCCACCTCCTGCTAGGTGACCTCGATCGCGCCGTGGACGAGATCGTAAAGCTCCGGGAGACATTCCCTTGGCAGCACAAGTTGATCAACGCCTCCGAGTACGCCGTGATCAACTCCTGCTTCGCTCGTCGCCGCAGAGATCTGCTCCAGAAGCTGATCGATGAGGGCGCCTTCACCGGCATATCACTCCTTCAGATGACCATCTCTTACGAGAGCGATGTCAATCTCGGAGCTGAAGATCTGCTCAATATCTTCTACAAGCTCTATCCCGAGGCTCGCACCGCCCTCCATCACGACCGCGACCGTCTCAGGACGCACGTGGAGAATGCACTGAATAAGCTGACCCTCTACGATGGCCTCCCGATCTATCGCTACCCGATCGACGAGGTGAAGACGAAGAACGAGCACCGTTTCCTCAACGACTCTTTCCCTGAGTACCTGCAAGGCTGCGTGATGCCGGACTTCTACTCCCTGGATCCCTTCCGCAACGACGTGGACCTGATCTTCCACACCGCCTTTGACGCATACAAGGCGGAGAACAGCGATATGCCGTCCGACGAAGCCGAGGAGTAACAATCGGTCTTTTCCCACTCTACAAAGGTCCTCCTGCAGTGTTGCAGGGGGACCTTTGCGCTTGACACATCGCGTAGTGAGACAGATAGTCAGGCGGGATTGTCAGCCGGCAGGACAGCTGTGGCTGACACCTGACAGGAGGCGTACCTCATCCTGTCAGCCTGCTTACCTAATCGTCAGACCGCCGGTGATGGTGCCTATCTTGCCACACTCATAGTGTCAAGGGCGGCACAGCCCGAGGCAATCAAGAGTAGAATAGTAACAGTAAAGCAAAAGGATAAGATTATGACACGTACAGGATTTGATCTCTTCAACGATCTCTTTTTCAACGACAACTTCCTCCGTCCCTACTACAGCACCACGCGCGGAACCTCCAGCCCCGCGACCAACGTGATCGAGGAGGAGGATGCGTACAAGCTACAGGTATCGGCACCCGGCTTCACGAAGGCGGATGTGGATGTGAAGCTTGACCAGGACGGCAACCTCGTGATCTCGCTGGACAAGAAGAGCGAGGAAAAGACGGCCAACACCGATGAGGATAAGGCCACAGACTCCAAGCAGTTGGCTACGACCGACCAGAAGCCGGTACACTACCTCCGTCGGGAGTTTTACCACCAGAGCTCGATGCAGCGCTTCTCCCTCCCTGAGGATGCGGACGCTGACAGCATCCGAGCCAAGATGGCGGACGGCATCCTCGAGGTGGTGATCCCCAAGGTAAAGCCTGAGGAGAAGCCGAGCATCGAGAGAGCCATCAGCATCGACTAAGCGAGAGCTAAGGTTAGAGAAAAGCTTTGGTAAAGCAAAGGGACTGCATAGAGAGCACAACTCTCTGTGCAGCCCCTTTGCTTTAGAGTCTCGCGAGCCGTTCCCACAACAGAATGAAAATCGCTACCTTTGCCTAAGATCCTCAGTAGGACTCATACTATACAGCAATCAATGATTATGGCTGAAAACTCTGTACTCGAGTATCGCGACGTCACCATCCGCCGGGCGGAGAATGTCATCATACGCCACACAGACCTTCAGATCAATGCGGGCGACCTCGTGTATCTGATCGGACGCGTGGGGTCGGGGAAGTCTACACTGCTCAAGACGATATACGCTGACGTGCCCATCAGCGATGGAGAGGCACACTTCGGGAAGTTTGACCTAAGACGGATCAAGAGACGTCAGATCCCCTACCTGAGGCGCGAGATGGGGATCATCTTCCAGGACTTCCGGCTGATGCACGACCGCACGATCGAGGACAACCTAAGCTTCGTCCTCCGCGCCACAGGCTGGTCTGATAAGCGAGAGATCAGCCACCGGATCGATGAAGTGCTGGCAAATGTGGGTATGGACCACAAGGGCTACAAGCTCCCCCACGAGCTATCGGGCGGTGAGCAGCAGCGTATGGTCATCGCTCGAGCCCTGCTCAATAAGCCCAAGCTCATCCTCGCTGATGAGCCGACAGGAAACCTTGACCCGGAGACCGGGGACCAGATCTTCCAGCTATTCCGGAAGATCACCGAGAGTGGCACAGCCGTGATCATGAGCACACACAATTACGAGATGATGCGGAAGTATCCCTCCCGGATCCTCAAGATCGAGGACGAGCAGCTACACGAGATGACCGTCCGCACACCGGTGGAGGAGCCGAAGGAGCAAGCGAGTACAGAGAGATGAGAGATTTCTCAGAGCTGATAGTCATGAAATTTGGCGGCACCTCGGTAGGCTCCGCCGATCGCATCAAGTATGTCGCCTCGCTGATCGAGGACGACCGCTTCAAGATCGTGGTCCTCAGCGCCATGAGTGGCGTCACCAATACGCTGGTCGAGATCAGTGACCACTTTGCCCACTCCAATGTCCAGGGCGCACTCAGCCTGATCGACGAGCTGGAGCAAAAGTACTACCACACCATCGACACGCTCTACGAGAGCAAGGAGTCGCAGACACTGGCAAAGGTCTTCGTTGATGAGAAGATGAGCTTCCTCAGGAGCTTTGAGACGGAGCGACTCTTCAGTGACTACGAGACCAAGCAGGTCCTGGGTCAGGGCGAGATTATCTCCGTGCGGATGATGGAGCTCTACCTCAGGGAGCAGGGGAAAAATCCGATCCGGCTGAGCGCTCTCGACTTCATCTGCACCGACCAGTATGGCGAGCCGGACTTTCCACGCATACAGGACCGCCTCCTGCAGACGATGGCCGACTACCCGACGGAGACGCTCTTCCTCACTGAGGGATACATCTGCCTCAATGCCTACTCCGAGATGGACAACCTCAAGCGAGGTGGCAGCGACTACACCGCCACCATCATCGGCTCCGTCCTTGATGCCAAGGAGATTCAGATATGGACCGACATTGACGGGATGCACAATAACGACCCTCGTGTCGTGGAGCACACCCGACCGGTGAGGACACTCCACTACGATGAGGCGTCCGAGCTGGCCTACTTCGGTGCCAAGATCCTCCACCCCTCCTGCATCATCCCCGCCAAGATGGCAAATGTGCCGGTAAAGCTCCTCAGCACTATGGAGCCACAGGCAAAAGGGACCCTGATCTCCAACCGCATGGACGAGGGTGCACTCAAGGCTATCGCCGCCAAGGACGGCGTCACCGTGCTGAGGATCCGTAGCACAAGACTGCTGCTCTCCTACGGCTTTCTACGCAAGGTCTTCGAGGTTTTTGAGGCAAATAGGACCCCTATCGATATGGTCACCACCAGCGAGGTGTCGGTATCCGTCAGCATCACCGACACAGATCGACTGGAGGACATCCTCGCCAATCTCCGACGCTTCAGCACCGTCACCCTGGATTACCCGATGACCATCCTCTGTATTGCCGGTGACCTCAATTGGAAAAACGTCGGCTTTGAGTCCCGTGTCATCGAGGCGGTAAAGGATCTCCCGGTACGGATGATCTCCTTCGGTGGGTCGGACCACAACGTCTCGGTAGTGGTGCGGGCGGAGGATAAGGAGCTGGCTATGAATCAGCTCCACAAGCACCTCTTCTTAGAGCCGGAGGATGAGTAACCGACTCAGCACCTGGGTCTACGCGACACGACCTCACACCTTGGGTGCATCCATTGCACCTATGCTGGTGGTACTGGGAGCACTGATCGCTGAGGGAGTATTTGACTTCCTGCCCTACCTCTGCGCCCTACTTGTTGCCCTATCGGCGCAGATCACCAGCAACTTTGCCAACGATTACTTCGACTACAAGGGGGAGAAAGACACCGACAAGAGGGTCGGCTTTCGCCGAGTACTGGTGACCGGCGAAGTGACCCCTCGAGAGATGCTGACTGCCATGCTGATCTCCACTGGGATCACCATCCTCTCCGGCATCGTGGCAGTGCTACTGACGGGAGCGTGGTGGCTTATCGCCGTGGGGCTGCTGGTGCTGGTCGGCGTCTACGCCTACTCCTACGGTCCCTATCCCCTCTCCACCCATGGACTGGGAGATGTGGCGGTGGTACTCTTCTACGGTATGACACCGATCCTTGCCACCTATGGGGCCATCGGTGGTACCCCGCCACTCTACCTCCTCCTTATGTCGGTCGGCATAGGAATCTGGGAGGACAATATACTCGTCTGCAATAACTACCGGGACTACGCTGAGGACAGGGAGAGCGGCAAGCGTACGATCATCGTCCGTATGGGGGAGCACTTCGGTCCCACAATGTACCTCCTGAATAGCCTCCTCACAGTGATACTCTTGGCCATCGGGATCCGCCTTGCCACCGAGAGCTGGGGACTGACCGCTATAGTGCTGAGTATCGCCCCTCTCGTCGCTGTGCTCACCGTCTACATCTACCGATGGCACGGCTCGGAGCTCAATAAGCTCCTCAAGTACACCAATATTGTCTCCCTGGTGATCGGTCTGCTGCTTCTTATCCTCCAGGTACTGTGATAGATGCGGAGAGAAAAAAGTTTCCGCAAATTTTTATACGTAATTCAAAATCATTGCTTACCTTTGCACAATAGTTGGTTCATCAGCTAAGCACCAGCTACAGAATAAGCAAGGCTGAGTTTTATCACTATTACAAATAGTTTTATCATGAAGAAGATTTTCGCAATCGCATCAATCGCACTGGCACTCGGACTCGGTCTGGCTGCTTGCGATGGTAAGCAAAGCAAGGAGGATGCAGCTCTGGCACAGGCCAAGGCTGACTCTCTCGCTGAGGTAGCCCGTCAGGACTCTATCGCCGCTGTACGTGCCGCCGTAGCTGCTCCCTATGTAGGCACCTACGAGGGCGAGCTGCCTGCAGCAGACGCCTCCGGTCTTCGTACCGTATTTGTAGTTACCCCCGAGGGTGGCTACACCTACGACCAGGCTCTCATCAGCGATGGTGAGCAGAAGTTCCATGACAATGGTACCTTCACCATCGATGAGAACGGCATCATCGTCCTGATGAGCCAGATCAATGAGGAGACCGCAGCTACCCCCTTCATCCGTATGCAGAAGGATGAGCAGGGCAACCTGATCATTGTCAATGCCGACGGCACCCTCCCCGAGGATGTAAAGGCTTACACCCTCGTCAAGAAGGCTGAGGTCGCTGAGACCATGGAGTAATCCACAGACCTTGGTCGGATGACCAACAAAAAGAGGGATGCGTCCGTGTCGGATGCATCCCTCTTTCTTTGGTCATTGGGCAAAGAGATCACCTGCCGAGACGCCTTGTTGCTCCCTCAGTCCTCACACCCGGTGGAGGGCCTTCTCAGTCACCCTCACACAAGGGCAATTTCTTTTACCGATATTAGGTGCGACTAATACCGATATTAGAGCTCACTAATATCGGTATTAGAGAAAAGGCTGAGGGGACAGACCCACATTGTGTATTGTTTTTTTAGAATGAAGAATATGTTTACCTTTGCTAAAACTTATAATCATAACCCTTAGCATTTATAGTCTTATGAGAATTGATCACATTGTCCCTATCTGCTTAGCGTTGTTTGTGTTTTCGCTGATAAGCACAAAAGACGTATCCGCACAAGTGCGGTTTCGTCCTCTGAACAAGATTACCATCGGTAACATAAAGCCATATGACTCATATGGGCTTACTATGGTCACCGACGGCTTGTTTTTTACATGCAAAGGCGGTAATTTCCTCAAGATGGATGTTATGCCTTCAAACCCAAGGATCTCCGGCACAGGGGATCAGGTGGTTTTCTATAATACTGCAACCAGTTCTTTCAATAGCATACAGGTGAAAAAAGTATTCACCTACTCAGATGTTCGCGCCAAAACGAACATTCGGTCACTCAGTGATGGTTTGATGATCATTAATCGGCTCAGGCCGGTGACGTATAGATTTGCAGACGAACGGTACTTGCTAAAGCGTACAGCTACCGGATCGCAGGAGATTGGATTGATTGCCCAAGAAGTAGAAGCAGTTCTTCCTGAAATCGTATACACCGATGAGGAGGGCCACAAGCTCATTAACTACGATGCACTTATTCCTGTTCTCATTGAATCTGTGAAGAGTCTCTCTTCACAGGTTGAAGACCTTAAGCGAGAAGTCAACTATTTGCAGAGCTTGCATTGATTATGATTCGGAGATTTAAGCTACCTTACGCTCTTGTAGCGTTTTGTGGACTGTTTTGCCTTCTTGGGTGCTCTGATCCAATCGGTGAGGAGATGAGTGCTGTCACTTCATCAGAGCAACGCAGTACCAAAACAGAGGCTCGTAACGTTGCTACGCGCTTTTATTACTATAGAGGAGAGAAGTTATTCCTAACCCCTACATTTGAGAAAGTGTTTGTCGTCTATCGCGACATCTCATCATTCTCATCAGAAAAGAGGTCTGATGCCATATTTTCAGGCTCTGTGTTGTCTGCTGAAACACCAAGCGGGGGGGGTGCTCCCAATGCTATAGAATCCGGTCTCGGATGGGCTGTCGTCCCCACCACATCCTTGCAAAAGCTTTCCTCCAATGATATCGTATACAGAACATCTACCTTAAAGGACAGCTCTGGTGAGGAGTATGGCTTAGGCTATACTGTCTATGTGAAACTAAAGACACCAAGAGACGAGACCTTTTTGCGGAATTTGGCCAAGACTTATGGGCTGACCGTGGCGCGGCAGAATGAGTTTATGCCGTTGTGGTTTGTGCTCTCTTGTCTTTATGCACCCGGGGATCGAGATGCCTTAGACTACGCCAATCTTTTTGCTGAAACGAAGAGGTTTGAGGCTTCGGAGCCGGATCTATTTCCTCTTAGGAGTTTGCTCAATACCACTCTGGATGATCCACTTTATCATTTTCAGTGGGGGCTTAACAACACAGGTCAGAGAAATGGCACGCCCGGTGTTGACATTTCTTACGAAAACGCCCGCCTTATAACAGCTGGTAGCAAGGACGTTGTTGTGGCAGTGATAGATGAGGGGGTTGACTTGACACATCCGGACTTAAACCTCTTTTCAAGGAGTTACGATGCGGTTTCAAGAACATCTCCTTGTAAAATCTACGGAAGCCACGGGACTGCTTGTGCCGGCATAATAGGTGCTAGATGTAGTAATGCGCTTGGGGTCTCGGGTATAGCTCCCGAGTGTCCTATACTTCCTATCAGTATCAACTTTAGTGATAGGGTAGGGATATACGAAGCTATTTCTAATGCGTTCAATTTTGCGGTAGAACAAGGAGCAGCAGTTATTTCTAACTCTTGGGGAGGTCGTGGATCTGCAGGGATGAGTATACTGGAGGATGCCATTCGACGATCTCTTAATACAGGAAGAAATGGTCTCGGTTGTGTTGTGGTGTTTGCGACTGGCAACGATGATCTTGCTGAGATTTCATACCCTGCCCGTGCTATTTCAGATGTCTTGGCTGTCGGAGCAATGGATCCTAATGGAAATAGAAAGAGATCAATGGCTTTTGACAATATTAACTGGGGTTCAAATTATGGGGAAGGACTCGATTTAATTGCCCCAGGGGTTTTTATTCCCACAACCGATATCCAAGGTTCTCGAGGGTATGATCCTAGCGACTATTTCTTAGAGTTTAATGGGACATCTTCTGCATGTCCTCACGTTGCCGGAGTAGCGGCACTTGTTCTCTCAAAGTACCCCTTGCTGAATAGGTCAGAGGTGAATGAGATTCTTTGCAAGTCTGCCATAAAGATTCCTGCGTATGATTTTTCAAGACAGGATAAGTATGGTGATTGGAATAATGAAGTTGGCTATGGAAGGCTTGATGCTTATTCAGCCTTGTTGACAGCCGCAGCCCATAACGACGAGGGGGTAGTTTATTTTCAAAATAAACAAGTGTATAGTGATGTGTCCGTGAGTGGAGGGAGGATTGTTTCAGACCATGTAAAAGTGTTCTCCAATGGCTATTTGACATTCAAATATGATAGGGAGTTGACTATTGATGCGCCCTTTGATATTGAATACGGTGGTCAAGTGAGTATATTGTAATGCAGCAACGTCATCTGGATAGGCTCGCCTATTTCGGCGAAGAGGTTGCGACCTCTCAGGCATTCTATTTGCCATATGTCAGGAGTTTTGTTGGTTCTCTTGAGTCTTTAAACATTATTGAGATTGGCTGTGGTGAGGGGGGCAATTTACTCCCCTTCTTCCATGCCGGGGCGAGGGTTACCGGAGTTGATCTATCGGAGAAGAAAATTGCTCTTGCAAAGCGATATTTCAGGCTTAACAAGGCTCAAGGAGTATTTTTGACAGATGATTTCCTTAACTGTCCATTAGACTGTGGAGGCTTTGATGTGGTGATTTGTCACGATGTCATAGAGCATATTAGTCCGTCCAAAAAGTTGCCATTCATACAACGCTTAGGTGCGCTGTTAAAGGAGAGGTCCGGTGTCGCATTCATAGGATTTCCTGCTTGGCAAATGCCTTTTGGAGGGCATCAGCAAATGTGTGGCCATCCGATCATCTCGCACCTGCCGTGGATACATCTATTGCCCAAGCAGGTTTATAGAGGATTGCTCTCACTGGCTGGAGAAAGAGAGGGTACAATTAGAGAGCTATTGGAGATCAAGGAGTCCGGTGTGTCCGTGGAAAGCTTTCTCAAACTCTGTGAAGAGTCCAAATTAGAGATCCTTGACAGTAGACTTTGGTTTATCAATCCTCACTACCAGGTCAAGTTTGGACTTGTCCCCATTGAGCTCTGTTCTTTTGTTTCCGGCATGCCATATGTGAGGAACTTTCTTTCGACTTCATGCTTTTTTGTCCTTACAAATTAGGATCGGCACCCTTATCTTTTTTCGACAGCCCTCTCGCCGGACCTCAATGTCGTCTCGACCGATCCTGCCGTCCCGATCTGCCTCACGAAAACCACTCAGGTAATCCTTGTACCACCGGTCAAGACGCTTCGCATCCGTCCCGAGGACATAGGCGATACTACCAATGCTTATCGGCTTCCCTTCGACCAATTTCTTTTAAAAAAGCACCGAACTTCGGTGTGCATTTGATCCTTTCGATCGTGTATTTATAGGTGTTGAAAAAGGACTTTCGACCACCCTTCTCCTTCCACCGCTGCCGGCGTATGTAGATGAATGCCTCGCAACCGGCTATGGAAAAAGTCTGGATCTCGCAGGGATTCATATAGCCACATCGGACCACCTCATTGGCTTCCGTCAGCTCCGGAGGATAATGGCTCTCATCGTCCTTCTCGTCTCCATATAGAGTCGGTACACCCCACACTCCTTTTTCACCTCCTTCAGCTCAAAGTCGTGAAGAATCTCCTCCGGAACAAATGCCGATATCAGCTCCCTTATCTCTGCTGTTTCCATAGCCTCTTAACAACTTCCTCATCTATTATCTATTGTCTCCTCAACAAAGGTAATCTCTTTTCCCCTCCCGTCCCAGCACATCAAAATGCGAATTAGCCGGTATTAGAGAAAAGGCTGAGGGGACGGCTCCTCATCCCCCTTTTTTGCGACCGTTTTTCAGTACACATAGCGGTATTTATCAGTACCTTTGGGGCATGATTTTTCGCAAGGTCATCGAGATAAAAAAGCCGGTCAGGCTCTACGATCGAGGAGATCGCTTCGCACTATGGGGCTCCTGCTTCTCCACCCGCCTGAGGGACTATCTCACGGGAGAGCTCTACGATGTATCCGACTCGCCCTATGGGATCATGTACAACCCTCTCTCCATCGCCCGGGGCATGGAGCGCCTGCTCTCAGGCAGAGCCCCACGCGAGGAAGAGCTGATACTCCGAGATGGTCGCTGGCACTCTATGATGCACCATGGGGCCTTCTCTCACAGTAGTAGGGAAGTGGCTCTACAGGGAATGCGGTTGGCCTTTGAGAGGTCAAGGGCAGCGCTCACGGAGACTGACCTGCTCATCCTGACCCTCGGCACCGCCTGGGTCTACGAGCGACAGGGGGAGGTGGTTAACAACTGCCACAAGCTGCCTGCCGAGGACTTTACCCGCCGGCGTCTGTCGGTCGACGAGATCGTCAGCGACTGGAGCAGACTGATCCCCTCACTGATCGAGCAGGCACCCGGTATCAGGATCCTCCTCACCGTCAGCCCGATCCCTCACTACAGAGATGGTGCGCACGAGAGTCGTCTCAGCAAGGCAATCCTGATGCTGGCTGCCGAGAGACTCACGGAGCTCTTCCCCGATCGGGTCTCCTACTTTCCCTCATATGAGATCATGCAGGACGAGCTGAGGGACTACCGATTTTACGACAGGGACATGGCACACCCAACCGACCAGGCAGCGGAGTACATCATCGAGCGCTTCTGCGAGTGCTACCTCCGAGAGGAGAGCGGACCCACTCTACAGAGGTGGGCGAGAGTGCGCAAGCAGCTCATTCACAGACCGCTGACAGACAGTCCGGAGAGCCTACGTGACCACTATAACCCACTCCTCACTGCCCTCCTTGAGATCCGAGCTGAGCTGCCGAGAGACTATCTCGATCGTGAGATAGAGCGGATACAAGAGACACTATCACATCTATGACATCAGTAACAATCACCGATATAGCTTCGGCACTGGGGTGCCCGATGATCAGGGACAGCCGTATGATCACCACCCTCCTGACCGACTCCCGGGCACTCACTTTCCCCGAGGGGACACTTTTCTTTGCCCTCGTCACCCAGAAGCAGGACGGACACCGGTACATCAAGCCGCTCTACAGCCGGGGGGTGCGTGCCTTTGTCATCTCGGACCGGCACTTCCCGACCGATGAGTACCGCGATGCCTCCTTCATCACGGTGCCGGACACCCTCGCCGCCCTGCAACAGGTGGGCTCGCTCCACCGCCACAGGCTGTCGATGCCGGTCGTCGGCATCACGGGGAGTAATGGGAAAACGACCGTCAAGGAGCTGCTCTATCAGATGATCGGAGGGGTGCGAAAGGTGGCTCGCTCCCCTCGTAGCTACAACTCCGCCATCGGTGTGCCGCTCTCCCTCTGGGGCATCAGCGATGACGCCGACCTCGCTCTCATCGAGGCGGGCATCTCACGACCGGGCGAGATGGACCGGCTCGAGCGGATCATACTGCCGACGGTGGGGGTGCTGACCCACCTGGGGACGGCTCACATGGAGAACTTCCCCGATCGGCAGGCGCTGATCAGGGAGAAGCTTAAGCTCTTCCACCACTGCGACCGGGTCTATGGGTGCCTTGATCCGGATCCTGACTTGGAGACCGTCCTGCGGGAGGGGAGCTACCCCTTTGCACTCACCGGCTGGAGCCGAAGTGGTCAGGATGCGGTCCTCAAGATCCGCAAGGAGGTGCATACCCCCGGAGGCGTGGATGTGGATGCCTGCCTGAGTGGGAGGGAAGTACACTTCGAGCTACCCTTCCTCGATGACGGGACGATAGAGGACTGCTACCTGGCACTCTCCGTGCTGACGGAGCTGGCACCAGAGCGACTGGAGGACCTCTCCTTTACCCGCAGGCTGGAGCCGGTCTCCATGCGCCTCGAGACTCTGGAGGGGGAGCACGGCATGACGATCATCAACGACACCTACAATGCCGATCTCGACTCTCTCTCCATCGCACTCTCTGCCCTTAGGCGCCGGCAGGAGCTGCTCGCCAAGCCATCTGCCGTCATCCTCTCAGCCTTCCGCGAGAGCAGCCACGACAAGACGGGGCTCTACTCCACGATCTCGAGCCTCCTCCGTCACTTTGACCTCTCCGAGATCATACTGATAGGCGACGAGATGGGACAGTACCGGGCCTCCTTTGACCCCGGTGCGAGATACTACCGCACGACGGAGGACTTCCTCGCCGACCATCCGGAGGAGTACCTCGCTGATCACGTGGTGCTGATCAAGGGCGCTCACGAGAGCCACCTCGAGGAGATCGTGAGGAGAATGGTCCGGCGAGTGCACCAGACGATCCTTAGTGTCAATCTCTCTCGCCTGGGACACAACCTCGACCTCTACCGCGCGCACCTTCCGAAGGGGATGAAATTTACCTGCATGCTTAAGGCCAACGCCTATGGTCTCGGGAGCAACGAGGTGGCGCGATACCTTGAGCAGACGGGGGGGGTGGACTACTTTGCCGTGGCTGTCTGCGATGAGGGGAAAGAGCTTCGCCGTCTCGGCATCACCACGCAGATCATGGTGATGAATCCGGAGCCGGGGTCGTATGAGCAGATCATGAGCAACCACCTGGAGCCAAATATCTTCAATAAGCACCTCCTCCTCGACTTCATCTCAGCTGCTGAGCGGTATGGCGCCCACCTTTACCCCATCCATCTGAAGTGGAATACCGGCATGCACAGGACCGGATTTGACGAGGAGGAGGTGGAGGAGGTGCTGACCATCCTCTCCCGGACCGGTGCTGTCCGCGTCGCCTCTATCTTCACCCACCTCTCGGTCGCTGACGAGCCGACTGAGGACGACTACACCTACCGACAGCTGGCGATGCTGGACCGCGTGGAGGAGCGACTTCGTCACGCGCTGCCCCACCCCTTCCTCAAGCACGCCCTCAATACCGCCGGCATGACGCGCTTCCCGGAGTACAAGTCCGATATGGTCCGGCTCGGGTGTGGGCTCTATGGGCTCTCCCCCCTGCAGCTGGATCCTATGGGGCTGGAGCCGGTAGCGTCACTCTCCTCCGTGATCCTCCAGACACGCAACCTCCCCGCCGGTGCCACTGTCGGCTACGGGCGCAAGGGGCTCCTCACGCGCGACTCTCGCATAGGAGTGATCCCGATCGGCTACGCTGACGGGCTCCCAAGGCAGCTGGGCAATGGTCGCGCACTCTTCCGGACAGAGTCAGGCGCTCTCGTCCCCACGGTGGGCAACGTCTGTATGGATGCAGTGATGCTCGACCTCACCGATGCGCCGACCGCCATCGAGGGCAGTCGGGTGGTGATCTTTGACGACCAGCTCCCTATCACCCGTCTCTCCGATGCCTGCGACACGATACACTACGAGATCCTCTCCCGACTCTCGAGTCGTATCGCCAGGCACTACTTCACAGAGTAAGGTCTAGAAGAGAGAGAGCAAAAAAGGCGCACGCCGGGCAGTAATGCCTGACGTGCGCTTTATTTGTGCTTAGAGAAGACTCTCTCTGTGCCCGAAGCGGGACTTGAACCCGCACGACCTTATTCGGGTCAAAGGAGTTTAAGTCCTTCGTGTCTACCGATTCCACCATTCGGGCGGTGAATCAAAAGAGCGGAAAACGAGGCTCGAACTCGCGACCTCAACCTTGGCAAGGTTGCGCTCTACCAACTGAGCTATTTCCGCAAAACCCTTCCCCTACCAGTTTCGTGACGCAAAGTTACGATTTTATCGCAACTCCGCAATGTGTCTGCTTACTTTCCTGACCGCTTGCGATCAAGCTCACTAAGGAGGATCTTACGCAGACGGAGGCTCTTCGGGGTGATCTCCACCAGCTCGTCCGACTTGATATACTCCAGCGCATCCTCGAGTGAGAAGATGATGGGCGGTGCGAGCACCACCTTGTCGTCGCTTCCGGCGGCACGAACATTGGTCAGCTTCTTTGACTTGCAGACATTGCAGGGGAGGTCGTTGTCCTTATTGTGCTCCCCTACCACCTGTCCCTCGTAGACGTCCTCACCCGGAGCGATGAAGAAGCGCCCGCGGTCCTGCAGGTTGTTGAGAGCGTAGGCAAAGGCATTGCCGGTCTCCAGCGAGACGATGGAGCCATTGGTGCGGCCGGGAATATCCCCCTTCCAAGGCTCAAAGGAGAGGAAGCGGTGCGAGATGATGGCCTCACCACTCGAGAGCGTGAGGGCAGCGTTATTGAGTCCAAAGATCCCTCGAGAGGGGATGTGGAAGGTGACGCTGACACGACCGTTATTGGTCTCCATAGCCACCATCTCCCCCTTACGGCGGATGCAGAGGTCGACCAGCTTGCTGGCGCACTCCTCGGGAGCCTCAATCTCCAGCTCCTCAATAGGCTCGCACTTCTGACCATCGATCTCCTTGATGACCACCTGAGGCTGACCCACCTGCAGCTCATAGCCCTCACGACGCATCTCCTCAATCAGGACGGAGAGGTGGAGGATACCACGGCCGTAGACCATCCAGCTGTCGGCGCTATCGGTCTGCTCAACACGGAGGGCAATATTCTTCTCCGTCTCCAGCATCAGCCGATCCTCGATCTTACGCGAGGTGACATACTTGCCCTCTCGACCGAAGAAGGGGGAGTTATTGATCGTGAAACGCATGCTCATCGTCGGCTCATCGACGGCGATCGTGGGGAGCATCTCAGGCGACTCCGGGTCGGCAATGGTCTCTCCGATCTCGAAGCCGTCAATGCCGATCACGGCACAGAGGTCGCCGGAGTGTACCTCGTCCACCTTCTGACGACCGAGACCGCTGAAGATATCCAGCTCCTTGATCCGCTGCTTCTCGATCGAGCCATCAGACTTCATCAGCGCGATCTCCTGACCGGCGCGGATTGTACCGCGATGGACACGACCGATGGCGATACGACCCACGTAAGAGGAGTAACTCAGGGAGGTGATCAGCATCTGGAGCGGTCCCTCGTTGATGGGAGGCGCGGGGATATACTCGATCACGCCATCTAAGAGCGCAGTGATATCCTTCGTCGGCTTATGCCAGTCGGTGCTCATCCAGCCCTCCTTGGCAGAGCCGTAGAAGGTGGGAAACTCGAGCTGCTCCTCAGATGCGTCCAAGTCAAACATCAGGTCAAAGACCTTCTCCTGCACCTCATCGGGTCGGCAATTAGGCTTATCGACCTTATTGATGACGAGGATCGGCTTGAGCCCTATGCGGAGGGCTTTCTCTAATACAAAGCGAGTCTGCGGCATCGGGCCCTCAAAGGCATCCACCAGCACGAGACAGCCATCTGCCATATTGAGGACGCGCTCCACCTCACCCCCGAAGTCGGCGTGCCCGGGCGTGTCAATGATATTGATCTTGTAGTCCTTGTACTGGATGGAGACGTTCTTGGAGAAGATCGTGATACCTCGCTCACGCTCTAGGTCATTGTTGTCCAGTACCTGCTCCAGCTTCTCACTCGGGTCCCTGAAGAGGTTACCCGCCTGCAGCATACGATCCACGAGAGAGGTCTTACCATGGTCGACGTGAGCGATGATCGCGATATTTCTGATCTTATTTTCTTCCATCTTTTTCGTCCTAAAATGTGCGTGCAAAGTTACATAAATTGCAACGAACGCCATCAAGCAGACACTCCGTGATATGATTGTGTACGAAAAGGTCCCATCTGCCACTTACATACGAGATTCGGCAGAAACTTATGCGATGATTTTATTACATTTGTAATACTTAGAGTGGTGGCACCTATTGTGCTTAGATTTCCTCTGAGGTTACCTTATTTTATTATGATCGAATTTTTAAAGTCTAATTTCACAGTCGGTGATCCTATTGAGATCACCACGGACACTGAGACGGTACAGGGTCAGATCGAATTCATCGGACCCGACTACATCGTCCTGAGACTTAGTAATAATCAAGTCAAGGGCATCAGCGAGTCAAGCATCCATACATTCTCCTCCATCAGCGAGCAGACCCGCCCCGACGATGCGCGGGACGATGCCGCCCCCGAAAAAGAAGAGGAGCAAGAGAAGTCTTCCACCGAGACCTCAACCAAGGAGACAGAGCCGGTCAAGCCTTTTACCAAATACAAGCCGGGTGATCGCGTCCCCCTCTCAGTGCTGACAGAGCGGGATCCCTCACTGCTCAACGACTGGAGCAAGAAGGGTGAGACAAAGAAGAGAAATGAGGAGGCAGTCGAGGGAGTACGCGAAGCCTATGTCCAGGCAAAGAGTGCCAGCAGAAAAGAGGACCAAGTGGTGATCTCCCCCATCGGCAAGATCGTACAGCTCCGACCATCTTACCAATTTGGCTTCATCGACATCCCGGATGGACGACGCTATTACTTTAATCGATCAGATATTATCGACAGCTCTCTCAGAGACTTCTCCGGAGAGAATATTGAGGTGGTATTCCTCCCCGCCTCCAACCATAAGGGGCTGACGGCGAAGGCTATCGTCCGTCCCCAGACGGTGGACAAGCTACTGGATATCGTGATGGAGCGGACCACGCAGGGGGACCTCTTCCGGTCACGCAATCTCCTACGCCTGATCACCGACAAGTACCCCAAGAACCAAAGTGCCAAGGAGGTACTTGAGGCTCTAGAGAAGGTGCTGGACAAGAATCGCGACACCGAGGATGGGGACGATGCCGACGCCTACAACGAGGGCATCCGACTCATGAATGAGAAAGACTTTGAGGGAGCACTCAAGGGTTTCTTGGCCTCGATCGAGGAGGGGAAGCGCGTAGAGCAGGCGATCAAGCAGGCGATAACCACCTACGTGCGTATGTACACCGCGACAGAGGATCTGGAGATCAAGGAGACCATCAGGCACTCAGCACTCGACTTCATCAACGAGAAGCGGAGCGAGCTGCCTGATAACATCAATACGCTCTTTGTCCTCGAGAACGCCTACTTTGCACTCGGTGAGTACACCGCCCACATCGACATCGTAGAGGAGGTGATCAACTTTTGCGCCAAGAAGAGGGACATCGCAAAGTACCTCTTCTACCTTCGTAAGGCGGCCCAGAGCTACTTCCGTCTCGGTGACTACGCCCGTGCCCTCGATACTGCACAGGAGGGACTGGAGCGGGAGCCGGATGACGAGCAGCTGATCAAGCTCAGGGATATGGCTCAGGATGAGCTCAATGTGAGACTGAGGAAGTAAGCATACCTACCTTCATAGAACCACCTACGGGCGGCCGAGAAAAGAGTTCTCGATCGCCCGTAGTTGATTTCAGTAGATCTCTGGATGGCAGCAGCAGACAAACAAAAAAGCGGCTGAGAGAAATTTCTCTCAGCCGCTTACTCAACCTGCGCTTGAACTTGGACTTGAACCAAGGACCCTCTGATTAACAGTCAGATGCTCTAACCAACTGAGCTATTCAAGCATTTCCTCCCGTCCCCTTTTGCTCTGCAAAGGTAGGATGATTTTCTGAAATCTCCAAGCCTACCCAGGCACTAAATCACAAGAGCCCGGGGAAGAGTCCTACCACCAGCTGGCTCAGGATCACCCTCGCAAACATCGCCATCGGGTAGACGGTGGCATAGCTGATCGTCGGGTCATCATCGTCATCGCCATCACTGACGAGACTGAGTGCCATAGGATTGGCCATCGCACCGGTAAGCATCCCTGAGGCGACGTTGTAGGACATATTGGTCCACTTAAGCACCACCAGTCCTACGATCAGCGTCGGGACGATAGTGATCACTGTACCCCAGGCAAACCACTCCAGACCGGGACCATTCACCAGCATCTCCCAGAAGTGCTGCCCGCTACTGAGTCCCAGACCGCCCAGGAAGAGCGCCAGACCTAAGTTTCGCAGCATCAGATTGGCACTTGTGGTGATGTAGATATTCATCTTGAAGCGCGGACCATAAGCCCCCATCAGGATGCCGACGATGATCGGACCGCCCGCCAGCCCCAGCCGCAGCGGTGCGGCAAGCCCAGGCAGATAGACCGGGATCATACCCAGCAGGCAGCCCAGCGCTATACCGAGGAAGATCGATACCACGTAGGGCGTATCCAGCGGCTTCAGTTCGTTACCCACGACGTTGGCCAGCTCCTTGATGTCCTTCTCCCGACCTACGGCACTCAGGCGGTCACCCATATGGAGCCGAAGATTGGGCCGAGCGACCAGCTCCATGCCGTTGCGCGTCACTCGGGTGATATTGACGTCAAAGCGACTGCGTATCCTCAGCTGGCTCAGCTTCACGCCATTACAGGACTCTTTCGTCACCAAGAGACGCTGCATCACCAGCGGATCACGGTCATTGTCCCACATGAGCTCGTCCTCCCGCTTCTCTACAGTGCCGAAGAGGTAAGTCAGTCGCTCCACATCACCCCGCTCACTAGCCACCCGGAGGTGATCTCCGGTATGGAGGAGCGTGTCCTTGGTCGGTGTGATATACTCCCCGTCTCGGAAGAGCCGTGACACGATGAAGTGCCCGCCCAGAATATCCTGCAAGCTACTCATCTTCTGACCATCAAGGGCGGGATTGGAGACCACATACTCTCTTGCCGTATGCTGTGACTCCCTGTCCACCAGCGTGCTGTGCTGATCGGTCTTGTGGGGGAAAAGGCGCTTGAGGAGTGCGAGGACGAGGATCACCCCCACCACGCCCATCGGATAGGTGATGGCGGTAGCGATCGCCATATCATTGGTCGAGCGAAGGATCTCCGCCGGATCAGAGAGCGCCGTCGTCGCCGCCTGCTGTGCGGCTGCCATGGCAGGCGTATTGGTGACTGCACCGGAGAGCGTACCGATGAGCCCTGATAGGTCCAGCCCCGTAGTCTCGAGGAGGATAAAGAGCATCGCAAAGCCGCCGGCTATCAGCACTAAGCCCCAGAGGTTGAGCCACACCCCGTGCTGACGAAATGACGAGACAAAGCCCGGCCCCACCTGCACTCCGAGGGCATATATAAAGAGGATGAGCCCAAAGTCCTGGATCACCCGAAGCATATCCCCATTGACCCGCGCCCCGAAGTGCGCAAAGAGGATACCTACGAAGAAGACCCACGTCACGCCCAGTGTAAAGCCCTTGATCTTAGCCTTGCCTAAGTAGACGCCCATTGCACAGACCACACAGAGTAGTAGGATGGTCTGTATCGGTGTACCGGAGGACCATATCGCCTCCCATGCTGCTTCCATTACGTTATCTCAATCTTCAATTTTTGCGTGCGCAAAGTTAAGCATAATAAGCATGTTATAAAAAAAAGCAGTCGAGTCTACTGCCGGACAGAGCCCCCGGATCGGTCCTGTGATCGGGGCAGGGGTGACGCATATGAGTGGCACATAAGCCACTCAACTCACTGTGAAGAGTGGGAAACGAAGCACCTGCAATGGCGTCGCACCATCAAGCCTACCCGGAGAGTGAAACACCCCTACCCAAACAGCCCACTCCTCAGGGAAATCTCTAATACCGATATTAGTGAAGCCTAATACCGATATTAGACTTCACTAATATCGGTATTAGATAGAGTGCCTATCCATCGGGCATTGGGCACCACTCCCCTTATGGGCTCCACAGCAAGGGCAATTAGAGCCTATGGAAGCAACAGAGATAAGGGAGCTAATATCGGCATTTGTCCCGGAGGAGATCCTTTGCGATGGTGCTGCCGAAGTGAGCCCCGGTCTCTTCCATTCTATAAGCTATTGTATTGGTTTGTTTCTTCTCGGATCAACTCCCCCCCCTCCCGGCAGATCAAACTGCGAGCCGGCCATATTATGTTCGGCATGCACTATCTTAGGCAATGATGGTTTTTCTTGGGATTAAATTTATCGGCAGAGATGGAGCATTTGAATGGCTTCAGTAAGGCTCAAATGCGTCATCCCCATCCTATACGATCGGGGTAATAAGTCAGGAGACAAAGTCTTTTTAAGTATCTTTGAAGAAAACCAAAAGAGAATAATCACCACCGCACAACAATTGATTTTCGATGGTACAAGTTCTTATCATCCTATTACTTACGGCAGTACTACTGATGTGGGGGCGGATCCGGTCGGACGTGATCGCGCTCTGCTCGATGGTGGCGCTCGTGCTGACAGGAGTGATCACGCCGGAGGAGGGCTTGGCAGGATTCTCCAATTCGGTCGTCATCATGGTCGCCGGGCTCTTCATTGTCGGGGGCGCCATCACCCAGACCGGTCTCGCCCGACTGATCAGCAATAAGGTACTCTCCCTTGCCGGGGAGAGCGAGCTAAGGCTCTTCTACCTCGTCATCCTCGTGACGATCATCGTGGGACTCTTCGTCAGCAACACCGGCACCGTCGCCATACTTATGCCGATCGTGGTGACGATAGCCTCGCAGTCGGGCGTGGATGCACGCCGGTTGCTGATGCCGATGGCCTTTGCCTGCAGTATCTCGGGGATGATGACGCTGATCGGCACGCCGCCTACACTTATCGTGCACAATTCGCTCATAGAGTCGGGACATGAGGGGCTGCACTTCTTCACTACCCTGCCGGTGGGGCTGGTGATCCTCCTGATCTGCGGCACACTCCTGCGACCACTCTCCAAGCTGCTCGCTCGCAGCGGGGAGACAGCGATGGACACGAAGCGGATGCGGAAGAGTCCGGAGCAGCTCAGCCGGCAGTACAATCTGCTCGAGGACCTCTACCGACTGCGGATCGAGGAGGGGAGCTTCCTGCGGAAAAAGACGCTTGCCGAGCTGGACCTTACTGGACGCTTCCACTGCAGCGTGATCGGTGTGAAGGGGGTCCACCTCGGAGCTCGTGCCACGGTGCCCACGGCAGAGACGATGCTGCATCGGGGCTTTGTACTCCACGTGAGCGGTGCGTATGAGGACGTGCAGAAGCTGGCGGAGGAGGCCTGTCTCACCTTCCTCGACGATGAGCAGGAGGGGCAGCGGACTTTCTCGGGGCGGCTCTCCTTCAGCGAGTACGGGCTTGCCGAAGTGGTCGTGAAGCATGGCTCCCGCCTAGTCGGCAGGCATATCAGTGACACCGACTTGCGCTAGACCTATGGGATCAGCGTCGTCGGTCTGCAGCGACACAACTCCTACATCACGCAGAGACTCTCCCGAGTACGGATCCACGAGGGAGATATGATGCTGGTACAGGGTACATGGGAGGACATCGAGCGACTTGGGAGCCAGGAGCCGGACCTGATCGTGCTGGGCGAGCCCTCCGCGGAGGCCTCCAAGGTAATCATCAGCGAGCGCGGACCGCTGGCAGCGGTGATCATCCTGCTGATGATCCTGGCTATGATCTTTGAGTGGCTTCCACCGGTGATTGCAGTCCTCCTTGCCGATGCGCTGCTGATCCTCACCCGATGCTTCCGCAGCGCCAAGGATGCTGTCAGCACCATCAGCTGGGAGAGTGTGATCCTCTTCGCCTGCATGATGTCGCTCGCCACAGCGATGGACAATACCGGCCTCTCCACGGTGATCTCGGGCGGTATTGTCAGCGGGCTTGGTGCCTACGGACCCTACGCTGTCCTCGGCGGGATCATGCTGGGTACGCAGGTACTATCGATGTTCATCAGTAACACCGCCACAGCGGTCCTCTTTGCCCCCATTGCTCTCCAGGCTGCGACAGGGCTGGGAGTGGATCCCCTACCCTTCATGATCGGTGTCACCGTATCGGCAAGCATGTGCTTTATGAGCCCCATATCCACGACGCCCAACGCTATGGTCATGAGTGTCGGGCGGTATAGCTTTATGGACTATGTGAGGGTGGGACTTCCACTCCAGATCATCGTCATCGGAGCGATGATCTGGCTCATCCCGATGATCTACCCGCTGTGAGAGTAGCTGCAATAGGTTAAGTAACTTTGTGGAAAACCAAGAATAATCACTACCACATAGCAAACGATACACGATGATACAGGTCCTTATCATTCTAATAATAACGGCCGGACTGCTGGTATGGGGGCGGATCCGATCGGATGTGGTGGCGCTCTGCTCCATGGTGGCGCTCGTGCTGTCAGGAGTGATCACGCCGGAGGAGGGCTTGGCAGGATTCTCCAATTCGGTCGTCATCATGATCGCCGGGCTCTTCATCGTCGGGGGCGCCATCACCCAGACCGGTCTCGCCCGACTGATCAGCAACAAGGTTCTCTCCCTTGCCGGGGAGAGCGAGCTAAGGCTCTTCTACCTCGTCATCCTCGTGACGATCATAGTGGGACTCTTCGTCAGCAACACCGGCACCGTCGCCATACTTATGCCGATCGTGGTGACGATAGCCTCGCAGTCGGGCGTGGATGCACGCCGATTGCTGATGCCGATGGCCTTTGCCTGCAGTATCTCGGGGATGATGACGCTGATCGGCACGCCGCCTACACTTATCGTGCACAATTCGCTCATAGAGTCGGGACATGAGGGGCTGCACTTCTTCACTACCCTGCCGGTGGGGCTGGTGATCCTCCTGATCTGCGGCACACTCCTGCGACCACTCTCCAAGCTGCTCGCTCGCAGCGGGGAGACAGCGATGGACACGAAGCGGATGCGGAAGAGTCCGGAGCAACTCAGCCGGCAGTACAATCTGCTCGAGGACCTCTACCGACTGCGGATCGAGGAGGGGAGTTTTCTGAGGAAAAAGACGCTTGCCGAGCTGGACCTTACTGGACGCTTCCACTGCAGCGTGATCGGTGTGAAGGGGGTCCACCTCGGAGCTCGTGCCACGGTGCCCACGGCAGAGACGATGCTGCATCGGGGCTTTGTACTCCACGTGAGCGGTGCGTATGAGGACGTGCAGAAGCTGGCGGAGGAGGCCTGTCTCACCTTCCTCGACGATGAGCAGGAGGGGCAGCGGACTTTCTCGGGGCGGCTCTCCTTCAGCGAGTACGGGCTTGCCGAAGTGGTCGTGAAGCATGGCTCCCGCCTAGTCGGCAGGCATATCAGTGACACCGACTTGCGCCAGACCTATGGGATCAGCGTCGTCGGTCTGCAGCGAAATCGCTCCTACATCACCCACAGACTCTCCCGTGCCACCCTCCAGGAGGGAGATATGCTCTTGGTGCAGGGGACATGGGAGGACATAGAGCGACTGGGAGGTCAGGAGGCCGACCTGATCCTACTCGGTGAGCCGGCGACAGAGGCCTCCAAGGCGATCATCAGCGAGCGGGGTCCGGTGGCTGCGGCGATCATCTTCTTGATGATACTGGCGATGATACTCGACTGGCTTCCTCCCGTGATGGCGGTACTGATCGCAGACATCCTGCTGATCCTGACCCGCTGCTTCCGGAGCGTCAAGGATGCCATCGGGACGATTAGCTGGGAGAGTGTCATCCTCTTTGCTGCTATGATACCGCTAGCTACGGCGATGGACAATACCGGCCTCTCCACCATGATCTCGGGGGGCATTGTGAGCGGCCTCGGGACCTATGGTCCCTATGCGGTGCTGGCAGGGATCATGCTCGGCACGCAGCTGCTGACGACATTTATCAGCAATACAGCGACAGCAGTACTCTTTGCGCCTATCGCTCTGCAGGCAGCCTCGGCCCTTGGGGTGAGTCCGGTCCCCTTTATGATCGGTGTCTCCGTAGCGGCGAGCATGTGCTTTATGAGCCCCTTCGCCACCCCGCCCAATGCGATGGTGATGAGCGTCGGGAAGTACAGCTTCATGGACTACGTGCGGGTAGGTCTGCCCCTCCAGGTGATCGTCATAGCAGCGATGGTCTGGCTCCTGCCGCTCTTTTATCCTCTATAAAGGTCGTAAGGGAAGAGTAAAAAGGGCAAAAAATCGGGAGAATTTTCGTATCTTTATCGCTACGAGTACTAAACAAAGCGAATTTATGTCAGAGCGTAGAGATATAGAGATACCTGTCAGGGAGTTACCGATCGACCGGCTCTCACCGGAGGATCAGGAGCTTGTGGCTAAGGCGAAGGAGATTGTCTCCGGAGCTTATGCCCCCTACTCCCACTTCCACGTCGCTGCCGCCCTCCGTCTGGAGAGCGGACGGATTGTCCTTGGGACCAATCAGGAGAACGCCTCCTACCCCCTCGGACTATGCGCCGAGCGGACCGCCCTCTTCCAGTCGGGTGCCCTCTATCCCGATGACCCCGTCACTTCGCTCGTGATCGTGGGTGCAAAGGAGGATGGCACGATCATCAAGACCTGCGCCCCATGCGGAGGCTGCCGCCAGGTGATGCTGGAGATGGCTGACCGCCATCACCACCCCTTCCCCGTGATCCTCGCAGGGCCCGAGTCGGCACTTGTGGTCGAGAACTGCCGAGACCTACTGCCAATCAACTTTGACGCCTCATCTCTGTAATCGACGATGAGTGACTTTGTCGTATCGGCACTGAAGTATCGCCCCTCCACCTTCAGAGACGTGGTGGGGCAGGAGGCACTGACCACCACGCTCCTCAATGCGATCAAGGAGGATAAGCTCAGCCACGCCTACCTCTTCTGCGGTCCGCGAGGTGTGGGCAAGACCTCATGCGCCCGCATCTTTGCCAAGACCATCAACTGCGAGCATCGCACGCCGGAGGGTGAGGCGTGTAATGAGTGCAGCGAGTGCATCGCTGCCAATGAGCAGCGGTCGTACAATATCTTTGAGCTCGATGCGGCCTCCAATAACTCCGTCGACGACATCCGCAACCTCATCGATCAGGTCTACATCGCCCCTACGACAGGGAAGTACCGGGTATACATCATCGATGAGGTTCATATGCTCTCCTCCAGTGCCTTCAATGCTTTCCTGAAGACGCTCGAGGAACCGCCGGCGCATGCCATCTTTATCCTCGCCACCACGGAGAAGCAGAAGGTCCTCCCGACCATCATCTCACGCTGTCAGGTCTACGACTTCCGTCGGATCACCTCCGATGATATTGCCCGACACCTGGAGTATGTGGCTAAGGATAAGGGGGTCAAGGCGGATAAGGAAGCACTCCAGCTGATCGCACTCAGCGCCGACGGCGGGATGCGCGATGCGCTGAGTATGTTTGACCAGATCGCTGGCTTTGGCAACGGCTCGGTCACGGTCGAGGGGGTGCGGAAAAATCTAAGCCTCCTCGATGAGGACGGCTACTTCTCACTCCTCGACTACATCACCCGTGGCAATCACAATAAGGTGCTCCAGCTGGTGGACAACTTCCTCCGCCGTGGCTATGACACAGACGTGGTGATGAGGGGATTCTCCAACTTCCTCCGCAATCTCCTCGTGGCTCGGACCAAGGATACCATCGCCCTCGTGGAGGCTCCGGAGTCGATCAAGGAGCGCCTAAGCAAGGTGAGCACTGCCCTGAAGCCGGGACTGATCTGGAATTACCTGAAGATCTCTACCGCCTTTGGATCCAAGTATAAGAGCAGTAGCGAGCGAAGGCTCGCCCTCGAGGTGGCTCTCCTCCATATGTGCGAGCTCTCACCGACAAGCGAGCTAAAGTCTCCCGCTGAGGTAGCGGAGACCACCACCCCACCTAAGCAGGCTCAAGCCACTCCCACACCGGCACAGAGTCAGCCGGTCACCCCTCAGCCTCAGCAGGTCGCACCTCAGCAGGCAGCGCCTCAGCAGAGCGCACCTCAGCAGAGCGCACCTCAGCAGACAGCACCTCAGCAGGCAGCACCTCAGCAGAGCGCGGGGCAACCGCAATGGGGTACTCCGCAGCAGCAACAGCAGTCACCGCAGGTACCACCTTATCACCAGCCGAGCGGGAACGCTTCTCAGCAGAGTGCACAGAGCCGCTATGGCTTCTCGCTCTCTACAGGACGGCGCACTGCTGACCAGGGACAGCCTACTGCGTCCCCATTGCCCAATCAGCCTAAGAGGAATAATCCCTTTACCGAGGAGCAACTCAAGGCAGCGTGGACGACTTACCGACATCAGCCCCACGTGGATCGTCTGATTGCCGGGGCGATGAAGGATCACCCACCGGTCTTCACGCCCCCCTACTCACTGGAGATGAAGGTCTTCAGTGAAACGGAGAAGGCGGAGATGGAGAAGGTCTCGGATCAGTTGCTTCAGTACCTCAGAGACAGTCTCAGCAATGACTTCCTGACGATCTCCTTCCCCGTGGTCAACGACCCGAGGGAGCTGGGACCCACAACCCCAGCCGAGAAGTATGATTACTTCGTCAAGAAGAATAAGTGGGTCGAGCGATTGGCAGAGGATCTCGACCTGAAGCCCTACAGCTAAGTATATCATTCAACCACATTTTAGTTTTTCAAACCACTAATTTTATCACAGCATGAAAAGAACTCTTTCTTATCTACTGATGAGTCTTGCCGTCGCAGGAACCTTTACCCTAACGGCTGCAGCACAGACTTCTGATCAGAAGTCTGACGAGTATGTCTTCACGACCGTGAAGGCATGCGAGATCACCCCGGTACAGGATCAGGCATCCACCGGTACCTGCTGGTCCTTCAGCACCCACTCGTTCCTCGAGGCTGAGTCCATCCGTCAGGGTGGTCCCAAGCTGGTCACCGCACCTATGTACACCGCCTCTATGTCCTATAAGGATAAGGCGCGTGACTATGTGCGCTACCACGGCAACCAGAACTTTGCCGAGGGCGGAAGCTTCTACGACGTCATCTACGCCGTGCAGCACTACGGCATCATCCCGATGTCTGAGATGCAGGGACTCAACTACGGCACCAAGCGCCACAACCACCAGGAGCTCTACGCCATCACCAAGGGCTTCCTCGACGGACTGGTCAACCAGATGGATCGTCGCAACAGCCTCTCTCCCGTCTGGACGAAGGCCTTCGACGGCATCATCGATTCCTACCTCGGCGTGGCACCCAAGACCTTCACTGTAGATGGTAAGACCTATACCCCGGAGAGCCTCCGCAAGGCTATGAAGATCGATGCGAATAACTACGTATCCCTCACCTCTTACATGAGCCAGCCGCTCTACGAGCCCTATATCATCCCGATCCCCGACAACTGGCGTCACAGCGCCAGCTACAACGTCACCCTCGACGAGCTGATGGAGACGATCGACAATGCGATCAATAACGGCTTCACCATCGCCTGGGGCACGGACGTGAGCGAGCCCGGATTTACCCGCGATGGTCTCGGCATCCTCGCCGACCTGGACCTGCCGGAGAATGCAGGCTCCGATCAGGAGCGCTGGGTAGGTGCCTCTGACAACCAGCGTCACCGCATGGTGATGGAGCGCATCTCCAAGCCCGGTATCAAGGAGATCGAGGTGACCCCCGAGTATCGCCAGCAGGGCTTTGACACCCTCGAGCTGACCGATGACCACGGCATGCTGATCTACGGTATCGCCAAGGATCAGAATGGTAAGAAATTCTATATGGTCAAGAACTCCTGGGGCGAGAGTGGCAAGTACAAGGGCATCTGGTACGTTACCCCTGCCTTTGTAGCCGGCAAGACGATGAATATTGCCATCCACAAGGACGCTCTCCCCAAGGCCCTTCGCGCTAAGCTCGGCCTCTGATAGCCTCACCTAACCTCCTCTCTCAGGAGGCATACTAATAGTGGGCGGTGCAGAAATGGTTCTGCACCGCCCACTACTTGTTTATGTGCCTTGCCTTTTACTCCGTCAGCAGAGCCTCGATGTCCACCCTCTGCTTGGTGCCGGACCTCTGTCGGGCGTGGAAAGCCTTGTAGAGCACCGGCACGACGATCAGCGTCAGCAGGGTAGAGAGAGCCATACCACCGATGATCACCCACGCCATACCGGTACGGAGCTCAGCGCCTGAGCCGTGCGAGAGGGCAACGGGAAGCATACCGATGATGGTCGAGAGGGCAGTCATCAGGATCGGTCTCGTACGGAGCTTGACCGCCTGTATCAGTGCCTCGTCCACCGGCAGTCCCTCGGCGCGTGCTTCGTTGGCAAAGTCGACCAGCAGGATCGCATTCTTGGCGACAAGCCCCACCAGCATCACCATACCGAGCATGGCGTAGATGCTCATGGCAGTATTGGTCAGGGCGAGGGCGAGCAGGGCACCGACGATCGAGAGCGGGATGGCGATCATCACGACGAGCGGGTCGGTCCAGTTGTTGTAGAGCAGCGTCAGCGCGAGGTAGATGAAGAGGAGCGAGAGCAGGATCGCCGTCATAAGGACGCCCATCGAGTCAGACATCTTCTTCATATCACCGGTGGTCTGTATCTGCACCCCACCGGGCAAGTCCTCACCATCGAGGCGGGACATGAATTCCTTGGCAATTGCGCCGGCAGGCACACCGTAGGCCTGAGCGCGCAGCGTGACGGAGCTATTGCGATTGTACCTCTCCAGTCGGCTGGGACCGATACCGAGGCTGACGTCGGCAAATTGCGAGAGCCGGATGAGATCGCCCTGACCATTGACGACCATAAGTCCGGCGACATCCTCGATGGATCGGCGAGAGACCTTATCAGCACGGATGTTTATGGCGTACTCATAGTCCCCCTCAGTATACCTGAGCTGGTCATTGCCCTGGAAGCTCGTCTGCATCATCATGCCTACATTGTCCAGGGTGAGCCCAAGATTGGACATCTTGTCTCGATCGACTCGCACGGTGACCTCCGGCGTGGCATTCTCGACGGAGAGCCACGGCTGGATCACGCCCGGGATCGTACTCAGCGCTGAGAGCGCCTTGTCGGCATAGAGAGCGACCGAGTCCTTGTCGGTGCCGGAGATCACATACTCCACGGATGCCTTGGAGACGGTACCGGTCATACTGACATTGCAGACCCTCACACGCGCATCCACGAGATAGTCCGAGAGAGGCTTCCGGATCTTAGCCACATAGGTCTCGGTGCCACCGGGGACCTTCTTGAGCTTGACATTCATCTCAGCGAGATAGGGCGTCCCCTTGCTGCTCTGACCATTATCACTGGTCAGGCCGACCATGGTCACCACCTTCTCCACTTCAGGTCGCTGCATAAGCCACCCCTCAGCCTTGCGCACCAGCTTATTGGACTCCTCCATGGATATGTCCTTAGGCATCTCCAGCTGGATGATGCACTCGTGCCGGTCCATATAGGGCTGAAACTCAAAGTTGATAAAACCAAGTGGGAAAAGTGCCATCACACCGCCCATCAGGACGATGACGATGAGTGCCAGCGTCCAGCGGTGACTCAGCCCCCGGCGGGTCACCGTGGAGACACGTTCCGCAAAGCGACTAATACCATTCTCAAACCCGCTGAGCATCCGTCCGATGAAGCTGTCGGTGCGCAGTGGCTTCACATTCCCCAGCCGGGAGGTGAGCAGCGGCACGAGAGTCAGGGCGGCAAGGAGGCTGAAGAGGATCGCTATCACGATCACGGCACAGAACTGCCGGAGGATGTCCGAGACGAGTGAATTGGTGAAGATGATCGGCAGGAAGACGACCACCAATACCATGGTGACCGAGATGACGGTGATGCCGATCTCATTCATAGCATCCCAGGTGGCGCGGACTCGGTTTTTCCCCATCTCCATGTGGCGGTAAACGTTCTCGATGACCACGATCGCATCGTCCACCAAGACGCCGATCACCAGCGAGAGTGCCAGTAGGGACATCATATTGAGCGTGAAGCCAAAGAGCCTCATCCCGATGAAGGTGGCGATCAGGGACACCGGCACCACGACCATCACGATCAGGGCGTTACGGACATTGTGGAGGAAAAGCAGGATCACCAGCGAGACCAGGAGGATGGCGAGCAAGAGATCCGTGAGCACAGAGCTGATCGCATTGCGGGTAAAGGTGGTGGTATCTTGCGCCACCTCTATCCTAAGGCCATCAGCGGCGTAGCGCTTCTCGAGCGTCCGGATCTGCCCCGCCACCGCCTTGCTCACGTCGAGGGCGTTGGCGTCTGACTGCTTGAGGATATTGAGGAGGATCGCCTCCTGACCATTGACGCGCCCCATCTTGACCGGGTCCTTGACCCCATCGACCACCTCAGCGACATCCTCGAGACGAATTGCAGTGCCATTGGCATTGCGGAGTATCAGCCTACGGAGCTGGTCGATGGAGGTGATCTTACCGGAGAGGCGAACCGCCATCTGCGACTCATCGCTCCTGAGATAGCCGGTGGGGAAGTCGAGGTTGGAGGCACGTATGGCACCCTGCACCATGACCGGTGTGATGCCGAGATCCTGCATTTTGGCCTTGTCGAGATTGATCTGGATCTCACGCTCCACGCCGCCGACCAGCCCCACATTGGCGATACCCTTGATGTGTGACAGCTCGGGGACGACCCGCTTGTCGATGAGGTCAAAAAGGTCCGTCGAACCGATGTCCGCCGTAGCAGATAGGATCAGGATAGGCTTCTCGTCGACCGAGACCTTAGAGATCATCGGAGAGATAATATCCCGAGGCAGCTCCGCACGCCTGGCTGAGAGCCGATTTTGCGCATCGGTCATCGCCTTGTCAATATCGGTCCCAAAGTCAAAGGAGACCATGATCATCGACATACCCTCAAAGGAGTAGGACTGCATCTGGTCGATGCCCTCCATACTCGAGAGGACCTCCTCCGCTTTCTTCGTCAGAGAGTTCTCAACCTCTGTCGGCGAGGCACCGGGATAGATGATCTGTACGTTGAGCAGCGGCGGCGTAAACTTCGGCATCAGCTCTGCGCTCAAGCTCCTAAAGCTCAGGAAGCCCAGCACGGTCAGCAGGATAAAGAGGACCGTGACAAATATCGGGCGCTCTATAGATGTCTTTACGATTTTCATACTTTACTCCGCTTGTCAGTCATTAACCGCCTTGACGGGCAGACCATCCGACACATTGATCAGACCGGATACGATGACGCATTCACCACTCTCCAGTCCGCCGAGGACCTCGATCCGATCACCGATGAGACCACCGACCATGATGGCCTGCTCTCTTGCGATCCCCTCCTCGACGACATATACGTGCGCATCCTTGACACTGCCGATGATGGCCCGGCGGGGGATCAGGATCCCGTGCGTCTCCTCATTGCTGCCAAAGGACACCGAGACATACATACCGGGTCGCAGTCCATCCACACCCTCCTTATCCAGCGTCACCTCCACGGGGAAAGCGAGGGCATGATTTGCCTTATTTCCCACCATGGAGATACGACCGGAGAGGGTCCGGTCGGGATAGACTTCACTTGCTACAGAGACGGCCTGACCCTCTGAGAGCTGCAGCCGCTGACGCTCGGTCACGAAGCAGGTAGCCCTGAGCTGCGAGTCATCGACGATGTCAAAGAGCTTGGTGCCGGGATTGACATAGCTGCCGACCTCCACATACCGCTTGTAGATCTCGCCGGAGATGGGCGCCTGTAGGGAGGCATCGGCCAGTCGGCGTCGGCTGGCGACATAGCGACCCTCAGCCGCTACCATCTGGGTATTCATCGCACTGAGCTGCTGGTCGGTGACACCGCCCTGGCTGTGTGCCTGACTATATCGCTCATAGTCTCGCTTAGCCGCCTCATAAGCGACACGGGCAGACTCGGCATCGGCTCTCAGCGTCTCCACATCGAGCTGCACAAGGAGCTTCCCCTTAGCGACACGATCACCCTCGTCGGCATAGACCGACACGACTCGCCCACCGGTGCCGGCAACGACAGATAGATCGTGTGCTCCTGCCACGAGCCCATTGGAGACAAAGGATGCGCTATAGTCGCTCTCACTTACCGTCTCGGTGCGGACAGCCACTGCCGACTGACCCTCCATAAGACCCTCCGTCTTGGCAGCGGTAGCCCTCTTATTGAGGACCAAAGTCACTACGATGAGACCAATGGCCAGCACGATGGCTAATGGGAGATAGATTTTTCGTTTCATGACAATGTGATTATGCTGAAGTGTGACTATTATTCCATAAGGTCTCGTATCTCACCCCGGCTCTTCTTGAGGTCGATGAAGGCCTTCATATAGTCCCCGAGGGCGCTGGCGTACGACATCTGTGCCTGCACGAGAGACTGGCTCGCATTGAGGACATCAGAGAGAGAGGCGACGCCGAGGCTGTAATTCTTCTGCGCAAGGTCAAGGACCTGCTCAGCGAGAGCTTGGTTATCCCTCTGTAGGGCGATGGTCCGCCGGGTGTCTCTCAGCTTAAGGGAGGCATTGAGGTTAGCCATCCTGAGCGACTGGTCGAGTGCGTGCAGATCCTCCTGCGCCTTGAGCAGGTCGAGGTGACTCTCGCGCACCTTGGCGAGGCGAGAGCCACCGCTGAAGATCGGCATCCGGAGACTCACCCCGACCATGGCAGTCGGGTAGCCGTAGTTGGTTGTCCCGCCGAAGAGCTGATCGCTCATGTGATTGTACTGCAGGTTGAGTGCCAGGGAGAGCGTCGGGAGGTACTCATACTTCTTTGCCCGCTCCTGCAGCTCGGCCATCCTCTCCCGCTGCTGCAGCTGCCTGTAAGCGATATGCCTGATGGGGTCAAAGGTGGGAGAGCCTACCGCAGCGATCTCCTGCTGAGCCATGAGGCTGAGGTCGAGGGGTGGCACGGTGATAGGCTCTGTCACCTCAAAGCCCATCTGGAGCTTGAGCAGGTTTTTCTGCACCTCGAGTCCGCTCTCTATCGCTGACTGCTGGGTCTTGAGGTTGGTGAGGTTGACCCTCAGCCGATCCACATCCACCTTCTTGACCAAACCACTCGCATAATTGACCTCCATCATCCGGAGCATCTGCTCCACCAGCTCCACACTCCGTAGCATCTGTGACGCAGCGTATTGCGTGACCTGGACCCCATAGTAGAGGGTGGCGGTCTGAGCGATCACATCCTCCTCCGTCGAGATGGCGCCCAGCTCTGCCATCTGCCGGGAGACCTTAGCAATGTCGAGGGTATTGAAGAGCGACATATTGAGTAGCTGCTGATTAAGCGCCAAGCCCGCATTGGCACTGTACTTTGTCCCCATCTCGATGGTCATGTACTCTGACGCATTGGGGTCGCGCATCTTCTCGGGGAGGAAGTTATTCATGAAGTTGGGCATGATAAACTTTGCCTTCTTCAGGTTGTCATTAAGCCCTGCGGACCCACTGATCTGTGGCAGGAGAGCTCCGAGCACCTCCTGGCGGGCTCGCTCAGCCTTCTCACGGTCATAGGTGGACTTCTTGACATTGCTATTGTGCTCCACGGCATAGCCGAGGCACTGCTGCAGCGTGTAGCCCTCCTGAGCGAGCCCAGTGACCGAGAGCAGGAGCAGGCAGAGGACGAGCATCACCAAGCGATTATTGGATGATATCATGGTACGTGGTATATAGGAGTTGATTTCCTTCCTCGGAGACGATGGCGCGCAGGTGGTACCCCAGTATGGTGGTAAAGTAGCTCCCTGAGGGGAGTAGCTTATTACGCACCACGGCGTTGATGTAGAAGCCAAAAACAGAGTACGAGAGATACTCGCACATAAAGGGGATGTCCAGATCAGCTCTGTAAAGTCCGGTCTCCACCCCTCGTCGTAGATTAGCCTGCATCTTGCCACCAAAGAAATTGGATCCGATCGCATGCTCCAGCATCGCCTGATGTGGGTTGCTCCGCATCAGGTCGGAGAAGAAGACAGGATTGAGCGACTCAAAGAGCCGGTCCAGCTGCTTAAAGCACAGGACCATGCTCTCTATGGCAGACCTCTCCCCATCATCGTCAAGCAGCGAAATGGCGCTCTGGAAGTCACCGGAGATGGCATGGACGCACTCCTTGAGTAGCTCCTCCTTGGAGGAGAAGTTGTTGTAGAGCGTCTTCTTCGTGACGCCCATCCTGGCTGCCATCTCATCCAGCGAGAGGAGGAAGCCCTCCTGCTTGAGGATGTCAATGGCCTTGCTTACGTACTTATCCTTACGACTTTGCCCCATAGTTATATTGATATTTGAGTTCTGTTCACAGGGCAAATATACACTTTTTCTACTTACAAAGTGTAATCTATATATTTCAAAGCGATTTTCTTTCTGTTTTGCTGCGGCTTTGGCTCTCAAGGGAACTATCTCACGCAAAGGGATAGTGAAGCTGCCGTCCCGACGGGCTGTGGCACTCCGTCCGAGCTCCCGATTAGGCTTGAGAGGATGCCCGATTTTGCCGTCTACTTATGGGGCATATCTAATACCGATAAAAGAATTCTCTAATACCGATATTAGTGTTCTCTAATATCGGTATTAGTGTTGCGCGAGAAAGCTCGACAATTTTCCCCGCCACTTCTCTGAGCCATATAGGGGTGACGCATTTGAGCATTAGGGTAGTCATATACTAAGGTGGGCTCATCGGTGAGGCACCCGAAGGGTGCCCGCTCCATAGGCATCGGTCATCCGCGAAGCGGTGACCGATGTACAGAGACCCGCCCCTACCCCCTCGACCCCTTGTGGGTCGCCGAGCCCCCCTCCCCCCTACGCCCTCGCAAGGGTGTCGCAATCCCTGGAGTGGCTTGATAGTGCGACACCCTAGCGGGGTCGCGGGATTGATTACGATACCTGATCCACGGGTCTTCGTGGCTACGCCCCTCGACCGGTGGCTAAGAAGCGGGCACCCCAAGGGGTGCTTCGTTCCCAATCCTTCACGATGAGATGAATGGCTATTGTGTCACTCAAATGCGTCACCCCTCAGAGCCATACGAGAGCCCCCACCCCGCATTTTTTCAACTATGAGTACACTCCTCAGTATACGACAGAAGCCCTGCCGGAGGGGTCTCCGACAGGGCTTCCTGAGGTATGTGTGGGGGGGTGAGGGTTACTTCACTTCGGAGCGAAGTACCTCGACGGCGCGCCTGATCTGGGTGTCACGGCCCTGAAGTGCCTCGGTGAAGTCCAGGGGCTGCTTGACGTCCGGCTCTACCTGATGGTTCTCGAGGTAGTAGCCATCCTTCGTCATATAGCCGATGGCGGGTACGCCGAAGTAGATGGCGGGGTTCTGGAGGGTGATCCAATTGACGCTCGACATCGTCCCCGGTACCGGCATGCCGACGATCTTACCGATCTTCATCGTCTGGTAGACCCAGGGGGTACCATGGGCATTGGAGTAGTCGGCCTCGCAGGTGACCATGACGCTCGGCTTGGTCCAGCGACGAGAGGGCATGGGGCAGTAGTCGCGCCCCTTCGTCATCTGCTCCAGATACTTAGTCCCGGTGAAGAGTACCTCGATATCCTCGTGGAGTCGACCGCCGCCATTGCAACGGATATCGATCACGATGCCATCGCAATTGTAGTACTTACCGAGTGCATCGGAGTATACCTTACGGAAGCTCTCGTCGTCCATCGAGGGGATGTGGACGTAGCCGAGCTTGCCGTCAGAGAGCTCCCTCACCTCCTCGGCACGCTGAGATACCCAGCGCTTGTAGAGCAGGTCGCTGAGCTTGCCGGAGGAGATGGGCTTGATCGTCTCCTCCCAGCGTGCGCCGCTCTTGGGGCAGTAGAGGGAGATGAGGGTCTCGCGACCAACCTTGCCTCTCAGGAGGGGGAAGTAGTCAGTCTTAGCATCGATCTCCTCGCCATCGATGGCGGTGATGTAGTCACCGGCCTCGACCTTGGAGCGGAAGGTATCGAAGGGACCACCGATGACCACCTCGTCGATCTTGAGGCCCTTGTCGGAGGGCGTCCAGTCGAGGAAGAGTCCCAGCTCAGCGGTGGAGGGACTACTGATCGGCTCTCTGTAGCCGCTGCCGGTGTGGGAGACATTAAGCTCGCCGAGGAGCTCGGAGAGCATCTCGGAGAAGTCGTGATCATTGGTGATGTAGGGCAGGAACTTCTCGTAGTGGTCAGTCAGCTTGGGCCAGTTGGCGCCATTGATATTGGTGATGTCCTCGTAAAAGATTCGCTCTCCCTCCTCGCGACGGACGTAGTCGTACTCGAAGCGACGCTCGTCAGCGGGACGGAGCTTCATGCGAGCCTCGTAGGAGACAGACTCTATCTTCTCGCCCGGGAGGGACATCTTCTTCATATCCCTTGAGCCGATCATGAAGATCTTGTCGCCCTTGCGGTCGGGCATAAAGTTGTAGTAGGGACCATCAAGCTTCTTGAGCAGCTCTACGTCGCCCTTGCGGAGGTCCTTCTTCCAGAGGTCGTATCCGCCCTCAAAGGCAGACATATAGTATAGTGTCTCTCCGTCAGAGGTGATGAAGGCATCACCAAGCTCAGAGGAGACGGGTGTGAGGCGAAGGATGCGGTGGTCGATATTCTCGAGCTCGACACGGATGTCTTTCGTGCTGTCGTCCTCCTTATCGGCTTTCTTGTCGTCCTTCTTGGCTTGCTCCTTCTCCTGCTCCTTAGCCTTCTTCTCTGCCTCGGAGAGGAGCTTGTACTCCTCCTCGTCGAGGATAAACTTGTCGTAGCTCTCGCGATTGAGGAAGACGATCATCACGTCATTCATCGAGCCCCAGGAGGCGTGGTTGCGCATACCGTACTGCTCGGAGGTGTAGATGATCGCATTGCCGTCCATCACGAAGCGGGGACTCATGGCGAAGTAGCCGGACTGCGTGAGGTTGTGGATCTCAGGATTGGTCTCGGTCGCACTAACGAGGGCGACGTCGTAGTAGGGGTTGTGCCCGTTGTCGACGATGCTCATAGCGATCCACTTGCTGTCGGGAGACCAGGTGAAGTCGATCTGACCGTCGCGCTCCACCTGATACCGTCCGTCGGTGATCTCGCGCTCCTTCTTCGTCTCGGTATTGTAGATCACGAGGCGGCTGCGGTCCTTGAGATAGGCGAGGTCCTTGCCATTGGGGGCAAATTGGGGGCAGGTCTTCTCCGACTTGTCACCGGGGATGAGGAGCTTCTCGTCGATCAGCGTGCTGTGGGGGAAGTCAGGGTCGTCACTGCGCTTGATCGTGGCGACGTAGAGGTCGCTCTTACCATTGCGCTCGCTCGCATAGACGATTGTGCGATCGTCGCCAAAGGTAACACTGCTCTCAGCAGCGGGGGTATTGGTGATGCGCTTCGTGGTGGTGTAGTCGGCGGAGGTGACGAAGACCTCACCGCGGATCACGAAGGCGACCTGCTTGCCGTCAGGGGAAATGGAGGCGGAGGTGATGCCTGAGCGGAGTGCAATCTCCTGCTCGGGCTCCTCGACGTAGTCGCTGAGGATGCTCACCTGCACGCGCTGCGGCTGACCGCCTGATCTCATCGTGTAGATCTCGCCGTCATACCCGTAGCAGAGGGTGCCGTCGGCAGCGGAGGAGAGGAAGCGAACCGGGTGGTCGGTGTAGGAGGTGAGCTGCTTGACATTCTGTCCGTCAATGGTGGCAGAGAAGACGTTGAAGCAACTCTTCGCTCCGCGCTCACTAAGGAAGTAGAGCGTCCGACCGTCAGCTGAGAGGACCGGATTACGATCCTCACCCTTCCAAGTGATGATGGGAGTGTACTCCTTACTCTTGAAGTCATACCGGACTATGTCACGAGTGACGGAGGAGGTATGGTGCTTGCGCCACTCATTCTCCATCCCCTTATTGTCCTCATAGATCAGTCCGGATCCATCGGGGAGGAGTACACCGTCAGCAAGAGGCGTAGGCATGACCATCTCTGTACGACCGCCCTCAGCGGGGATGCGGTAAAGCTCGTTGTATCGCCCGGGGAAGATGGCACTAGACGCAGGATCCTGGATATGAGCTGCGTAGAGGATGTGCTTGCCGTCAAGGCTCCAGGAAATGGGTTTCTCGCCGGTACTGTGAGTGGTGACACGCTTCGCCTGACCGCCACGGGCATCCATGACGTAGATGTCCTCTCGGCCATCGGTGCGGGTGCTGACGAAAGCGAGCTTGGAGCCGTCGGGGCTCCACATGGGTCTGTAGTCATACCCATCTGATGTGGTGAGGCGCCGTGCCGTGCCGCCCTGCGTGGCGACGCTGAAGAGGTCCCCCTGGTAGGAGAAAGCGATCTCCTTGCCATCGGGCGAGATGGCGGGATAGCGCATCCAGAGAGGTCTCTGCTCCTGAGCGGAGAGCATAGTCGCTGCTGTGAGGGCAACGCTTACCGTCAGGATGATCTTCCTAAGATTCATTTTGATTATAGTTAAGTGGTTTGATGAATGTTGCATCGGGTGTTAGCTCCGTCTCCCCCTCTGTCTTTCGCAAAATTAGTCAATTTATGGCAATGTCCGACGGCTGATGGGATAGAACACATCAGGAGTGATGCATTTGAGCATTATGGTAATCATAGGTGTTCCATCCGTGTGGCACCCGAAGGGTGCTCGCTCCATAGGCATCGGTCACCGCTTCGCGGATGACCGATGTGCCGATACCCGCCCCTATTCCCTCGACCCCTTGCGGGTCGCCGAGCAGAAAGCCCCCCTACGACCCCGCAAGGGGTGCTTCGCTCCACACTCTTCACGATGAGATGAATCGCTTCTGTACCGCTCAAATGCGTCACCCCTGCCTGTCTCCTCCATAATCAACTGCGTAGTGGTGTGAAATGGGTATTTTTGTTTAGGGGAGCAGTGTGTGTAAGAGTCTGTCGTTCGAGATAATTTGTTGGAGAAAAAGAAACTGGTATCATGAAGCAAGCGGAGGAAAATCAGATCATCATCTACAATACCGATGATGGCAAAGCAAGAGTGACCCTCTATGCCAAGGATGGTAACATCTGGATGAACCAAAACCAGATGGCAGAACTTTTTGCCACCTCAAAGCAATCCATAAGCTACCACATAACAAACATACTGGAAGACAGGGAGTTAGACAAGAAATCAGTTGTCAAAGATTATTTGACAACTGCCGCCGACGGCAAGAATTATCAGGTAACCTTCTATGCTCTTGATATGGTATTAGCCATAGGATTCCGAGTGCGGAGCGTGAGGGGGACGCAATTTAGGCGATGGGCAAATCACAACCTTAAGGAGTATATGATCAAGGGTTTTGTCATGGATGACGACCGTCTGAAGAATCCTGACGGCAGACCAGACTACTTTGATGAACTTCTTGAGCGGATACGTGATATTCGTGCCAGCGAAAAGCGGTTCTATCAAAAGGTTAGGGACTTGCTCGCTCTGAGTAGCGACTACGATAAGAGTGATAAGGCTACCCAGATGTTCTTTGCAGAAACTCAGAACAAACTCCTCTATGCCGTCACTCAACAAACGGCAGCCGAGCTAATTGTGAGTCGTGCGAATGCCAACGAGCCCAATATGGCCTTGACCTCCTGGAAAGGCTCTGTAGTCAGGAAGCAAGACATTTACACGGCTAAGAACTACCTCAAGCAGGAGGAGATAGAGACACTAAATAAGCTCACCGTGCTCTTCTTGGACTCCGCAGAATTGAGGGTAAAAGAGCGAAAGGACTTGACCCTAAACTATTGGCGAAGCAACGTGGATGCCCTCTTGAGCTTCCAAAACAAAGACCTACTCAATGGTTGCGGCACCATCTCCAATGCACAGATGAAAGCCAAAGTGGATCAAGAGTACGAAGCATTTAATCGTCGCCGTAAGGAGCAGGCTCTGATGGAAGAAGATGAAAGAGAGCTATCTGAGCTACGACAAATAGAGCAAAGCATCAACGAGAGGCCTTAGGCAGCTGAGCTGTAAGCCTTAACCTACCACTCGACTATCCCTAAAATCCTGAGGTGACACACTCGAGGAGTGCAGTAGCCATCTATCTCATCGTGTAGAGTGGGGAACTAAGCACCCCTTGCAAGGGCGTAGAGAGGGGAGATTTTTGCTCGGCGACCCGCAAGGGTCGAGGCGGCCGAGGCAGGTCTCGGCACATCGGTCACCGCTTCGCGAATGACCGATGATAGTATAGGCGTAGAAGCAACTGAAATCTGTGACGGACGAGCGTTTGGGCAAAACAAAAGGCACTCAAATAGAGTGCCTTAGTGATGGTTTCTATGAGTTAGTAGGAGGTCGTTACTTGCCGATGCAGAAGTGGGAGAAGATGGAGTCGAGGAGGTCCTCTGTGACGACATCCCCGATCACCTCGCCCATCGCCGCTGTGGCATCCCGCAGGTCCTGAGCCAGCAGCACGGTGGGCTGATCGGCCTTTAGCCCCTCCTCCACTCGCGCCAGTCCATCAGCTGCACGGCGGAGCGCCATCGCCTGACGGGGGTTGCTGACCACCACCTCACCCTCTGCGACAACGAGGTTGGCAAAGTGGCGCTGGAGGAGATCGGCCACCTTCTTCTCCTCTCCGGGATCCCTGCCGATGATGTCGATCACCTCATGGACGCCCAGCGAAGAGAGGTGATCCGACATCCGAAGGCGCTCCTCAGCCGTGGTCTCATCAGACTTATTGAGCAGTGCCACCACCTCGGGCGCCTCAGGGGGAAGCCTTCTCCACACCTCACTCACCGCCTCGGTCGTCTCCCTCGGATCGATCATCCAGAGGACGAGCAGTGCAGAGCCGACCTCGCGGATCGTCCGCCCGATGCCGAGGCTCTCCACCGGATCATCCGTCTCACGCAGTCCAGCGGTATCTATGAGGCGAAACTCTTGTCCGTCAATAAACAAGTGTCCCTCGATGGTGTCACGGGTGGTTCCCTCCACGTCGGAGACAATAGCGCGGTCCTCGCCAAGCAGGTTATTGAGCAGGGTAGACTTGCCGACATTAGGGCTACCCACGATAGCGATCGGGATGCCCCGCTTGACTGCCTCCCCCTTCCGGTAGCTCTCGGAGAGGGAGAGGACCTCCGCCCGCAGCGCTTCGCAGCTCTGGAGCAGCTCCGGGCGGGAGACAAAGTCGACATCCTCCTCAGAGAAGTCCAGCTCCAGCTCCAGTAGGGAAGCCACCCGGATCAGCCCGTCACGCAGCTCTGCGACACGGGTGCCAAAGCGCCCGGTCATCTGGGTGAGCGACATCCTGAGGGCAGACCTATTTGTCGCCAAGATGACATCATTGACCGCCTCGGCACCACCGAGTGTCAGCTTCCCGGCTAGTACCGCCCGACGGGTAAATTCGCCCCGCTCTGCCACCCTCGCCCCGACAGCACAGAGCTGCTCGATCACCAGCGAGAGGATCAGCGGCGAGCCGTGCAAAGTCAGCTCCACCATCTCCTCACCGGTATAGGAGTGAGGCGCACGATAGACGAGCGCCATCCCGTCATCGATCATCTCGCCCGTCGTATGGTCGACAAGATGCCCATAGACCATTTGATAGCCCTCCGTCTGAGCGAGTGATACAGCGTCCCTGCGCTTAGGGACGAAGATCCTGTCCACCAGAGAGAGGGCAGAGGGACCGGATACCTTGATCATCCCGACTGCGGAGACTCCGGCAGGCGTGGTGACGGCACAGATGGTATCGTGGATAGGCATATTTATATAGAGCGCAAAAAAGCGCTGACAAAGGCTTGCGGCCTCCGTCAGCGCTTATAGTGTCTTGCTTTAGGAAAAAAGCGAGCGATGGATCACATCGCAAGAGGTCTTACTTATCAGCCTGATCCTCCTTCTTGGCGGCACGCTTACCATAACGATTGAGGAACTTGTCCACACGACCTGCCGTGTCAACGAGCTTAGCCTTACCGGTATAGAAGGGGTGCGAGCTGCTGGAGATCTCGACTTTGACCAGAGGATAGGTCACACCCTCTACATCGATCGTCTCTTTCGTATCGACAGTAGAGCGAGTAATGAACATATCGCCATTAGACATATCCTTAAATACTACCTCACGATAGTTGTCCGGATGAATACCCTGTTTCATTGCTATATCGTCTTATGTAAATGTTATCGCACTAATTATGACTTACGACCGCAAATGTACTACAATTTTCCTATTCCTCCATATCCTTCTCCCGCCATTTGCCGGGTAACGTACTTGAGCGACACAGCAATCCATCCATTGGCGGGCATCAGGAGCAAACCCTAGGCACTCAGGAGGATGCACTCTCCATAGACATAGCCCACCATAGAAGACGAAAGAAGTGTCGGAAAGACTACACTTTTGGCCACAAAGAAAGCCGGAGAGACTATGTGAGACGATCATGCTGAGGGGTGGCGGTATATTTGCAGCACCGAAGCCACTGGGTAAGCAAGGCCCTCTGCGCAATGAAGGTAATGGGATCGCCCCTACTCTCTTTTCTTTTTTCCACCACCTAGAGCGGTATCTTTTGGTAACTTTGCGACCGTATTATAGATGAGAGAGATATGGCGCAGAAGAAAGTTACGCTGCTGGGAAGTACCGGATCGATCGGCACCCAGGCACTTGAGGTGATCGACCGACACCACGATGAGCTGGCTGTGGAGGCTCTTGTATTTGGGTCCAACGTGCGGGTGGCTGTGGAGCAGGCACTCCGCTTCCGTCCTCGTGTCGTGGTGACCGGTGAGGAGAGACTCTACAAGGAGCTCAAGCAGGCTCTCCGCGACACCGATACCGAGGTGAAGGCGGGTCGTGAGGCGGTACTGGAGGTAGCCGGCTCCTACGACACCGACATCGTCCTCTCCTCCATTGTCGGCTTTGCGGGGCTTCACCCCACCATTGAGGCGATCAAGAATGGTCGCTTGGTGGCTCTCGCCAATAAGGAGTCGCTGGTCGTCGGTGGCGAGCTGATCAGCCGCTTGGCGCGGGAGAATGCAGGCGTAATCCTCCCGGTAGACTCAGAGCACTCCGCCATCTACCAGTGTATTGTCGGCGAGAGGCATGGCGATGTCGCCAAGATCTACCTCACCGCCTCAGGGGGACCATTTGTCGACTTCACTGAGGACCAACTCCGCGAGGTGACTCCAGAGCAGGCGCTCCGGAACCCAAATTGGGATATGGGCAGTAAGGTGACGATAGACTCCGCCTCTATGATGAATAAGGGGCTGGAGATGATCGAGGCGCACCACCTCTTCGGCGTAGCGCCCCGTGACATTGACATCTGTGTCCACAGGCAGAGCATCGTCCACTCTATGGTGGGCTTCCGCGACGGAGCGGTCAAGGCACAGCTGGGACTGCCGGATATGCGGGTACCGATAGCCTACGCCCTACTCTTCCCCCACCGACTCCGCAGTCTGACGGATCTGCCGACGATCGAGCAGCTGAGTAGCCTCACCTTTGAGCGTCCCCGACGGGATGCCTTCCCCTGCATCGACCTCGCGTACCGCGCCATCGAGGAGGGGGGCACCTCGCCTTGTGTCCTCAATGCTGCCAATGAGGTGGCCGTCCGCCGCTTCCTCCGCGGTGATATTCGCTTCACGGACATCCCCGAGCTGATCAGCCACTGTCTCGACCGTATGCCACAGCGTAACGCCGTCTCTCTCGAGATGCTCGAGGGCTGCGATACCGAGACGCGCAAGCTGGCCGAGGGCTGGAGCCCCCGACATTAATCACACATAGATCCATATATGGGAATCCTCATACGCATACTTCAGCTACTCCTCTCACTCTCACTGCTGGTATTTTTTCACGAGCTGGGACACTTCCTGTGGGCCAAGCTCTTTGGCATCCGCGTCTCCAAGTTTTACCTTTTCTTTGACTGGAAATTTGCTCTCTGGAAGTGGAAGCCAAAAGGGTCCGAGACCGAGTACGGCATAGGCTGGCTACCCCTCGGGGGCTACTGTGCCATTGAGGGTATGGTCGATGAGAAGGAGGCTGAGACAGGCGTGCCAAGCGAGCCGGAGGAGTGGGAGTTTAGAGCGAAGCCAAAGTGGCAGCGGCTCCTCGTGCTGGCAGGCGGCATTCTGAACAACGTCCTGATGGCAATCCTGATCTACTGGGGTCTCTCCTACCACTATGGCGTGGACCACATACCGATGGAGGGCGTCGGCGATGCGCTCACCTACTCCAGCGTAGGACACCGTATGGGACTGCAGGATGGTGACCGTCCTTACGCGCTGGACGGCAAGGAGATCAAGTACTTTGATGGCTCTCTCGTTCAGGAGATCGCGGATGCAGAGACCTTGACGGTGGTGCGAAAGGGGAGCCAGGTGGACCTCGCCGTACCGGTAGACCTGATCCCGGCGATGCTGGAGACCGATAGCGCACTCTTCTACATCGATCTCCCGAGTGTAGCCGACTCCGTCCTTACCGGATCCAACGCTGCCCGCGCAGGAGTCATGGCGGGAGACGAGGTGGTGGCACTCAATGGCACACCGATGAAGCTCTCCGGCCTGCTGCCAGCCGTGAAGGAGCTCCGTGGAGACACGCTCTTGCTCACCCTGCGGCGAGGCGAGGAGACGCTACAGCTACCGGTCTATGCTGATCCGGAGGACGGGCTTGGGATCATGTTCTCCGCCGATCCGGGTAAGGCTTTTGGAAAAATACATGAGGAGTACGGCTTCTTCGAGGCACTACCCAAGGGCGTCTCCCGCTCCTGGCAGCTCCTGACCGGGTACGTGGACCAGCTCAAGTATGTCGCTACGCCTCAGGGAGCGAAGAGCATCGGTGGTCTCGGGACCATCGGAAGCCTCTTCCCGCCGGTATGGAACTGGCTATCCTTCTGGACCATGACTGCGTTTCTCTCGATCATACTCGCGGTGATGAATCTTATCCCCATCCCCGGGCTTGACGGAGGGCATATCCTTTTCCTCCTCATCGAGATGATCACGCGGCGGCAGATCCCCTATAAGTATATGTACTACATTCAGCTGGTCGGCATCGGGCTGCTCTTCCTCCTTATGATCTATGCCAATGTGGCTGATGTGATCCGATTCCTCTTCTGACCATGCGCAAGCATACCGACGATAAGTCTCCCATCTATCCCTCAGTGGAGGAGGTGGAGTCGACCAAGCTCGGCTTCTCCACCCTCAGGGAGAGACTACTCCACCACTGCTCAAATGAAGTGTCCCGCTACTTGGTGTCGCAGATGCACTTCATGGACTCCTCGTCAAGGGAGCTGAGGACGGAGCTGAGGCGGGTGACCGAGATGCAGGAGCTCTGCGACAGTCGCGCCCTACCCTCCTGGGGCTTCGGGACACTGCGCTCAGCGATCAAGGGCGTGAGACCGGAAGGATCCTACCTGGAGCCGGAGCAGCTGCGCGCTCTCCGCGAGATGCTGGATGCCACTGCAGACACCGCCAAGCTACTCACGGAAGATGAGGCGGAGGACTACCCGCTCCTCCACCGACTGATCGGGCGACTGGAGCCACTGGAGGAGCTGAGGCGGGAGCTCCATCGGCTGATCGGTGACGATGGGGAGATCCCTGATGGCGCATCGGACGAGCTGCGGAGCATCCGTCGGGCGATCCGCTCTCTCGAGAGCTCCCTTGGGGCCACGATGCAGCGGGTCCTTCGCTATGCCCGACAGCAGGGCTGGGTCGACGCGGATGCCTCCGCCGTGATGCGAGACGGTCGTCTCCTCCTCCCGATCAACCCCGGCAATAAGCGCGACATCCGAGGTATCGTCTACGAGGAGTCAGCGACCGGCAAGACTCTCTTCGTAGAGCCGGAGGAGGTGGTGCTGCTGCACAATGAGATAAGGGAGAAGGAGGGCGAGGAGCGGCAGGAGATCCTCCGACTCCTCCACGCCTTTGCTGACCGACTACGGCCATGGCTCGACACGGTGCGAGATGACATCACAATCCTCGGGATACTCGACTTCGTCCACGCCAAGGTACTCCTCGCCGGGGAAATGGATGCGGTGGTACCGGTGATCGAGACGGGAGAGCAGCGTATGGAGTGGTGGAAGGCGCGCCACCCTCTCCTCGAGAGACACCTGAGGGAGGAGGGGAGATCTCTTGTCCCGCTGGACATCAAGCTCTCTCCGGCGGATCGGATCCTCATCGTCTCGGGACCAAATGCAGGAGGCAAGTCGATCACCCTTAAGACCGTAGGGCTGCTTCAGTATATGCTACAGTGTGGTCTCGCTGTGCCTATGCAGGACCACAGCGTGATGATGCTCTTTGACAAGATCTTCATCGACATCGGTGACCAGCAGTCGCTTGAGGACGACCTATCCACCTACTCGAGCCACCTGACGAATATCAAGTTTTTCACCCGCAACGCCACGGACAGGACGCTACTGCTGATCGACGAGTTTGGGAGCGGTACTGAGCCGACCATCGGTGGGGCTATTGCGGAGGGGGCACTGGAGCAATTCCGCCTTATGGGCGCCTTTGGTGTGGTGACGACCCACTACGGCAACCTGAAGGACTACGCCTCGACTCACGACGGACTGATCAATGGGGCGATGCTCTTTGACCGGCAGCGGATCCAGCCACTGTACCAGCTGGTGATCGGACAGCCGGGGAGCTCCTTTGCCATAGAGATCGCCAGGAGCATTGGACTGCCGGAGGTGATCCTCGACTACGCCTCAGAGCAGGTGGGGGAGGACTTTATGCTGCAGGACAAGTACCTCCAGGACATCATGCGCGACAAGGCCTACTGGGGTCGTAAGCGGTCGGAGGTACACAAGCGGGAGAGAGAGCTCGAGGAGGAGCGCATCCGACTCCAGCAGAAGCTCGACGCCCTTCAGTCCAAGCGTGAGAGCGTCCTCTCAAAGGCACATCAGGAAGCTCTGGACATCGTCTCATCAGCCAACGCTGCGGTGGAGAAGACGATCCGCGACATCAAGACAGCCAAGGCAGATAAAGAGCGGACAAGGAAGGCTCGGCAAAAGCTGGACAATAAGCGCACCTCACTTGAGCAGAGGGTGCAGCCAAAGGAGAAGCGGGAGCAGAAAAAGAGCAACGTATCAAGAGAGGCGATCACCATCGGCACCGGGGTGACACTCGAGGGGGGAAATACGGTGGGCGAGGTGACCGAGATCAAGGGCAAGGATGCACGCGTCTCCCTCGGAAGCATCACCGTCACCGTACCACTCTCCAAGCTCACTCCCACGATCCGCAAGCAGACGATCATCCACAAGGAGCCACCCAAGGTGGTGGAGATGCAGTCGGATGAGCGCCGGTTAGCCTTCAAGCCCCTCCTTGACTGTCGAGGGCAACGGGTGGATGAAGCCCTACGGGCAGTGACCGGATTTCTTGACGAGGCGGTGAGCTACGGCATGAGTACCGTCCGGATCCTCCACGGCACCGGCACGGGAGCGCTGCGTCAGTCGATCCGCGAACTGCTGTCGGATCACCCGCACGTCGCCTCCTACGAGGACGAGCGTGCTGATCTCGGAGGAGCAGGCATCACGATCGTCCACATTGGCTGACCTGCCTTTGTAGAAAAGAAAAGGGTCAGAAGTCGGCTGTAGAGCCACCGCCACCGGAGGCGCCACCACCAAAACCACCGCCAAAGCTACCTCCTCCGCCGAAGCCACCGCTACCGAAGCCCCCACCCCAGATCACCGGTCCGAAGCCACTACCCCGACGGCGGATACGCTCTGACCGATCGGTATGACCGCAGTGCTCACACTTACCGGCCGTCACCTGCCTGCCATAAGCATTGACAGAAACAGAAGCGTGGTAAGCCTTCACGCCACAGGATGGACAGCGATAGTACTCCCGAGAGTCTCTGTCGAGGCTCATCACCTGCGACCGGTGACACTGTTCACAGACCAGCACCGGATGGGCGACACTCCGAAGTTTCTCCTCAAGAGCCTCTCCGGCATTGAGATAGGAGAGGTTATTGGGATACCTCAGTCGGGTGATGGTACCGTGAGAGCCACAGTAGGGGCAGTCCTTAAGGCGGCGCTGCCACTTCGACTTCAGCCAAAGGTATACAGGGAAGAAGATCAGGAGAAATCCCGGCAGGAAACCTATCGCCATCGGAAGCACCTCCGACCCTCTTCGCCTGATGATGGAGTACTTCTCCGCCGGCGTCTCGCCTATGCGAACCCGCCCGAAGAGTCCCAGCAGAGCCAGCACCGCCACCACTGAAGAGAGGATCCCATAGCCGGCAAAGATCGTCAGCAGATCCTCATCGCTCATCTCGTCGTCGGTATAGTCGACGTTCCCGTCATTGGAGGGATCGTAGCCCTCGCTGAGATAGGTATCTATCTGACTGATCCCTGCGAGGAAGGCATCCTTGGACCTTCCCTCCTTGATCCCCGGGATGAGGATCCGCTGAGAGATGCCGTAGGTGGCGGCGTCGGGTAGCGCCCCCTCGAGACCATACCCAGTCTCGAAGCGGATGAGCCGGCGTCTCTGGGTCACATAGAGGATCAGCAGACCATTATCATCCTCGGCCTTACCAAGTCCCCATAGCCGGAAGAGCTCCTCCGTAAAGGTCTCCGGGTCATCATTCTCAATCGCTGGCAGCACCACCAGCACCACCTCCACAGTGTGTCGCTCTCTCAGGTCGAAGAGAGCTCGGTCTATCTCCGACCGCTCATCCGGCGTGAAGTACCCCTCCGGGTCGCTGACGAAGCGTCGGTAGTCCTGTTGCTGGACATTGGGCACATCCTCCGGGCGATAGTCCCGCTCCTCAGCCCTTGCCACTCCGGAGAGGAGCAGCAGGAGCAGGGTAAGGGGAAGGAGAAAGAACCGCTTCACAGTCAGAACTTCACCTCAGGGGCACGATCCGCACCAGCGACGGACTCGAAGTAAGGCTTAGCCTTGAAGCCCAGGATAGAGCCAAAGATGTTATTGGGGAACTTGCGGACAAAGGTATTATACTCCTGTGTCACCTCGTTGAAGCGCTTCCGCTCCGTGGAGATGCGGTTCTCTGTTCCCTCGAGCTGTACCTGGAGAGCCTTGAAGTTCTCATTCGCCTTTAGATCCGGGTAGCGCTCCGAGACGGCGAGGAGTCGACCGAGAGCCTGAGAGAGCTCACCCTGAGCCTGCTGATAGGCAGCAAGGTCCTCGGGGGTCATCTTCGTCGGGTCGACAGTCATCTGGGTTGCCTTGGCACGTGCCTCCACGACACCCTCCAGTGTCTCCCGCTCATGGGTGGCGTAGCCCTTTACCGTATTAACAAGATTGGGGATCAGGTCAGCACGGCGCTGATACTGATTCTCCACCTGGCTCCACGCCTGACGCACGCCTTCCTCTTGTTGCACCGCTTTATTATTAAAGCTAATGCTGGCGACGACCGCCCAGAGGACAAGCAGGATGAGGATGACAATGGCTATCAGGCTACCTTTATTACTCTTACTCATGATTACTCTATTGATAGGGTTTATACTCAGTCTTGTTACTCATCGCAAAGGACGATCTCGCCGCGATGCACCTTGCGGGTGCAGTACTCGCACTGCATAATCTCCTGCTCCAGATCGAGGAGTCGGAAGGCGCTCTTCATCGGTTCGTTATTGGTGATACACTTGGGATTGGGGCACCGGACGAGACCGCGAATGTCGTCCGGCAGGGTGACGTACTTCTTCTCCACCACCTCGTACTCGCGGATCACATTGATCACAATCTCTGACGAGACGAGAGCGAGGCGATTGAGCTCCTCCTCGGTGAAGAACTTGTCCTCCACCTTGATGATCCCCTTCTGTCCGATCCGCTTGCTGCGGAGGTTCTGCCCGATGGTGATAGGCACATCGAGGCTGTCGAGGTGGAGGAGACGGACCACCTTGAAGAGGTGCTCCACAGGGATATGGTCGATGACCGACCCATTCTTGATCGCATTGACCCGCAGCTGACCTTTCTCTACTTTAGTCATGGTACTCGTACATTGGTTACTCGGTGACAGGAATATTGAGAGCCCTACAGATCAGAGCCTCACGGACATAGAGACCATTTTGCGCCTGAGTGAAGTAGTAGGCATACTTTGTCCTATCCACATCCATGGCGATCTCATTGACCCTGGGGAGGGGGTGAAGGACGCGCATCGTCTCCTTGGCCGGCCGTAGCATTTCGGCGCGGAGGATAAAGGAGTCCTTCACTGCCTCGTAGTCCTCATCGTCCGTAAAGCGCTCCCGCTGGATCCGCGTCATATAGAGGATGTCAGTCTGGGCGATGATCTCAGGCGTCAGCTCGTGCGAGTACTCGGTCGGGATATGGTGCTCATCGCAGTAGTCCCTGTACTCCGCCGGCAGGGCCAGCATATCAGGAGAGACGAAGATGAAGTGGGGGTGGAAGTAATTCATCCCCTCGATCAGTGAGTGGACCGTGCGCCCAAACCGCAGATCCCCCACCATCGTGATCGTGAGGTCCTCCAGCCCGCCCTGCGTCCTGCGTATCGAGTAGAGGTCGAGCATCGTCTGCGAGGGGTGCTGATTGGCCCCGTCACCGGCATTGATGATCGGGATCTCAGTCACCTCGCTGGCATACTTGGCCGCCCCCTCGAGGAAGTGGCGCATAATGATCAGGTCAGCGTAGTTGGAGACCATCTTGATGGTGTCGTGTAGGCTCTCGCCCTTGGACGTGCTGCTGGCACGCGCATCGGAGAAGCCGATCACCCGACCGCGAAGGCGATTGACAGCGGTCTCAAAGCTGAGGCGCGTCCTGGTGGAGGGCTCAAAAAAAAGCGTCGCCGCCACGCGACCCTGCAGGAAGTCACGATTGGGCTGACGCTCGAAGCACTCCGCCATATCAAGGATCCGAAGAATCTCCTCCTCTGAGAGTTGATTGATCGAATAGAGACTGTTTTGATTCATAGTCGCGTATTCATGAATGTGCTTATCTGACACAAATATACCACTATTCGAAACCTTTGCAAATGCTTATCCGCCCGCAGAGGCACCCCCTCACCGAGGATCCGTCCACCCCAAAAAGGCAAGCAAGAGTGACGGCAGGGGTGACGCACAGTGGTACAGAAGCCACTCGACTCATTGTGAAGAGTGGGGAGCGAAGCGCCCCTTGCGGGTGCACGCTTCATAGCTGTGAAGCTCGAATGCATCACCCCTACCCAAGTAGCCCACTCCTCAGGGAAATCTCTAATACCGATATTAGTGAAGCCTAATACCGATATTAGACTTCACTAATATCGGTATTAGATAGAGCTCCTATCCATCCGGCATTAGACACCCCTCTCTTATGATCACCACAGTAAGGGCAATCTCTTTTTCCTCCCCCTCCCGGCCTCCATCAAAATCCGAGCTAGCCTAATTATGCTCGGCAAACAGTATCTTTGGCAAACATGGTTTTTCTTGGGATTAAATTTATGTGCAGAGGTGACGGCACCGGTAAAAGGATTTACCAAACAATTAGCTACATTTGTCGCATAGAGGTGACGGAAACTCCGGGGCTTGACAGTCAGGGGTCGTGCGTCACTCTCGCGAGGAGGTCTCCCGAGTGTGCCGACAGCAGTCGAGATCCCATCTCTGTGAATGTAGTATCATTAATGTGCCGATTATGTATAAGATAGTCAAGAAGGAGCAGATCTCCGAGCGTGTGGTCGCGCTGACCATTGAGGCGCCACTGATAGCGCGGTCGAGCAGACCGGGCAACTTCATCATCTTCCGCGTCGGGGAGATGGGTGAGCGGATCCCCGTGACCTGCGCCAATACCTGGCCTGACGAGGGTCTCATCGAGGTGATCATACAGGCGGCCGGCGTCTCGACCTGGAAGATCACTCACCTCAACGTAGGTGATGAGATCACTGACATCGTAGGTCCCCTCGGCAAGCCGACGGAGATCAAGAAGTACGGCACCGTCGTCTGCATTGGTGGCGGAGTGGGTATCGCGGAGCTCTTCCCCAGCATCAAGGGGATGAAGGAGGCGGGAAATAAGGTGATCGCCATCCTCGGTGCCCGCACAAAGGACCTCATCTTTATGGACGATATGATCGGTGAGGTGGCTGACGAGACGATCGTCATGACTGATGATGGGACGATGGGACAGAAGGGGGTGGTCACCCTCGGACTGGAGCAGGTAATCGAGCGCGAGCCGGTCGACCTGGTGATCTGTGTGGGTCCGGCCATCATGATGAAGTTTGTTGCCCTCACGACGGAGAAGCACAAGATCCCAACCCTAGCGTCCCTCAACTCGATCATGGTCGACGGCACCGGTATGTGTGGTGCCTGCCGCGTCACCGTGGGTGGGGAGACAAAGTTTGTCTGCGTGGATGGGCCAGAGTTTGACGCCCACCAAGTGGACTTTGACGAACTGATGATGCGCCTGAGGGCCTTCAAGCCCATCGAGGAGCAGAAAAATAGAGAGGCAAACTTAGACTTTAGCAGGAGATGAACGTAGACTACGAACTGGTAAAAGAGCGGCGCAAGGCCGCCTGGCGTGCTGATCTGCGCAATCAGCTGAAGACCAAGGAGCGGATGGCTATCCCGCGTGCCGTCATGCCGACACAGGAGGGGAAGACTCGCGCTCACAACAATGAGGAGGTAGCTCTCGGGATCTCTAGCGAGACCGCAATGGTGGAGGCAAAGCGCTGCATCGACTGCGCTAAGCCCACCTGTATGGAGGGTTGCCCCGTGGCGATCAATATCCCCACCTTCATCAAGAATATCGAGAGGGGAGACTTCAAGGAAGCGATCGACGTAATCCACGAGACCAGCTCCCTCCCCGGTGTCTGCGGTCGTGTCTGCCCTCAGGAGAGGCAGTGCGAGGCGAGATGCATCCACACCAAGAGCGGTGACCCCGCGGTGGCGATCGGCTTCCTGGAGCGCTTTGTCGCCGACTGGGAGCGAGAGCAGATCACAGCCGGCAAGATCCCTGCGACGCAGATCTGTGCTGACAAGAAGGGGATCAAGGTGGCTGTCGTCGGCTCAGGTCCTGCCGGACTCGCCTGTGCCAGTGACCTCGCCAAGATGGGCTACACGGTGACAGTCTTCGAGGCTCTCCACGAGCTGGGAGGCGTGCTGAGATACGGGATCCCAGAGTTTCGGCTCCCCAATGAGATCGTAGACTTCGAGATTGATAAGCTGAAGAAGATGGGAATCGACTTCCACACCAACGTGATCGTCGGCAAGACACTCTCCTACGAGGATCTGGTGGAGCAGGGCTTCAAGGCGATCTTCGTCGGTAGCGGTGCCGGTCTACCTCGCTTTATGGGTATTCCGGGAGAGAATTTCATCGGCATCATGTCGAGCAACGAGTACCTGACGCGCGTCAATCTCATGCACGCCAATACCCCCGGCGCTGACACTCCGATCTACCACAGCAAGCGCGTAGCCGTCATCGGTGGCGGCAATACCGCCATGGATGCTGTCCGCACAGCCTTACGCCTCGGAGCAGAGCATGCGATGATCGTCTATCGCCGGAGCGAGGAGGAGATGCCTGCCCGTCGGGAGGAGATCGAGCATGCCAAGGAGGAGGGCGTAGACTTCATGAACCTCTACAACCCCATCGAGTACCTTGCCGATGAGAGCGGTCACGTCACCACGATGAGACTCCAGCATATGCGACTCGGTGAGCCTGACGAAGGTGGGCGTCGCCGTCCCGTGCCGATCGAGGGGGATATCATCGAGGTGGAGGTGGACGAGGTGATCGTCAGCATCGGAGTCCAGCCCAATCCCATCATCCCGACCCACTTCGAGGGACTCAAGATCAGCAGCCACGGGACCATCGAGGTGGATGAGGAGAAGCATCAGAGCCAGCTCAGCGACGTCTTTGCCGGTGGGGACATCGTACGCGGTGGAGCCACCGTGATCCTTGCCATGGGCGATGGACGCACCGCAGCCGCTGGTATGAATACCTATCTGATGGACCTGTAAGAGGATGAGCCTCGACAGCCTGATGACATCACATTTACAATAAAGACAAATGAAAAAGAGATCACTCCTAATTCTCTCACTCACGCTCACCGCTATGAGCTTCAGCGCCTGCTCGCAGGACAAGACCTCGACACTCCGTGGCACCGAGCTACCCTCATCGATGGAGGGGCAGTACGTCTACCTCTACGATGGGCAGGACAAGGTGGACTCCGTGACAGTCAAGGACGGCTCCTTTGAGCTCAAGATGGCCAAGGATACTCCCGTCAAGCTCTTCACCATCCTGATGGGAAGTAAGGGGATGCCCTTCTTCTCCGAGCCGGGGACCTCTACCTTAGTCGTGGACAGCACCAGCTTTGCCTACGATCCCTCATCTACAGAGCTTAATAAGAAGGTCACCACACTCTACAACCGCTTCGACGCCCTCTACGGCGACTTCATGGCCGCCAACCAGCAACTGATGCAGGAGGTGCAGGCAAATGGCGGGACCATCACCGAGGAGCTCTCCGCCAAGGGGACGAAGCTCTCGGAGGACTTCAATGCCAAGGTCGGTGTACTCTCAAGGGAGTATTTTGACCAAAATAAGGACAATCCTCTCGGTCTCCTGGCCCTCTCCATCTATCCAATGACCGACCCCAAGGGCTTCGTGGAGATGTACGAGTCGGCAGGCGAGGCGATCACGTCGAATGCCGACATGCAGAAGCTCTACTCGATGCAGAAGGGCGAGCTGAAGACTGCTGCCGGTAGTCCCTACACCGATGTGACGATGACGGACGAGACCGGCAAGAGCGTGAAGCTGAGCGACTATATGGAGGAGGGCAAGTACCTCTTAGTCGATGTGTGGGCCTCCTGGTGCGGTCCCTGCCGTGCTGCGATGCCTCACCTGGCGGAGATCGCCAAGGACCACGCTGGCACCATCACCGTGCTGAGCGTCGGCGGGCTCAACGAGACGCCCGAGGCGAATGCGAAGGCAAAGGAGGAGCTGGGGATGACCTGGAGTACCTTCTTCGACAGCAAGTCCTCGCTGGCTGACGCCTATGGAGTGAAGAGCATCCCTACCCTTATACTGATCAGCCCCGAGGGGAATATCGTACTGAAGACCAATAGGCCCGACGAGATCTCGAGCAAGATCAAGGAACTGGGCCTCTGAGGTCTGGTCCCTTATTACCGACATTTTTATCACACTTATACACATTGTACCAATAGCATGAATAAACTAAAGCACACGGTCGCACTGATCGCCGGGCTCGTACTTGTAGCCGGATGCCAGAGCAGTCCAAAGTTCTCCCTCAAGGGGAGCAACCTCCCTGAGGAGATGGAGGGCAAGTACCTCTACCTCATACTGGACGAGGACAACAAGGACTCCGTACTGGTAAGCAATGGCTCCTTTGCCTTCACCTCCGACAGCACCGACGTGACGAAGATCTGGTACGTCGTCTCCAAGGACGCTCAGATCCAGACCCCGATCATCCGCGAGGCTGGAGACTTCACCCTCACCCGAGGCGAGGATGGCAAGTATACCATCACCGCAGCTGACGAAGCCAAGTCGCTCAACGCTGTATACAAGACCTTCTCCAAGGAGATGGACGAGACGCTGGCTCCGATCACTCAGGCTTACAGAGCCAAAGATCAGGAGCTCTCCAAGGAGGATATCGGTGCCGAGGCTGCCGACAAGCTGCAGGCAGAGATCCAGGAGCTCGAGAAGGAGTATACCGATGCAAATAATAAGCTCGCCCGTAAGTACTACGAGTCCAATAAGGACAACGTGATCGGTGCCTTAGCTTTCTCACAGCTCCAGTTTGACAGTGATGAGGACTTCATCTCCGCTTACGAGGGCGCCTCGAGTGTGGTGAAGGAGGATAAGAATCTCAAGAACCAGTACGACTCTATGAAGCTCGCCCTCGAGACCTCTGAGGGCAAGCCCTACAAGGGCGACTTCGTCATCGATGATGGTGAGGGTACGACCGTGAAGCTCTCCGACTATATGGAGGCGGGGAAGTACCTGCTAGTGGACTTCTGGGCCTCCTGGTGCGGACCGTGCCGCCAGGCCATGCCACACCTCGCCGGCATCGTGAAGGATCACAGCAAGACCATCACCGTGCTGAGCGTCGGTGTGTGGGAGAAGAGCAAGGAGAATAACGACTCCGCTCGCAAGGAGCTGGGCATCACCTGGAATACCGCCTTCGACAAGGAGAGCCAGTCCGTCAAGGAGTACGGCATCCTCGGCATCCCGACCCTCCTGCTCGTCAATCCTGAGGGGACGATCGTCTATCGTGGCCACAGCCCGCAAGATCTGGACGCTAAGATCAAGGAGCTCGGTCTCTAAGCCGGACCTTTTCTCCTAAGAAAAATAGTACATTTGAGGGATCGCTTCTCAGTAGGAGAGGCGGTCCCTCTTTTTTGTATCACGCATAAGGATTTTCTCAAAGTCATGAAGAAATACCTCACCTCACTCGCTCTTGCGGCGCTACTCTGCGGTTGTCAGAGCCATACCGAGACCTGCACCATCAAGGGTAGCGAGCTACCGGCCGAGCTGGAGGGCGCCATGGTCTACCTCGTCACCGACCCCATTGGCACCGACTCAGCCCGCATCAGCAACAATAGTTTCACTCTCAATAGCAGCACCCCCTCCGACACTCTGCTGGGGATGATCTCGATCCCTCAGGGCGACATTGAGCTGCCCTTCATACCGGAGAGTGGCGACTTTACCCTCACTCAGACCCCGAGCGGCGCTATCACGATCACGTCAGAGGATCCCGCGAGCCTAAATGGAGCGCTCACCTCCTTTACCAAAGAGGTAGAGGAGCAGACGGCCGCTCTCGCATCCAAGCAGGAGTCGCTCGAGCAGCAGCTCAAGGAGACGAGTGACCCTAAGGCGTCTCACGAGATCCAGGCGCAGATCGATCAAGTACGTGTGGAGCGCGCCGGAGTGCGGAGTGCGATCGCCGCCAAGTACTACGAGAGCCACCATGATGACCTCGTAGGGGCGCTGATGTTCCGTGAGCTGGACTATGCCGATGAGGCGGAGTATGTATCTCTCTATGAGGGAGCATCAGACCTTGTGCGCAGGGACGCTAAGAATACAGAGCGGTACAGCAAGGCAAAGAGCGCACTGGAGACCTCTGTCGGCAAGCCCTACAAGGGAGACTTTGAGATCCCCGATGGGGAGGGGAAGAGCGTCAAGCTCAGCGACTATATGGATGGCAAGAGGTATCTGCTGCTGGATTTCTGGGCATCCTGGTGCGTCTATTGCCGACAGGCTATGCCGGAGCTGAGGCAGCTCTCCGAGGAGCACAGCAAGACCCTCCGCGTGCTAAGCATCGGCGTGCGAGAGAAGTCAAAGGCTGACAACGACCGCGCCAAGGAGAGCCTCGGACTCAGCTGGGAGACGATATTCGATAAGGACAATGTCTCCTACGATGCTTATGGCGTCCTCGGCATCCCGACACTGATCCTGATCAGCCCTGAGGGCGAGATCGTCTTCCGCGGCTACCAGCCGGCAAAGCTTCAGGAGAAAATCACCGAGCTAGGTCTGTAATCATGAGAGTAGTAGTCAATGGACAACCGGTCACCCTCTTTGCAGGAGCTGTTGTGGCCGATGCGATCCGAGCTTGGGCAACCGAGGCGGGCGAAAAGACATCCGGATGGATCGCGAGGGACGAGAATGGACTAGAGGTGGCACCAGATGGACCACTGGAGGAGGGAATGAGACTGACCGTAACCCAACAAAGCTGAGTACAAGCAATGAAGCACATCAATACACTCACCCTGATCACCGGTGCCCTGCTCACCCTGCTCCTCGCAGGCTGCGGCGTCTCGTCACATCACAAGTCAGGCAATCACATCCGCATCCTCTCGGTGAATGATATGCACGCAGGGATGGAGCGCATGCCCCGCTTCGCCTTCATCGTCGACAGCCTCCGGAGGGAGTACCCCGAGCTACTGGTGCTCTCGGGCGGAGACAACCAGACCGGCAATCCCTTCAACGACCAGTACGACCCCAAGGGCTGGCCGATGATAGAGATGATGAATGCGATCGGCTTCAATGCCTCTGCGGTGGGCAATCACGAGTTTGACACCGGGAGGGAGGGCTTCGCCTACTTAGCGAGCCACGCCACCTTCCCCTTCCTCTGTGCCAATATGGAGCCGACGGCAGACCTGCCGATCCGCCCGAGGATGACGCTGAGGACGAAGAACGGCTACACCGTAGGCATCATCTCGCTTCTCTTCATCAACGAGCTCGGCATCCCCGACTCTCATCCCGACAAGGTACGCCCCTTTACCTTCCACGAGCCGATGGAGAGCTACGAGCGCTACCTCGGGATGCGGGACAGCGTCGATGTACTTCTCTTCCTCAATCACTACGGTGTCCTCCACGACCAAGCACTCGCCAAGGCACTGCCGTCCGGTGTGGTGGACCTGATCGTCGGTGGACACTCGCACACCAAGATCGACAGGGAGCTGTATGAGAATGGTATCCTAATCACTCAGGCCGGCTCCAAGCTCCACTACTGCACCCTGACGGACCTCACCCTCGGACCCGATCGGCGAGTCATCGCCCGCAGTTCCCGTCTCATCCCGATAGCGGAGGGCGGCAATGAGCAACCTGCGATGAGGGCACTCGTCGACAAGATCTTCGCCAATCCTGAGATGCACAAGGCACTCGCCACTACGGAGGAGGGTCTGCTGAGCAAGGAGGAGCTGGGCTACCTGATGACCGACGCCTTCCGCGAGGTGACGGGAGCTGACTTTGCCCTCACCAATCCCGGAGGCATCCGCATAGACTCCATCGCTCCCGGTCCGATCTCGATGCTGGATGTCTACACCCTAGATCCCTTCTCCAATCAGATGATGACCGTCGAGCTCACTCCCGCAGAGCTACACCGGCTCTTTGAGAGCGGCTTTGACCAGCTCGATGACCGGCGACCGATCGTCCCCTCCGGTCTGCACGTCACCTACGCCCTCAGGGCCGACGGGACCCTCGAGGGGGTCACGATCCTGGACGACAACGACCAGCCCCTCGACCCTGACCGCACCTATAAGGTGGCACTCAGCAGCTATGCCGCATCGGTCTACTCCTATGGGGACAAGTCGAGGGTCAAGGACGAGCACCTCACGACAGAGGAGGCAATCATCGCCTACCTCAGTCGTCATCGGGTCGCCCCGGACTACTCCGAGGAGCACCGGATCACCATCTTCACGGTGGAGGAGTGAGGGGAAGTGTTAATTGCAGAAGCAATTCTGTAATTCGCCCGAAAATCGATACATCGAACTTTCTTTTTCGCTACATTTACCTCATCAAATAAGTCAAACCATTTATTTCCTAACTTTTACAATCTATCTATCATCATGAAAGGATACGCAATGCTCCGGATCGGGGAAGCAGGCTGGATCGAGAAGCCGGTTCCCGAGTGTGGTCCCATGGACGCCATCTGTAAGCCGCTCGCTGTAGCAATCTGCACCAGCGACGTACACACCCTCTGGGAGGGCGCCATAGGCGATCGTCACAATATGATCCTCGGTCACGAGTGCAGTGCCGAGGTGGTCAAGGTAGGCGAGCTGGTCAAGGACTTCAAGCCCGGTGACCGCGTCATCGTGCCGGCCATCACTCCCGACTGGAACTCTCTCGAGGCTCAGGCCGGCTACTCTATGCACAGCGGAGGTATGCTGGCAGGATGGAAGTTCTCCAACTTCAAGGACGGTGTCTTCGGTGAGTACTTCCACGTCAATGACGCGGACGGCAACCTGGCACACCTCCCCGAGGACTTTGATCCCGTCGAGGCGACCCAGCTCAGCGATATGGTGCCGACAGGCTTCCACGCTGTGGAGCTGGCGGATGTGCAATTTGGCGACGTGGTGCTGGTGATCGGTATCGGTCCTGTGGGTCTGATGTCCGTTGCCGGCTGCGCCCTTCGCGGAGCCTCCCGGATCATCGCTGTCGGCACCCGACCCGTCTGCGTCGAGGCAGCCAAGGGCTACGGTGCGACCGACTTCATCAGCTACAAGGATGGCTCCATCTCCGAGCAGGTACTTGCCATGACGGACGGTAAGGGAGTGGATAAGATCTGTATGGCCGGCGGCACGGTGGACACCTTCTCTGAGGCAGTCAAGGCGCTCAAGCCCGGTGGCAAGATCGGTAACGTCAATTACCTCGGCAAGGGTGACACCATCGGGATCCCGCGCGTCGAGTGGGGCGTCGGTATGGGTCACAAGCAGATCAATGGCGGTCTGATGCCCGGCGGTCGTCTCCGTATGGAGAAGCTTGCCCGCCTCGTCTCCTTCGGTCGTCTCGACCTGAAGCCGCTCTGCACCCACGTCTTCGAGGGCTGGGATAAGCTCCCCGAGGCACTGCAGCTTATGCGCGATAAGCCTGCAGACCTGATCAAGCCGATCGTTGTGGTCAATAAATAACCTACCCGATAGTATATTTATAGCAAGAGAAGGTCTCCACCCGGACTATCCGGATGGAGACCTTCTCTTTTTATAGGTCTTAGACCTACAGCTTACTTGATAGAGGCCTCGTAGATGCCATCGATAGAGGCACCGATGGTCTTATTGAACTCCTCATCGCTCTGCTGTGCAGAGAGTCCCTCAGCGAGACCGCGAGAGAAGGAAGCGATGATGCCGTGATTCTTAGCCAGCAGCTCATTGGCGTGCTCGCGGCTGTAGCCACCGGAGAGGGCTACGACACGGACGATATTCTTGTGCTCGATGATCTCCTTGTAGAAGTTGTCTACCGTCGGGAGAGTGATCTTGAGCATCACGGGCTGATCCATCTTGTCGAGCTGAGCGAGGATCTCGCGCTTGAGGATCTCCTCAGCCTTAGCCTTATCGGGGCAGTGGATGTCCACCTCAGGCTCGAGGATCGGCATCAGACCGTGAGAGAGGATCTTCTTACCCCACTCAAACTGCTGTGCTACGATAGCCTTGATACCCTCCTCATTGGCCTGCTTGATGACGCTGCGCTCCTTGGTACCAAAGATATGGTGCTTCACAGCATCCTCGCAGAGGTCATCGAGACCGGGGAAGTCCTTCATCAGCTGTACGCCGTCCTTCTCCTCGCAGAGACCCTTGTCGACCTTGAGGAAAGGTACGATGTGGAGGTTCTCCCAGAGGTAGTCGGGCGTCTTCTTGCCATCGATCTCACCGCGCATGGTGCGCTCGAAGAGGATCACACCGATGATCTTGTGCTCAGCAAAGCCGGGGCTCTTGATCATACGGGTGCGCATCTCGTGGATGAGCTCAAACATCTCCGTCTCATTGCTCCAAGCATCCTCGGTCAGACCGTAGGACTTCAGGGCCTTGGGCGTAGAGCCACCACTCTGGTCAAGGGCACCAATGAAGCCCTTGCCGTTTTTCATCTGTTCTAGCTGTTCCTTGTTCATCTCTTTTTTACCTTAATATAAATTGATTGGAGCTGTAATAATGTCTTGTCACTGCAGGGACTGATCCCTTTCTATCCTCAAAGATACAAATTTTCTCCGACCTATGCAGCGCGAGTTACTGAAATCTTTTTGGATAATAGCACTTTTAACCTCTCTTCATAGTCTAAATCGTCCCCGACTCTCGTGGTGCGCGATCAGCTGGTCGTACCGATCGACCACCTCCCCGACCACATCCTCCCAGGTGCGGGAGATCGTGTGGGGGATCCGGTCCGCCACACGCTGCCGTCCCTCCACATCACGGATCGTCTCGATGATCTTTTCCGCATAGACGCGCGGATCATTTTGCCTGGCAATAAAGGCGTTGACCCCATCCTGGAAGGGCGCAGCACAGGTGGTCCCCTCCAGCAGCAGGCTCGGTGTGTGCATCAGCGCCGCCTCGCGGATCACATTGCCATAGGTGTCATAGAGAGAGGGGAAAAGGAAGAGATCCGCCGCCGCATAGTACGAGAAGAGCTCGGTCCTATCCTTGATCGTGCCGGGGAATATCGCCTTATCCTGCAGACCTAAGCTCTTCGCCTTCTCGATAAACTTCCCACGCGCCGCACCACTGCCGAGGGAGTAGAAGAGGAACTTCCGATCACCCAGCAGCGCAAGACTATCGAGGATCATCCCGATATTCTTGATCCGGATCTGCTGACCGACAAAGAGGAAGAGCGGAGTCGCATCATCCAGCCCCAGCTCACGCCGCTTCCGCTCACGGAGTACGGACCAGTCCTCGCTGACCGTCTCCACGCCATTGGGCACCACAGCGATCTGCCCCCGCTTCTCCCTAAACCCATACTCATGCATCGTCTCGAGGATCGACTCATCGGTGATCCACACCTGATCGGCATGGCGGTAAAACTCCATGATCCAGTCCTGCGCCAGATGAGAGAGGAAGCGGCTCTTGGTCGCGCCATAGAAGTCGTCCCGGTACTTGGAGCGAAACGAGGCGATGAAGGGAATGCCCCGCGTACGAGCGATCACCCGACCCATCCGCCCAGTGGTGAAGGGGGCGTGACAGTGGATGAGATCAAAGGGCAGGTGATACACCTCGCGAGACGCACTGGTGGGGATGAAGGGCAGCCCCACCGAGTAGGGAGGGCGAGGAGGCACAGGCACTGAGGGGATGCGAGTGATGGGGAAGGGCTCGGGCAACTCAGGCTCGCCCTTAGAGTACGGGACCACAACGTGCACGTCTCGCCCCATCCTATACATCTGGATCGCATTATTGTAGACAACGGTACCCACCCCATCTACCGCCGGCTGGAAGCTGTCATTGAAAAGCCCGTACATATCTCGCTCAGTCGTGTGTGATCGTTAGTATTACTGCACAAATATACCTATTACTTTCGCTCCTCAGCAACGCTCACCCGGCACTGTGCAGCACAAGCCACCCTCAGTGATGCCGCTCCCCGTGTCTTCATTCAGCAGGAGCCAGAACGGCCTGCTTGCCCATACGCCACCGGTGCCCAAGACCACAGTACAATAGTGAAGAGGGAAAGAGGGGCTACTTAAGCCGATATTTTGCTACATTTGTATGGCATAGTGGTGGGGGTCGCCATTGACCCTGCCACTACCATTTTGGAGTTACACTCTTAGACACTTTTTTATCCCTCAATATGAGATATCTACTCAGACCCACTCATCTGACGATCCTGATCCTGCTCTCCAGTCTGCTGTTAGTCAGCGGATGCGACAAGAAGCGCTTGTCCTACGTCGATATGATCAAGCAAGAGGAGGCGGAGGTGAAGCACTTCACCGACTCCCTCGGCATCCGGACCATCAAGGATCTCCCTGCTGACCTGATCACTCCCGAGGGGACATTTGTCAAGATCAAGGAGGGACTCCTCATTCGCGTGGTGGAGAAGGGGACTCCCGTGACCGGCAGCCAGCGGGTCATCTCTACCCGTATGGAGATTGAGGGCATCGGACCTCGCATCTCCAAGGAGTCGATCAAGCGGATGAGCAATGGCGGTCCCTACAGCGGCGGCACCGGAGCCCTCACCTTCGTCTACACGCCGAAGGGCGAGGATGTGGTCCTTGACCCCAATCAAGACGCACAGGAGAGTGCCAATAACAACCTCCAGTGCGAGGCTCTCCTCGAGGCGGTCCGTCTCGCCGGTGTACCCTCTCGAGTGCAGGTCATCACCTCCTTCCGCCATGGTCCGATAGCCTTCTCCAAGGACGGCTTCGCCCTCTACTTCAAGGATGTCCGCTTTGAGTACAAGAAATAACCGAAAATCGATCATATCATGAGCCTTATCAAGTCCATCTCCGGGATCCGAGGCACCATCGGAGGAAGCGCCTCCGAGGGTCTCAATCCGATCAACATTGTCAACTTCACCGCAGCCTTTGCCACCCAGGCACGGAAAAACTCTCCCATACAGTCCAATAAGATCGTCGTCGGCCGCGATGCCCGTATGTCCGGAGACATGATCCAGCGCATCGTGATCGGCACGCTTCAGGCAGTCGGCTTTGATGTGGTGAATATCGGTCTCGCCACCACCCCGACGACAGAGTTTGCCGTCACCGAGGAGGGCGCCGATGCCGGCATCATCATCACGGCGAGCCACAACCCTAAGCACTGGAATGCCCTGAAGCTCCTCAATCACGAGGGCACCTTCCTCTCCGATGCTGAGGGACGGGAGGTCTATCGGATGGCTGATGCGGAGGACTTCACCTTCGCCGAGGTGGATCACTTGGGACATGTGGAGCACAAGGACTACACCGATGCCCACGTGCAGATGGTGCTGAGCCTTCCTGAGGTGGACGCTGCTGCGATCCGCGAGGCAGGGCTCACCGTCTGCGCCGACACGATCAACTCCGTCGGCGGCATCGCACTGCCCCGCCTCTTCGACGCGCTTGGCGTCAAGAGTGCTTACCTGCTCCATGGCGAGCCCACCGGAGACTTTGCTCATAATCCTGAGCCTCTGCCACAAAACCTTATCGAGCTGGGGCAGTTAGTCAAGGAGAAGAAGGCCGATGTCGGCTTCTCCGTCGACCCCGACGTGGATCGCTTGGCGATCTTCTGCGAGGACGGCACCCCATTCGGTGAGGAGTACACCCTCGTCAGCATCGCTGACTACCTGCTGAGCCTCTATCCGGGTAGCGACACCGTCTCCAATCTCAGCTCCACCCGCGCCCTCCGTGATGTCACCATCTCTCATGGAGGCACCTACACCCCTGCCGCTGTGGGAGAGGTGAATGTGGTGACGAAGATGAAAGAGGTGGGTGCGCTCATCGGTGGTGAGGGCAATGGCGGAGTGATCTACCCCAAGGCACACTACGGCCGGGACGCACTCGTCGGCATCGCCCTCTTCCTCACCATGATGGCAAAGCGCTTCCTCAAGCCGACCCAGATCAAGGCGCTCCTACCGCAGTATGCGATGGTGAAGAAGCGTCAGGACCTCACCGGTCTCGATGTAGACAGGATCTTCGACGACATCAAGAGGGCGTATAAGGATCAGTCGATTACCACCATCGACGGAGTGAAGATAGACTTTGCCGACCGCTGGGTCCATCTCCGCAAGAGCAATACCGAGCCGATCATGCGGATCTATGCCGAGGCGCACACAGAGGCCGAGGCTGATGCGATAGCCGAGGAGATCATCTCACACTTTGCTCCCCACGAGACCAATCTCGATGCGTATAAGTAAGGAGAGCATCGTCAAGCGATTTCTACGCTACGTCTCTCTCGAGACCACGTCTGACCCCTCGAGCGAGGAGACTCCCTCCTCGGATAAGGAGTGGGATCTGGCGCACCTCCTCTGCTTCGAGCTGCGCAGCATGGGTCTCGCAGCATCCGTAGACGATCACTGCTACGTCACGGCGACCATCCCTGCCGTAGGGATGACAAGCCAGCCGGTGATCGGTCTGATCGCCCACATGGACACCTCTCCGGATGCTTCCGGACGCGATGTCAAGCCAAGGATAGTCCACTACGAGGGCGGGGAGATTCCTCTCGATGAGGCGGGTACCGTCACCCTCACGCCTCAGAAATTCCCCGAGCTGGCACGGTACGTTGGCCAAGAGCTGATCGTCACCGATGGCACCACGCTCCTCGGGGCGGACGACAAGGCCGGTGTCGCAGCCATCATGGAGCTGGCAAACCACCTGACGACCCACCCGGAGATCGCTCACGGGGAGATCCGGATCGGCTTTACGCCTGATGAGGAGATCGGCAGAGGAGCTTCACTCTTCGACGTGGAGGGGTTCGCCGCCGACTTTGCCTATACGGTAGATGGCGGAGCTCTCGGAGAGCTGCAGTACGAGAATTTTAACGCTGCCTCAGCTACCATCCACTGCCACGGGCTCAATGTCCACCCCGGCGATGCCAAGGGCAAAATGATCAACGCCATGCGTCTCGCCATGGACTTTGACAGCGCCCTACCCGACCAGCGACCCTCCACGACCGAGGGGAGAGAGGGCTTTTACCACCTCACTGCGATGAGTGGCACCGTAGAGGAGGCCGAGCTGGAGTACATCCTCAGGGACTTCGATAGCGAAGCACTCGAGGAGCGCAAGGACACACTGCTCCGTACAGCGGCAGCAATCAACTCTCGCTATGACGAGGAGCGCATCACCGTCACCGTCCGCGACCAGTACCGCAATATGCTGGAGTGCCTGCTCTACCGGATGGAGATCGTCGATCACGTTGCCGAGGCGATGAAGCGGCTCGGCATCGAGCCGATCACCTCGCCCATCAGAGGCGGCACCGATGGGGCCACACTCAGCCATAGGGGGCTACCCTGCCCCAATCTCTTTGCCGGGGGGCTCAACTTCCACGGCATCTATGAGTACCTCCCCATACCCTCGCTCGTGATGGCTGCCGAGACCCTTCTCGAGATCGTCACGACAGAGGTGAGATCATAGTAAGCAACCTTTTTATACAAAACTCAATACAAACTATCAATCTATGGAACTAAAGAAAACCCCCTTCCATGACATCCATGTCAAGCTCGGAGCCAAGATGACCAACTTCGCCGGCTACGACATGCCGATCCAGTACCCCGACGGCATCGTCGCTGAGCATATGGCAGTCCTCGAGAGCGTCGGCGTCTTCGACGTCTCCCACATGGGCGCTCTCTTCGTCAGCGGCCCCAAGGCAGTGGAGTTCCTCCAGAATGTCTGCTCCAACGACATCTCCAAACTTACGGACGGCAAGGCGCAGTACAATTACTACCCCAATGACAAGGGGGGTATCGTCGATGACTTCATCGCCTACTGCTTCGGAGACCACTACATGCTGGTCGCCAATGCCGCCAATATCGAGAAGGACTTCAAGTGGATCTCCGACCACAAGATCGATGGTGTGGAGCTGGAGAACCGCTCTGAGCGGATGAGCATCCTCGCTGTCCAGGGACCCAAGGCCAAGGAGACGATCCAGAAGCTCGTTGACATCGACGTCGACGCAATCCCCTACTACAGCTTCCACAGAGGGAAGTTCCACGGTGAGGAGGTGCTGGTCTCCAATACCGGCTACACCGGTGCCGGAGGCTACGAGCTCTACATCCAGGACATCAAGGATCCGGAGAACTTCTGGAACCAGCTCTTTGAGGCCGGGAAGGAATTTGACATCAAGCCGGTCGGCCTCGGTGCCCGTGACACCCTACGCCTCGAGATGGGATTCTGCCTCTACGGCAACGACATCGACGACACCACCAACCCCTACGCTGCCGGTCTCGGCTGGACAACGAAGCTGATCGAGGGCAAGGAGAGTCTCCCCGGTCGCAAGATCCTTGAGGAGGCTAAGGCCAATGGCACCGAGTACCGTCTCGTCGGCATCGAGCTGAAGGGACGCGGTGTACCTCGCGAGGGCTACAAGGTGACCGACGGCAATGGTAAGGAGATCGGCCACCTCACCTCCGGCACCATGTCTCCTGCGCTCAAGAAGGGCATCGCCCTCGGCTACGTCCTCTCCGACTACAAGAAGCCTGAGACCAAGGTCGCCATCGAGATCCGTGGCAAGGAGGTAGAGGCTGAGGTGATCAAGCTCCCCTTCCGCAAGTAACGCACGACTAATCCTTTTTTATCCATAAGCACGTCCTTGGGCATTCCCCGGGGACGTGCTTTTTTTGCCCTCACCCGCAGAGACCCAAGTGACAGAAAGGCTCCACCATCGTGCCATCCGTCAGGAGAGTGCACTGGCACTGCACCCCGGCAGAGTGGCCTCAGTGGCGACACAGGAGAAGACTGACTCTCAGTATGGCACAGCCCGCATTTCTTTTACCGATATTAGGCTCCGCTCACTCGTCTATTGGATACTTTTTCTGGACACCACAATTGAGTCGCCCTCCACTTCTCCTAAATCCCTCACATCATCAAACCCCCTTTCATCCTCCTCACTCTCCCAGCACATCAAAATGCAACCCCCATAGGGCTCAGATTACAGCCTAAAATACAAAACCAAGTTTGTTTTTACAATATTTTGAAACAAGTGGGATAATTGGTAAAATTGGTCATCGAAATACTGCCAGAATGGCAACCTCGGAGACTTACATATGGTATAGTCACGGAGTTAGTATGAAGGCAAGGTTAATATTTATATGTTTCACCTTTTTTTATTAAAAAGCTATGAACCTACAGCGAACGTGTCTTCTCATCGGCGGATGGCTGACTTTTCTGGGACTCTCTCTCAGCTCCTGCAGCAAGAGCGAAGTCCCGGGTGAGCCCGCTGTGTCACCGGAGACCCGGCTCGGAAGCCTGCCATTGGCTGCAGGAATGCTCCGAGGCAATGATCCCATACCGGATCCTCAGATCGTTGGAGATCCCGGAAAGGGTGGCCCCGTAGTGCCTACCACCAAGGATGACCTCCACGGTGTAATCATCAGCCGGAGTACGATGTACAGCTCCGGATCGGTCTACAACGAGTATTTACTCTTCAATCCCATGAGCAACCTCATCTACCCCGGTAATGTGCTTGTGGGAAACTCTATCAGTAATGGTCGCTATCTCCCTGTCATGGGTCAAAAAGTCGGTGATGTCACTTGGTCCTCTCCCGACTTGGTCCCTGCCGATCCGCAAGTGGATAAGTTTGTCCAGCGGGTCATGGATCCACGGTTTAGCGACTATTCGGCGACAATGCAGAAATGGCGTGGCACGCCAACTCTACCCACTTCCGCCATTACCACCTTTGAGCTGACTGAAGTGAAAGATCTCAAGGAGTTCAGTGCCAAGTTGGGACTTGGCTTTGAGACTGAGAATGTCAAGGCGGGAATCACCTTTGAGGGCAAGAATGGGGATCTGAAGACCCATATGCTGGTAAAGTTTGTGCAGAAGCTTTTCTCCGTCTCCATGGATCTGCCCGATCGCCAGCACCTGCTCTCTGCAGCTCCTGGGGCTCTGCAGGGTGTCATGCCGGTATACATTTCGGATGTGTTTTATGGGCGTATGGGCTTTGCGCTCATCTCTACGGACCATGACTACTTAGAGCTGATGGCCGCCTTGCAGGTGATGGCTCCGTCTTTCAAGTTTGAGCTTTCATCCACTTACAAGAAGATTCTGGATGAGTCTTTTACTCAGTACGTCTTTACCGGCGGCAAGTCGGGTGACCATGGCCTCTCTGTCAAGAAGGGTTGGGACGGCTTCAAGGAAGCACTCAGTACGGAACTCAATCCTGCCGAGGCTGTCCCGGTGGCCATCACGCTCCGATATGCGGATGACAACTCAGTTGCCCGCGTTGTCCAGACCGGTCAGTACCCCATCACAGAGAGTTACTTCGTCAAGGAGAGTGACGAGATGTCCTTTAGCTTCCGCCCCGTGGAGATTAGGGCTAACGCAGGCAATAAGGAGGAGCTCCAAGTCTGGGGTCACACCATCCTCACCGTACCGGCAGAGCTCACCAAAGACGGCACTGCCTCTGAGGACTATCGTCTCGTATGGTTAGGGATGAGCAAGTATGTCAAGCTGGATAAGCAAAAGAAAGCCGGTATGCCCAATGCCGAGACTATCAACGTCACTCTGCATCGCCCCAAGGGAATGTCCATGCAGGACTTCCTCAATCAGAGGATCTACATCGACACTCACTTCCATAATACCAACTCTGCCGGAACCATTACCGGTGACGATCTCGGTGAGAGCAAGTACAGCATCCGACTCCAGGATCTGATCTTCAATGCAATCCATAACAGTCTCTCCGTCACTACGCGGAAGAATGCATACAACGACTACTCTGCGACGGTCCTCTTTGATCTTTTCCACGAGGCCAAGGAGATCGAGGAGATTCCCACTTCGCTCCGCTCCGTCACTAGTGCAGACGGCACCCGGACTCTGACCAGATGCTTCGGCAGTGAGCCTGAGCCATACCTGACCAATCACTGAACCCCTTCCTAATAAAGAACCAAAAGTCATGAATAAGTTATTTCGCCACATAGTCTCGCTTGCACCCTTCTCCGTACTTCTCACAGGAGCAATGATGCTATCCACCGGCTGCCGGGACAACTCTACCGAGCCGACACAATCCACCGACAACCCCACTGAGGGAGACGCTTCCACACTCCTCACTCAGCTTCGTGCACTGCCCCTGCCCAATGGCATGACCACAGGAGAGGAGGGCGGCTTGGTACTGCCTCAGTTGGCTCCCATCGCGCCTCAGGTCAACGAAGAGACCATTGAGGAAGGGACCTTTAACGGGCTCAAGGGAGTGTTTGTCAACATGCGAAAGGTCTACAACTCCGGATTTGCTTTCGATGAGCTCTCCATCTTTAACCCCTCGGAGAATCAGATCTACCCCGGATCTGTCTTCGTCGGCAGCTCGATCACCAATGGCAAGTATCTCAGGCTGCCCGGCACCACCGGTGAGCTGGTGTGGAGTGCCAAGGATCTGATCCCAAGCACGCCGATGAATTTTGTCGCCCATTTCGAAAACCCTAAGTCGAGCGACTATAATATGACGTTACAGCAGTGGTTAGGCATGCCGAGCCATCCTCTCTCCGCCACCACCATGTATGAGGTCAATGAGGTGTCCAACTCGACAGAGATTGGTGCCAAGCTGGGTATCGGGTATCAGAAGGAGGATCTTATCGCTCAGCTCAACCTTAACACATCGCACCAGAAGATGAAGACCCACGTCCTCGTCAAGGCGATCCAGAAGGCTTTCAGCATCGCTGTGGACATCCCGGATCAGTTTATTCTCAAGAGTGCCAATGTGGCGAAAATGGATGGAGTGATGCCCGTCTATGTCTCTGAGGTCTTCTATGGCCGCATGGGCTTCGCCGTCATCTCAAGCAATCACGAGTATCATGATGTGGTCGCCGCGCTTAATCTCAATCTCCCGACAGAGAAAGTCAATGTCGAGCTGGAGACGAAGTACAAGGAGATCCTTGATGCTTCTGTATCCAAGTCCCGCATCATTGGCGGCACCTCGCAGGAGCATGGACTTGGTCTTTCCAATGGCTGGGAGGGCTTCAAGCAGTGTCTTTCCGCACCCCTCACTCCGTCTTCAGCTCGTCCTGTTGCTTACACGCTACGCTATGTCCACGACAACTCTGTTGCGCGCGTGGTCCTCACCAGCGACTTTATCCGCAACGAGTCCTATTTCATTCCTGAGATGGACGAGCTTACCCTGCGCTTTACTCCTCGCACGCTGAGAGCCAAGGCGGACAACGTCAAGCCGCTCTATGTCTATGGTAATGTCACCATCTCAGTAGACGGACAGAAGGATCAGATGATCTTCAATAGGGATATGAAGGAGTACGTCCGCATCGATGACCCCGAGCAAGAGGTCAATCTAGGCGAGGGTAATGTGTCCGAGATCACCATCCGCAGACCGAAGGGGATGAGCATGGAGGACTTCCTCAAGATGAAGCTGACCATCTACGCTTACTTCGGTCACACCAATTCCGCCGGCACAGCCAATATCTACAACCTCGGAGATGCGACAAGTCACTGCACCGTACGCGAGCTGATGATGGCTGCCATGAGAGGCACGATGAATGTCTTTACCCAGGAGAAGCGCTCCGGACAGCGCGAGGCTAACCTGGTAATGAATATCGATACGAATAGCGGGATCAGAGTCATCAGTGGCTCCATCTCCAAAAAGTAACCATGGCTAGAGCATCAGGACCCGGTCGCATAAAGTCATCGGTGCCATATTCTCGACACGGCAGATATATGGCTTCCGGTACGGGACGCCCGTCGTCAGTATGATTCGGTAAGTCTTGAGTCTTTCTCGAGACAGAGTGTCTCGATCAATGGTAGCAGCCTCGGACTAATTCGGAAATTAGATCGACTAATATTCGGTGTTAGTCCGAGGTTTGTCACTGGAGGCAGAGACAACGGATCGCCTCCTGCTGATCGCCGAGATCTCGCGGGGCATTCTGAGTCGACGGAATGATGACCATGGCTTGTGATATGGCAGTCTATGATGCAATTCGCCTGACAAGAAACATCGCATTATGAATAGGAAAAATTTCTTTTGGTTTGCGGGTCTGGCGGGACTCTTCCTCGCACTGACACTCCTCCTCGGAGGCTGTCAGGCTGAGAGAGATCCCCGCCCCACTGACCCTGAGCAGGCGGAGTCGACCGAGCCGCACCACCTCACAATTGAGGAGGCGGAGGTTGTGGTCCTTCGCTTCCTGAGCGAGAGTGAGACTCCGATGACTACCCTCCGCTCCGTAGCCGATGAGGGTCTGGAGCTCGCTTTTGCCGAGCCTGCAAGCATGATCGGTCTTCGCGCCGTCTCTGATGACGAGACTATGGACGACCGCTCATCCCTCCCCGCCTACTATGTCTTCAATATCGGCCGGCGCGGTTATGTCATCGTCTCGGCATGGGATAATACGTTTCCGATTTTAGGCTTCTCTTACGAGGGAAGCTTCTTCGGCAAGAATGTAGCGGAGACACAGGGTAGCTCCGAGGTGAAGAATGTGATGAGCTTCCTCAGCTCCTATGCTTCCGGGATCGACTCTCTACGTCACGTGCTTCCGGTGACACCGGAGCTGCGAAAGCACTATGAGTGTGCCCTCAGGGGAGATGTGACGGGACAGGCCCTCAGAGCCTCCGGGAACATTGAGCCCCTCCTCGGAGGCATTAAGTGGAATCAGTCTCCCTACTACAACGCTTATTGCCCCACGGGGACCCCTGTCGGCTGTGTAGCCACCGCTACCTCACAGATCATGAGATACTGGAAATATCCTCCTCGCGGCACCGGCTCCCACACCTCCACGTCGGATGGTCAGTATGCTAATTTCAATAAGTATTACAACTGGGACAATATGCCGGCAGCCACGCTCCGTCAGTACAATGACGATGTGGCTCAGTTATGCTACGATGTGGCTGTGGGACTCAACATGCAATTCTCTGCCTACGGCAGCGGCACCTGGCAGTACTACGTGCCGTCTCTCCTGGCGGATCATTTCTTTTACAAGAATACCGTCAGAGACATCTATCGCTCCAATTATAATGCTTCCGACTGGGCCTCCATCGTCTACAACGAGCTGGCCAATGGTCGCCCCGTCCAGTATGCGGGTTCAGGAAGGACCGGAGCAGGACACTCCTTTGTCTGCGACGGATATATGAATGGCTACTTCCACATCAATTGGGGATGGGGAGGTATGTCAGACGGCTATTTTCTCCTCCACGCCCTTGATCCCTCCTCCCTCGGCACGGGTGGAGGCAATGGAGGCTTCAATTACGGTCAGGACATCGTCATAGGCATCGAGCCGGCACAGAGACCCGATCCCAAGCCCACTCCCGACTCCGGATCGATCACCTACCTGACTCTCGACCAGCTCCGGAGGATGCTCTCCTTCGGGCAGAGTGGGCGAGTATTCTTTGGCAGTGGCTATAGCGGTCCGATGGTCCTCTTCCTCAAGGCTACCGGCTGCGGACACTGTGAGCGCACCAGACCTGCCGTAGAGCTCCTGGCCAAGGAGTATGGCGACAGGATCCCCTTCTACGGCTTCGATGTCGTGACCAATGGACAGTGGGGAGCCAACTGGGACTATATCCAGAGAGTGCTCGGTATAGAGACCGTACCTCAGCTCCTCTTCATCACCAAGGAGGGCACCTATACCCTCAAGAATGGAGTCATAGAGACCTCGGTGCCGAGTGAGGGCGCACGTATCTTCCGCCCCTATGTGGAACAGCTCCTCGACGAGGGCGGCGACGATCCTGTCCCCTCCGATGACTATTGTCCCTCGATGGGTCGATATGCCCGCAGTACCTATATCGCTCAGGTGAGCATCAGCAACGTGAGCAACGTCACGACCGCCAATGCCGGCGGCTACACCTACTTCGATCACAAGCAGGTGGAGCTGACCCCCGGGGAGACCTATAGGATCACTCTCAAGCCCGGATCCACCGCCGGGAGCTACCCGGAGTACTGGCGTGTCTGGATCGATCTCAATGGAGACAAGGACTTTGGCGCTGATGAGCTGGCACTAGACTTCACCACCACACAGTCCAATGTCCCGGTCGTCAAGACGATCACCATCCCTGCGAGTGCTCGCGACGTGACCACCCGCATGAGGGTATCGATGAAGTGGGGCTCCGCGCCTGAGGTATGCGAGACCTTTGATCACGGTGAGGTGGAGGACTATCCCGTGCTTATCAAGAGCAAGGTGACCCCGAAGCCGGATCCGAAGCCGGACCCTGACCCACAGCCGAAGGATGATCCCTATCCGACCTCCTATGGCAAGGACTCTCGATATGCCTACATCAGTGAGGTAAAGATCGGGGATATGGGCAATAGCGGTACAGGCGGTGACGGCTATGCCTCCTACATCACCACACACCACATCCTCGGCTATCCCGGTCGCGCCCTCGCCTTCCAGCTCTCTCCCTCCTTTGGGACCACACGGGTCTACTGGTGCTATTGGCGAATATGGATTGACTACAATAAGGACGGACAATTCAGCTCCTCCGAGCTGGTCGCCTCTAGGTATGGCAACAGCTATGTGAGCGGTTGGTTCACCCTCCCCTATCGTATGGATCCGGGGCTATATCGCGTCCGTGTGAGTATGAAGGTCAATGGTGGCTACCCGCAGCCTGACGAAATCTTCGACTACGGCGAAGTAGAGGATTATCGTCTGAGGATCCGATAGTACCCTCGGCACACAAGTCTTTCTTTCGTGCTGCATCACAAGAGTTTTCCTGTGATGCAGCACTTTTTTATCCTAATCTCTATACGAGGCAGAAAAAAGGTGACGATCGTCCTTCTTTCCTCCGACTGAGACCTTCCGGAAGCGTATTACCCGGCGAAGTGATGATTGTACGACTTATTGGAGCTATTGCGACGAGCCACAGCCCTTGCACACTCTACTATTCCGAGATAGATATTCGGAGAGAAGTCCTGAGACCGGGTAGCGATGGGACAGGGAGTAGTGCAGTCTCTGTAGCGAGGGTGGCTGAGCTACTTAGCGAAGGATCAGGATATCGCCCTCCTCGGGGATATAGGCGGGGTCGAGCTTATTCATCTGGTAGAGAGAGCGTAGCTGGATGCCGTATCTCTGTGCTATGCCGTGGATCGACTCCCCTACCCTCACCTCATGGCGGTAGTAGGGTGGATCGGCACGACGGAGCTTCCTCTGGAGGTAGATGATGTCTCCCTCCTCGATCGGGTAGCCGGGCGGGAAGTCGTTGTAGTCAGTGAGTTTCTTCTCCGAGATATCGAGGTCTCGAGCAATGCTGGCGAGATCGTCCTCCTTCTTAGCAAGGACGTAGAGGAGTCCATAGCTCTTGTAGATCTCACGGACGCCGATGGGGGTCGTCTCCCTCGATGCCGGCTTCTCGTATCTCATGGGAGGCTTGCTGCTGACGGTTCGCCGTGGTTGCTCAGGTCGGTTGTAGGCGTAGTCTCGCTCCACGTTGCCGTCCACCAGCAGGTAGAGCTGATAGTCCTCGATGATCTTGATGAGCTTATTGGCGTAGCCTCTGTCGGTAGCATAGCCGGCTCGCTGTAGCCCCTTTGCCCAGCTCTTGTAGTCCGCCATATCTATACGGAAGAGTGAGCTGTACCTGCGGTTGCCAGTGAGGAATTGCCCGTGGTCGAGGTAGGAGTCGAGCGGATCGTCGTATACCCTGAAGCAGTCGCGAGGGTTGTCATCGCGATGGTAGGTGCGCGCACCGCTCCAGCCATTGTGGCACTTGATGCCGAAGTGATTATTGGACTTCTGCGCCAAAGCACTACCACCGGCCCCACTCTCCAGCAGACCCTGAGCCATAGTGATGGAGGCAGGGATGCCAAACTCCCGCTGACTCTGTAGCGCAGCGGGGGCGTACTGTCGGATGTAGGCGTTGTAGGAGGGGTTTTTCCCCGGCATAGGCATACGGCTCACCTGCTGATTAGCAGCATTTCGGGTGCTGCCGCAGCCCGTAAGGAGGAGGAGCGGAAAGAGGAGGGCGAGGACTTTACGGGTCATGGCAACTTACTTATTATCTAATACGATACGTCCCTTAGCATCCGTGCCGGCTATGGGGAGAGCTGTGGAGCAGTCGAGGTCAATGCAGTACGAGAGAGCCTCCGCCTTCCCCACACGGAGGAGGCGCTGGTAGTGGTCGCTCTGCTTGATGGCGCCCACGATGTCAGACGAGTGACTACGGTAGTAGTCAAGCACCATCCGCACCGCATCACTGCCGAGTGTGTGGCTACCCGAGAGGCGGTCAGCAAGGGCAGCACCGAAGAGAGCATCCTCGATGCAGACGTGCCCCTCCCATCCGGCACAGACGGAGAGGACATTGCGTCCCCGGCAGTACTCAGCCACGGTGCCGATGTTGGTAAATGCTCCGACGACCACACTATGCTCCGGTCCGAAGCTCATACACTTCTTCAGCGTGCGGGTGCCATTTGTGGTGGTGAAGTAGATCTCCTTGTCTCGCACCTGCTCTGGACCATACTCAAGCGGATCGTTGCCGAGATCGGCGAAGTCACACTTGACACACTTACGCTCCGCACCGACGAGGTGACCCGCTGCAGCTGCCGCCTTTGCTTCCTCGATGGTCTCGATGGGAAAGATCCTCCGGACACCATTGTCAAAGGCAGCGACCATCGTCGAGCTGGCTCTGAGGATATCCACCACCACAAAGGTGGTCGGCTCAGTAGGTCTATAGACATCAAGCAGCTCGGGGGAGAGAACAATATCGATCGTATTCATGATAAAAGACTTTGACGTATAGATGAAATAGCCTCGGCATCGGTGACTCTGATGTCTCTCTCAGGGATCTGAGCCGAGGACGAGGTTGGAAATGCCACTGAGGAGTGACGCATCGAGCTGCCCCTCAGCCTTGCAAAGGTACCATGAATCGCAGAGACACCGGTGGACCGGACCACATGACGAGCATTATCGGCCGTGATGCCACTGCCCGCCATGATGCTGATGCGTCCATCGGCCTGCTCCACCAGGTGACGGATCCGATCCAGACTGTCCACTGCCGATGGCGTACCACCCGATGTGAGAATGCAGGCAAAGCCGAGAGCTACCGCCTGCTCCAGAGCCGTCTCCAGCGATGCCGCCCGATCAAATGCCCGATGAAGCGTGACCGGAAGACCCTCTGCCTCACGGATCAGCCGGCGGCAGAGCTCGTCGTCTAAGTCTCCATCCGAAGTAAGGGCACCGAGCGAGAAACCGGCCACACCCAGCCGACGCAAAACCCGGATATCCTCCAGCATAACATCGACCTCGGTCTCAGAGTAGAGGTAGTCTCCCGAGCGAGGACGGATGATCGGGATGATGGGGAGATGACAGCAGCGGAGAGCCGCCGCCACAGTGCCGTAGGAGGGCGTGGTACCACCCTCCGAGAGGGCGGCACAGAGCTCTATTCGGCTCGCCCCACCCCGCTCAGCCTCTAGGCACGAGGGGACATCACCGGCACAATTCTCGATGATGAGTTCACTTTTCTTCATTTCTCAGCAGGTCATTAAGGGTGTGAAAGGTCAGCCTACCCTTCTCCACATCAGGATGAGAGATCTCTATCGTCTTCGTCTCTCCCGGGAGCAGGTCAAAGAAATTATCCGAGTAGAGAGCGCCCTGCCAGGGGGACTCGATAAAGAGATCCTTGATCAGGGTCTCAGCGGTAATGGTGACCGTCAGCCCCCTCTCCGTCAGTCGCTCCTCGACCAAGTAACGAGGACGTGGCAGCTTCATCTGCCGGGGACGGACGCTATAGTAGAGCTGGCGAGCGACCTCCTTCCCATCGCCTTGCCTCACGATCAACTGTGCAAGGATGGTATCTGAGGTGAGCGGTCTCGGGAGTTGGGTAAGCTCCACAGAGAGAGGCGTCTCAGTCACCCGGCAGGCATAGTGGGAAGGACTCGTCAGGAGGCTCCCGTCTGTCCGCATCCAGGTCACCTCGACATCGACGGAGCCCCGAAGCAACGGGTCATCGGAGACGAGGCAGAGGGCGAGCAAGTCCCCCCGCTCCACCAGGTCGACGATCGTGGGCCGATAGGCGCGCTCCACTGCATAGTGGAGCGCCTTGTGATTGCCCCAGTAATCGACGGAGGACCAGCTGACCGTGGGCCAGACATCATTGATCTGCCAGTAGAGCGAACCGGCATTGTCGGGATAGGCGCGACGGACGGCACGGATGGCATAGCCGGTGGCATCTCGCTGCTCGAGGAGACTCAGGTAAGTGAAGTCGGCAAAGCTCTCGGGCTTCGGGTAGTCGCGCTCCATATAGAGTCGCAACCGCTCATTGCCACCCGGGGAGCGCTGCCGATGCGCCACGAGAGGATGGTCGAGGCTGAGAGAGTCCGCCTCAGGGGCAAAGTTCCTGACGGTCTTCATCTCGGGGAAAGACTGCAGCCCGTACTCGCTTGCGAAGCGCCCTGCATTGTGATCAAACGTGGTGTAGTCCTCTTCGCCAAACCACATTCCCCAGTAGTGTGCATCGCTGCGGGAGAGGCTCTCGAGGTCGCCCCAGTTAGAGTCAAAGGGCGAGCCGTGTATGTAGTCCACATGCGGGGCGTAGTGAGCGACGCTCTCGGGGAGGAGCTTCCGGAAGAGCTTTTCATACCCTGTCGTCATCTCCTGCCAGAGCTCGGGACTGTACTTTAACTTCCAGCCCCAGTGGCGCATTCCCTCGCGGACCTCATTGTTGCCGCAGAGGAGTGCCAGGGAGGGGTGATTGCGGAGGCGCGAGAGCTGATCCGCCACTTCGCACCGCACGTTTTCCATAAAGGCGGGGTCGCTCGGATAGGTGGTGCAGGCAAAGGGGAAGTCCTGCCAGATCAGGATCCCGTAGCGATCTGCCAGCTCGTAAAACTCCTCCGTCTCGTAGATCCCTCCGCCCCAGACACGCAGCATATTGAAGTGCGCCGGCAGCACGTCCTCCACGAAGAATTGCTCGAGGCTCCTCCCGTGGTCGCCCATACGCCGGTCGTGCGGGAGGTAATTGGCCCCCTTGGCGTAGAAAGGTCGGCGATTGACCACGAAGCGGAACGCCCCGTCCGTCTGATCAAGGTGCACCTCCCGCAGCCCCACTCGGAGGCTGTCCCTCTCTCCCGTCGTGTCCTGATAGACCAGCGTGTAGCGATCTGCCTCACCCCATCCGTGTGGCATCCAGAGTCGTGGCCTCGGGATGGAGAAGGCAACCGAGTCACCCGTCATCACCGCACGCTCCAGCTCCACGCCATCCGGATCGAGGAGCGTGAGGAATGCCCCCTGCGCTCTCCGGCTGCCACTCACAGTGAGCGTGGCTGAGGTCGGCTCCGTACCGCTCCACTCGATCTTACTGCGGACGTAAAAGTCCTCCGGATGAAGACGCTCCTTTCGCTCCACAACGGGCGGTGCAAAAAGACCCATAGAGATCAGCCGAGGTGCCCAGTCCCACCCGTAGTGGTAGGGGGCTGTCCGGATGTATGGGCTGTAGAATATTTTTGCACGATCATTATCGGCAGGATAATTGAATCCATTGCTCTCGTAAAGGAGCTGACCGATCTTCGTCGGCGAGAGGAGGCGGATCACCAGCCGGTTGGTCCCGGGGCGGAGATGACCATCGAGGTCATAGGCATAGGTCCGGAAGAAGTTTTCTGTACGACCAAGCAGCGCGCCATTGAGATAGAACTCCGCAAAAGTATCGACCCACCTGAGGCGCAACCGGTAGCCGGAGAGCTCCGCGCCCGACAGCTCAAAGGTGGTCCGGTAGACCCACTCCCTATCGCTCACCCACTGTATGCTGTCCTCGGAGGTGCCGACAAAGGGATGAGGGATCAGGCCCTGACGGAGCAGGTCTCGCTGCACCATGGAGGGGATCTCCACGGCGACAGAGGTGGAGTCGGGCTGTCCCTCCTCCGTCAGGTCGAAGCGACTCAGGACGATCTGAGCAGTGAGCGACGGCAGGAGGGCAAGCAGAGAGAGGGCAAGGAGAGCTCTTCGGACAAGCATGGGGGACCGTGAAATAAAAAAAGGAAGATCTGCGTCCGACAGAGACAGCTGATCTTCCTCTTGCATACTATAGAGACTTACTTCTTAAGCGCAATGTGCAGCTCATCCAGCTGCTTCTGGTCCACAGTGGCAGGAGCATCTACCATTACATCGCGACCGGAGGTATTCTTCGGGAAAGCAATCGTGTCGCGGATGCTGTCCAAGCCGGCGAAGAGAGAGACCCAGCGGTCAAAGCCATAAGCGATGCCTCCGTGGGGCGGCGCACCGTACTTGAAAGCATTCATCAGGAAGCCAAATTGCTCCTGAGCTCGCTCCTCAGTGAAGCCGAGGGCATGGAACATCCGGTCCTGAAGCTTGGTGTCGTGGATTCGGATCGAGCCGCCACCCACTTCGACACCATTGATCACCATATCGTAGGCGTAGGCTCGCACCTTCCCGGGATCGGTCTCCAGCAGCGGGATGTCCTCCTCCACCGGCATGGTGAAGGGGTGGTGCATCGCCATATAGCGCCCCTCCTCCTCGCTCCACTCGAAGAGCGGGAAATTGACCACCCAGAGACACTTGAAGTTCATCGGGTCCATCAGGCCCTCACGGCGTCCCATCTGGAGACGGAGACGTCCCAGCTGAGTCCTACACTTCATCGCATCGTCACCACAGAGGATCAGGATCAGGTCACCCGGCTCTGCCTTCATGGCATCGCGCAGGGAAGCTCTCTGCTCCTCGGAGTAGAACTTATCGACACTGCTCTTGACGCTGCCATCCTCATTGATGCGTGCGTAGATCAGTCCCTTGGCACCCACCTGCGGGCTCTTTACGTAGTCGGTCAGCTCATCGAGCTGCTTGCGGGTATAGCCGGCGCAGCCCTTGACACAGATACCTCCGATGTAGGCAGCCTCATCAAAGACCCCAAATCCGGTCTCGGTGATCGTCTCCTTGAGCTCCACGATCCGCATATCGAAGCGCATGTCCGGCTTATCTGAGCCGTAGTACTTCATCGCATCCTGCCAGTCCATCTTGAGGTAGGGCTCCGTCTGCTCAATGCCGAGGATCTCCTTGAATAGGTATTTGCTCAGTCCCTCAAAGGTGTCTGTCACATCATCCTGATGGACGTAGCTCATCTCGCAGTCGATCTGGGTGAACTCCGGCTGACGATCAGCACGTAGGTCCTCGTCGCGGAAGCACTTCACCACCTGGAAGTACCGGTCGATACCGGCAATCATCAGTAGTTGCTTGTAGGTCTGAGGGGACTGTGGGAGGGCGTAGAATTGTCCTGGATTCATCCTCGAGGGGACGATAAAGTCTCGCGCACCCTCGGGTGTAGACTTGATCAGGAAAGGCGTCTCCACCTCCATAAACTGCTGCCCATCGAGGTAACGACGGATCAGCTGTGCCATCCGGTGACGGAGGGCAAGATTACGTACCACACTGGGTCGGCGGATGTCGAGATAGCGGTACTTCATCCGTAGCTCATCACCGCCATCGGACTCCTCCTCAATCGTGAAGGGAGGGGTCTCGGAGGCTGATAGGATATTGAGCGAGTGGACATCGATCTCAATATCACCGGTAGGCATCTTGGGGTTCTTCGAGGAGCGCTCCACGACGGTACCTACGGCCTGGATCACATACTCACGACCGATCTCAGATGCCTTCTCGAGCTGCTCATGGCTGCTGCTCTCAGCGAGGACCAACTGGGTGATCCCATACCGATCACGCAGATCGATAAAGGTCATCCCGCCCATCTTACGTATCCGCTGCACCCATCCGGCCAGCGTCACCTCGGAGCCAATATCGGAGGCGCGAAGCTCTCCACAAGTCTTTGTTCTATACATGATATCTCACACTATGTGCGACTAACTCCGTACGAGCAGCCGCACGAGGATTATTTTATTCTCTGATGCTCTCAGTATCTCTGCGCTAAACTTTGGAGAAAGCTCCACCACCTCGCCCCGACCGGGGATAGACTGGCTGACCGACATGATATAGCCGGCTATGGTCTTGAAGTCCTCCTCCTCAGGCAGTCCGATCTCAAACTTATCATTAATATCATCCAGCCCGGCACGACCTGAGAGTATGTACTCCTCCTCGCTCACCTTACGCATAACGATATGCACCGTATCGTGCTCGTCCTCGATGTCCCCGAAGATCTCTTCCACGATATCCTCGAGGGTGACGATCCCGGAGGTCCCGCCCAGTTCGTCCACCACGATCGCCAAGCCTCGCTTGCGCAGCAGGAGGCTCTGCATCACCTTCTCTATCGTTAGCGTCTCAGGCACATAGATCGTCTCCTTGATATGCTCCTGCCAGCGACTTCCGTCCTTGTGGCAGCGAAACATCTCAGTGCTGTGGATGTAACCGATCACATTATCTATCGACTCGCGGTAGACGATGATCTTAGAGTAGCCGGTCTTGATGAAGAGGTCCAGCAGCTCCTCCATAGAGGTATCCTCCTCGACAGCAGAGAGCTCGTTGCGAGGGATGAGGCAGTCGCGGACCTGTATGTCTGGAAACTCTAGGGCATTCTGCAGCAGCATAGCCTCATGCCTCACCGTAGGGTCGTCCTCCGATGAGGTATTTTGCCGGATGTAGTAATCGAGGTCGACCTTACCGAGAGGGCTCTGGTCATTGGTCTTTCCCTTGATCCCAAAGAGGAGTAGGAAGAGGTTTGTCAGCCCGCCTGCCAGTATCGTGATCGGGTAGAAGAGGACATAGGCAAAGGTGAGGGGGAGCGAGGCAAATTGCATATACTCATTGGGTCTCGCCTTAGCCACAGACTTAGGGACATACTCCCCAAAGATGATCACCACCGCTGTGGAGATCAGCGTCTGGATCAGCACGATCAGGAAGGCATTGGTCATCCACTGCCGCAGTAGCGGCTCAAGGAGCGCAGCAAAGAGCAGCCCATAGATGACGTTGATCACATTATTCGCCACGAGGACAGTGGTGATGTACTTCCCGGGGCGGTCAAAGAGGAAGGTCTGAGCCTTACTCCCCACCCCCCGCTTGGCCTTATCCAGCTCCACCTGAAGCCGATCGGATGCGAGGAAAGCGGTCTCCGACCCGCTAAAGAAGGCCGAGAGCAAGACACAGAGTACTATGAAGAAGTAGATCATCGACTTATCGTAGCTTCCACCTCACGATAGAGGTGAGATAGACAAAGATACATAACCCTCACCTTTATCTCGATGGTCTATAGGGATTAGTCCGCGCTGGGGATCGTCTCATCATGAGAGAGTCTCGCGGTCGTATGGGAGGAGTCGCCACACTATCCGGAGACATCACTGAGTCGGTCGTGGAGGGCGCAGCGGGTGACGAAGTCACCTCACCATCCTCATTGACATCCATATGCCCTGCCGTATCGTACAGCTCGTACATCGTCATGTACTGGTTACTCTTGAAGCCAAAGCGACTCCGCAGCTCCTCACCCGGCCCTCTCAGGATCCGGATGCTGTCGTGGGAGTAGACCAGCTCATTGTCCTCATCCCAGAAGAGATGGTTCCCAAAGAACTGAGTCCCCTCCCGATTGAGGATATGGATATTCTCCTTCAGCTCCCAGAGGTGACGCGACACGTGGTAGTAGGCGGTGTCAGCGACGATCGATGCCTGCGTCTGAAAGAGGGTGTCAAATTGCTCCAGATAGATCCCCTCAGGGAAGACCCACTGCTCCTCAGGCTCACTACGGGTCAGCCAGAGGTCGGTCACCATCTTATACTTCGTCACTCCGCTGTCGGAGATGAAGGTCACCACATCCTTCGTGATCGAGGTGTACCCCAGGCTATCGATGGACCGACTGGCCAAGTCGGACTTACGTCCCTTACATCCGGTCATCAGCAGAGCCGAGAGTAAGACAAAGAAGAAGCAGGTGCGACCCCACAAGGTGGAGTACACCGGCTTCTTACTCTGACTATGTATCGATAAGGATCCTATCTCAGGCTCCTCCATGAGGACTTAGTGATGAAAGGGTACGATGAGCGCAAGGATCGACCGGCGATCAACGTACGCGTATGGTGGTCGTCTCACCGATCCACCCCCCTACGGTAAAGGACTGACCCTCCTGCAGGTCGGGGTGCATAAAGATATCCTCCTTGGCGGGATAGGCAGCCGTGTAGGTGCCGATCAGCTTATTCGCCTGAGCAGTCACGCTGGGATCGATAGCCTTTGCGCGAGCGGCCTTATCGACGACGAGGCAGTAGACGACACGTTGCTTCACCGGATCATCCGGGTAGATGCTGCTTGCGCTGGAGGCGTACATACTGGCGATGAGGAGCATCGGTGCGCCGAAGCCAGGCTTGGCAGCCATCGCAGCATTGCAGTACTGACGGGAGGTGCCGTAGCTGTGACGATCGTAGTACATCACTGCGAGGGCGTAGTTGGCCTCTCCCTTCTCATCCGCATCGGTACTGAGGTCGATAGCCTTCTTGTAATACTCCTCGGCCTTAGTATAATTCTTGTCAGCGAGCGCCTTACGTGCCACACCGAGAGCGGCAGAGGAGCTCGGCTCGAGATTGAACAATGCCTCAGAGGCAGCATAGTAGGAGGGGCTCTCGGTGCAACCTACACTCTGAAAGAGGGCAATCGTCTCCTTGAGGAAAGTCTTGTCGGTATTCTTCTCCTTGATCTGAGGACCATAGATCGACTCCATCACATCACAGCTAGCAGCACCACTGGCGGCAAAGGCCTGCAGTGAGGTAGCCTGATAGCTTGCGATTGCCTCAGCGCGACTCGTATTGCCCTCGGCCTCAGCGGCAGCCTTAGCCTCGGCATAGAGCTTGTCGACAAAGGTCTGATCCTTCACATACTGCGCCTTGAAATTCTGGTCCAGTGAGGAGCGGAGCATCGAGGAGTAGGTGAAGTAGTAGAGCGTCAAGGGGTCGGTCTTAGCGCCACGCTTGTCGATCACCGGCTTGAGGCGGTCGTACATCTTGACGTAGTCCACCTCATTAGGGTAGTACTTCAGCTGATCAGAGATCATACTGCCGAGGATGTAGTCCTCACCGGTCTCCTCATCGTCACCGAAGTACTTGATGCGGCTGTTGTACATATCCATCAGCCCATCGTAAGCCTTCTTCTTATCCTCGGGGGTCTTGGCGTTATCGATCTGCCAAGTGTAGATCTCGGCACCCTGGATGTAGAGATCCTTGGACTGAGCAGGGCACTCATCATAGACGCGCTTCCAGAAGGTGTAGGCATCTACGTAATTCTTACTCTTAAGGTAGATCTTGTAGAACTTTGTGTTCTTGGCGCAAGCGGCCGTATCAGGCTCAGCTGTCGTGGATGGGGCCACATAGGTGCCGGCATAAGCCGAGAGACCTAATCCCAGTGCGAGTGTGAAAAGTAATGATTTCATTGATATGGGTTTGATTTTTAGTTTTCGATATTGTGTTCCGAATACTTCATCGGTACAAGTATGATGAAAATATCCCGGATAGGTTTACTTTATCAATAGATCTTGAGCTTGCGGAACCAAGTCTCATTGAAGGCAAAGCCCAGAGTGAGCCGGAGCATATCGCTGCTGAAGCCACTCTCCTTAGCTGCCAAGCCGTGCTTGTACTCGAGCGAGAGGTTGAGGGCTGAGTTGCGCTCGAGACCATAGAGGAGGATCGGTAGCCCGACACCGACGGAGGCACCGATATACTTCATCTGCCCGATGGGGGCCACCTCGTAGTAGGAGGTGGAGAAATTGACGCCACCGGAGTAGGTGATCTGCCTGCCGTAGTTACTCGAGTAGGGGTCGGGGAGGATCTGAAATCCCGCTGCAGCGTAGTAGCTGCTCCTCAGCTGTAGTCCATCCCCGGCAAAGATATTGGGGACGCTGCTCCAGAGCGAGGTTTTGAGGTCCGCTGACACGGCATACTTCATCGGTCGCACCCATGCCAGTCCCACCCCGATGGTATGAGGAGTAGAGGTCTCCAGGACTACATCTTTATTCTCAATGTCGGGGCGAGTCTGCGAGTTGACATTCCGATTGACGATCAGGGTAGCCTCAGGCTTGAGGGGCAGACCGGGGCTATAGGTAGCTCCGAGGACGATCTGATCCCGCGTAGCGCTGGGGGTCGCCGCCGAGCGAGCAGGCAGGAAAAGCTTATACTGCAGTCCCGCCTCTGCCTGGAAGGAGCTAATCCTTAGCCGATGGGTCTCCATACTCTGTGTGAGCTGAGAGAAATTGGGTACCATCGTCCAGGTGTGAGTCTCTGACCCGAAGAGGTACTTCGCACTGACTCCGAGATAGAGGTTTCGCACCACCTCGGCACCGATGCCGAGATAAGCGGTCTGGAAGGAGCCCCTGCCGGAAAAGCTTTGGAGATACTTCACCCCGTCAGTGTCACCCTCGACGCTCTGAGTAGAGGACATACCATATCCGGTGTAGAAGGAGGGGATCAGTCCGAGGCTAAGCGCCACACGGTCACCGTAGAGAGGAAACTGCACAGCCAGATAGTCCAGCCCGCCCTGCAGAGAGGGCTTGCTGACGGTGTCATCCCGATAGAGCCCAAAGTGAGCCGACGTCGCCACGTCCATGATAAAGGAGAGGGAGTCTGTGGATGCAAAGGCAGCAGGGTTGGTAAAATTGATCGCCTTAGGGCTACTCATGGCAATACCGACACCGCCCATACCTCGCCAGAGTGTAGGGGTAGCGTAGGCAGGGATGCCATAGCCATACCGAGTGGTAGGCGAGGACTGCATATCCTGGGCCTGCAGCGATGCGCCAGCGAGACCGGTCAGGGTGAGTATGGTGAAGACAGTCGAGTAAAGTCTTATCCTCGGGGATAGCATACGTGATGATGATTTGTTAGTCCACTCATGCGAGCTATAGCACCCACACAAAGTCGAGGACAAATATCGGTAATTCTACACTGCTTCGCAAATCTCCCACCGCCATGCTCCCATTTGGTCGGCTAATTCGGCTAATTCGCATTTTGATGTGCTGGGAGGGGGAGGAAAAAGAAATTACCTTTGTTGAGGAGACAATAGATACTTGATGAGGAAGTAGTTAGAGCGTATGGAAACAGCAGAGATAAGGGAGTTGATATCGGCATTTGTTCCGGAGGAGATCCTTCGCGACTTTGAGCTG
>NZ_JBWPWJ010000026.1:0-508 GCF_056590575.1 Porphyromonas sp. C0041D3
TCAAACTAGAATGAGTTGTCTCGACTTTTCAAAGATACTGATTTTAGTTGACTCTGGTAGTTTGGGGTAGTTTTTCGTGGTATACCGGCTAATTCGCATTTTGATGTGCTGGGAGGGGAGGGAAAAAGAGATTACCTTTGTTGAGGAGACAATGGACTAACGGACCAGACAGTAGTTTTAGCGTATGGAAACAGCAGAGATAAGGGATCTGATATCAGCCTTTGTTCCGGAGGAGATCCTCCGCGACTTTGAGCTGAAGGAGGTAAAAAAGGAATGCGGAGTCTACCGACTCTATATGGACGAGAAGGACGACGAGAGTCATTATCCCCCTGAGCTGGCGGAGGCGAAGGAGGTGGTCCGATGCGGATATATGAATCCCTGCGAGATCGAGACTTTTCCCATAGCAGGTTGCGAGGCTTTCATCTATATATGACGGCGTCGGTGGAAGGAGAAGGGCGGTCGAGAGTCCTATTTCAACACCTACAAATACACGATCGAAGGGATCAAA
>NZ_JBWPWJ010000016.1:0-5470 GCF_056590575.1 Porphyromonas sp. C0041D3
CTCCTGAATCCCTCTCCTCAACAAAGGTAATCTCTATTTTCCTCCCCCTCCCAGCACATCAAAATGCGAATTAGCCCAAAGTGTTGAGCATATCCCGCATACGGTCGGAGGATTGCAGTATATTTTGGATATATTGCCCATTATTACCGCTATTGCATTCTTTCCGCAAAAGTTCGGTATAGCCGGTTATTGCCGTCAGTGGTGTACGCAACTCATGGGTAATAGTATGTACCGCTTTCTTTCGGGAGGTTATGAGTACCTCATTTTGTTGCACGGACTGTTCCAATTGCTCGATCAAATCCGTTGTCTTGCGTTTGTATCGTTTAATGTTCTTTGCATCACGGTGTATGATGATATCGGAAATGACCAACAGCAAAAGAACAAATCCCATCAAGCCGCCTATCTGCATAAATGATTTTTTACGCATGGCTGTTATCTCGCTTTCTCTATTTTGTAAATCAGATTGTACCTTCTTTTCGATTTGGCAAATCAATCCTTGCAGTTGTCTGTTAAGTTCTGCATTACGGGCAGCAAGACTATCGGCTTGTTCTGACAATCGACGGCTCTGCGCTTTCTGTTCGTTGACCATGTTTCTATTGGATGAACGGAGCGTAGTCGTTGTTGTCGTTGGCTTCGTTCCCTCTTTTTTGCCGAAGATGCTCAAGAAACCTTTTCGTTTTGGCTTTTTGGACTGTTCCTGCACACTTTTCTGCACAATAACCGGAATTTGATTGGCTATCTTCTTGTTAATAGATTGTTGTTCATCCATTAACCGGACTATCTGGAACATCTGTCGTTCCTTATCCTCTAAAAGACTGCGCACACTATCGATGCGCTCTGCTGGATAGGTGGCCTTGAAACGGCAGAGCATACTGTCCATTGCCATACGCTGTGCATGGTAATGTTCGATATCTTTATCGTTCCATTCCAGTATTGTTTCACCAAATAGAGAAAATTTTATCATTTGAATATTGATATTGTTTATCTCTTTTCGGAACTCGTCTATTTTTTTATTGTCAAGTTCTAATGCTTCTATCTCCTGCCATTCATAGAAGCTATTATATGCTATACATCCGATAAGAACGGAGATAAGTATATACCCCAACCGTATTGTCTTATAGAAATTCCTGGATCGTTCCATTATTTTGATGATACTGATTTTTCAAACATGAATAAAAGTTTATCCTTTTCTTCCATACGGGTATTATCAGAATAACCGCCTTTTGTTATTTGATACCCACACGGCTTAACCATAAAAGTGCCTAAGCCTTTAGTGTATGAACTTACTTCTGAAGCATAGTCTTTACTTGTATTTAATGGAACTTTCCCTTCAATAAGACACCACTCTTTATTACAACTGATACCTTTAATCTCAGACATCATTTTTTGCAGATCTGTAATAGCTTTGGAACTTGCTACTTGTGGTATCTGTAACTCAAAATAGAGCATCGGTTCGAGAATATCCACTCCTGATTGTTGCAAAGCCAACCTGAAGACATAAGGAGACAATTGTCTAAAATCGGCAGGGGTACTTATCGGACTATAATAAAGGGCATAAGTAAAGGTTACTTTCAAATCCGTCACTTCCCATCCATGCAATCCCGATTGGCAAGACATACGGATTCCTTCAAAAACGGCATTTTGAAAAGAATGGTTCAGATAACCAAAGGAGATTTCACTTTCGATTTGCACCCCTGACCCTATCGGTAAAGGTTCCAGAGTCAGTCCTATTGAGGCCCAGTAAGGGTTGGGAGGGACTTCGATATGGATAATCTTATTCACCTTCTTTTTAGGTCGTTCTTTGTAGATAGTCTTGATTTCATCAAAATGGGTCTTTACGGAGAATCGTTCTTCCAGCAATGTTTGTATGATTTCTTTTTGGGTTAAACCATATAACGAGATTTCCAATTCATCACTATATGAATTTATGGAAAAGGACAGAGACGGGTCTTCAATAAACAATACATTTAGAGCGGATATCAACTTGCTTCTCTCTTCGGGCTTGTCTGGTCGGACAGAAGATTTGAGGGCGGGATGCTGATGAGATAATCCTTGAATCAGACAAGGTTTAACACCTAAATAATCTCCGATTCTTAATTCTTCTATATCTTCTATAATTGCGATATCATTAGCAACCACTTCATCAACATTTATCTCTTTGCCCTGATAAATGGTTTTTAGATTTTTAATCTTGATGAATTTTTCCGAATCATTGACTTTTATAACGGTTCGAAGTCTCAGACTTCCGTCAATAATTTTTAGAAAACTTCTTTTATGCCCTTTGGGGGCATGTTCTATTTTATAAAGATAAGCTGAAAGTCTATTTGGGACTGATGCCGGAGGAAATATAAAAGAAATGATGGCGTCTAACAACTCATTGATGCCAATATTGCACATTGCTGATCCATGCAAGACCGGATAGGCTTTGGCTTTTGCCACAAGAGCGATTATCGCATTCCAATAATCTGCCGGTAAGATTTCTTTATCCGCCAAATATAGTTCTAATATATCGTCGTCATGGTTGCATACAAATTCTTTGTGTTCTGCCCTTATATCTGTTGAGGTGCAAATCGGGTAAACTACTCCATCGACAACCGTTTGCATAAACAAGACGTCTTGCGACAGATTTGTTTTTATGTCCAGATATAAACGCTCAAGATTTACGCCGGCACGATCAATCTTATTGATAAATATAATTGTCGGGATTTGCAGTTTTTGCAAAGTCTTGAACAGCAACTTTGTTTGTGCTTGTATGCCTTCCTTTGCCGATAATATGAGGACTGCTCCATCAAGCATTTTGAATGTCCGCTCCACCTCTGCAATAAAATCCATGTGTCCCGGAGTGTCAATGATATTGCATTTCACACCATTCCAAACAATAGATGTCGTAGAAGCCCGAATAGTAATTCCTCTACGTTTTTCTATATCCATAGAGTCTGTTATGGTGTCACCTTTATCAACACTGCCGCGCTTTTCCGTTGCTCCGCAGGCAAATAGCAGATTTTCGGTTACGGAAGTTTTTCCTGCATCAATGTGAGCAAGAATTCCTAAATTTATAATGTTCATTTGATTAAGCAATAATATACTACAATAGATGCATTGCCGAAACGCACCTTTTAATACCTCCTCGTAGCATGTGGAAAACTACAGGATTCTTAACTCGTATTAATATGTATATTATTACTGCCGCATAATTGAACGCAAATTTACGAAAAAAAAGTTCCCTGACAAAAGCACAAAGAACTTTTTTAATCTATACGTATTTTTATTTGGTATTATTAATTTGTTATGCGGCAGCTTAAAAGACGACACCAAACCAGAAAAATCATCTTGACAACCACCCGACTTTGAACTACGAAGGATGAAATTTTTCAGGGACAACTTCCAGCATTTCCAAAAAACAGTTTACCCATTGACTTGGAGACAAACAAACAATTTGAGCATTAAGGTTTAAACCGAATTTTTCCGAAATTGACCTGACCTGACTTTTCCTGAAAATCGACTTTAAAGCTGTTTTTACAGATAAATCAGGTTTCTCTAACAGACAGGAAATAAATGCTAAGTATTTGGCTTTAAACTTAAAATCAAAAAATAACTGTTTTCTTTTAATGTTTAACAGGGCTGATTTGACAGTTGGCGGTGGAAAGAAACTTTCAGGACCTACCTCATAGACAAGTTTCAAATCAAAAAAAGTATGATAGAAAACGGTATATGGATTGTAAAGCTTCCTCGAAAATAACTTTTGTGTAGGTTCTAACTGAAGGACAATGGAACCTCCCAGAAAATTTCCAAGACTCTCAAACATCAGGATTTTGAAAATATCGGAAGTAATGCCATAAGGAATATTTGACACCACTTTGAAAGGAAATTTCGGAACTGCAAAATTCCTAAAATCACAACCGACAACTTGAACATTTCGGGCATCAGAAAATAATTTTCGTAAATGTTCAACCAAAGCTGTGTCGTTTTCAATAGCAACAACATTGTTGGCGATTTTTAATAAATGAACAGTAAGAAACCCCTTGCCTGCCCCAATATCTAAAACCGTATCCTGATTACTTATATTTGCTTGTCTTATTGCATCTTTTATTAGCACTTTATCAATAGTAAAGTGCTGACCCGTAAAACGAACGGGCAATTTCTTTTTTGTCATTAGTAAACCCGTTGGCGGAATTAATTTAAGTTGATAAATATGAGTAAAAAGTTGTACATGTCGCTGATTTTTAGTAACTTAGTGGTGATTAAAACATTAAGTTCAAACCATCGTATGTACAACCTTTATGCAAAATTCGTCAAAATACTTGAGATATGCAAGCAATTCTCTGAAAATCTCGTCAATGATTCGGGTAATGTTCCACGTCGTGGTCCTGTTCCCAAGTTTTCGGATTTGGAAGTGGTGGCGCTATCCCTGACGGCAGAGACCGAGAGCATTGATAGTGAGAAGTGGTTGTTCGACTATAAATTGCAAGAATACAAGGACAGCATTCCCAATCTCATATCAAGGAGACAGTTCAATGACCGCAGGAAGAAAACGTCAGGCCTGTGTGAGGAACTGCGCAAGCGGATTGCCATGGAAATGGATGGCGGAGAGGAACAATTCTTTGTTGACTCCAAGCCGATAGAGGTCTGTAGGGTTGCAAGAGGAAAACGTTGCAAGATGGGGCGTGCCGGCAATTTCTCGCAAGCTCCCGACTTCGGCTTCTGTGCTTCGCAGAACACGTATTATTTTGGTTATAAGTTACACGCTCTCTGTGGGTTAAGTGGAGTTATCCATTCCTATGATCTGTCAAAGGCAAGTGTGGCTGACCTCCATTATATGAAGGATGTAAAACATACTTATCACGACTGTAGCATCTATGGTGACAAAGGGTATATTGGAGCTGACGTACAGCTTGACTTGTTCGAAACCGCACACATAAGACTGGAGTGTCCGTATCGGCTCAACCAAAAGGATTGGAAACCGACATTCATTCCGTTTGCAAAGGCAAGAAAGAGGATTGAGACAATATTCTCACAACTTACAGACCAGTTCTTGGTCATCAGGAACTACGCGAAAATAACGAATGGTTTGTTTGCCAGAATCATTGGCAAAATTAGTGCACTTACCATTCTGCAATACGTAAACTTCATTAACGACAAGCCCATTGGCAGAATTAAGTATGCACTAAATTAATTCCGCCAACAGGTTTAGTAACTTCTTACAGGTGAATACTTGAATTCAAATCGTGGAGAAGTGAATAGACAGTATTACCCGACAGAGCAACTATGACAACGTAACGCCTTTACAAAAAAGTCGGTACACGAAACCCATAGACTAATTGTCTTGACCTAAAAGAGATTGGAATTTTCAGGACTGCCTATCACTTAGATAGAAGTCCAAGGTCTGCTGAAATGGCTAATTCGCATTTTGATGTGCTGGGAGGGGGAGGAAAAAGAGATTACCTTTGTTGAGGAGACAATAGATAAGGGA